>JBDTNK010000125.1:0-2561 GCA_039933775.1 Chloroflexota bacterium | reverse complement strand
CGCGCAGACCCCGGTGGCGGCATGACCGCGCCCGTCCTGCTCTACGACACGACGCTGCGCGACGGGACGCAGCGCGAGGGGCTCGTCCTCAGCCTGGCCGACAAGCTGCGCGTCGCGCGGCTCCTCGACGCCGCCGGCTTCCCATACGTCGAGGGCGGCTGGCCCGGCTCGAATCCGAAGGACGTCGAGTTCTTCGACGCCGCGCGCGGCGTGACCTGGCGCAACGCGAAGCTCGCCGCGTTCGGATCCACGCGCCACAGGTCCAACGCGGCCGGCGACGATCCGAACCTGCGCGCGCTGCTCGAGGCCGACACGCCGGTCGTCACGATCTTCGGCAAGAGCTGGCTCCTGCATGTCACCGAGGTGCTCGGCGCAAGCGCTGAGGAGAACCTGGCGATGATCGGCGACTCGGTGGCGCTGCTCAGTGGCGCCGGTCGCGAAGTGGTGTACGACGCCGAACACTTCTTTGACGGCTACCGCGCCGATCCCGCGTACGCGCTGCAGACGCTCCGCGCGGCACGCTCCGCCGGTGCCACCACGCTCACGCTGTGCGACACGAATGGCGGCCTCATGACCGATGAGCTGAGCGCCATCATCCGCGCCACGATCGACACGCTCGGCGACGACGAGGTCACCTGGGGGATCCACGTCCACGACGACGCGGGGCTGGCCGTGGCCAACTCGCTCGCCGCGGTGCAGCAGGGGATTCGCCACGTGCAGGGCACGATCAACGGCTACGGCGAGCGCTGCGGCAACGCGAACATCGTGACGATCTGGGCCAACCTGGCGCTGAAGGCCGGCCACTCGACCGTCCCGGCCGGCGAGGATCTGCGCACGCTCGGCGAGCTGAGCCGGACCGTGGCAGAGATCGCGAACATCGCGCCCGACGCGCATGCCCCGTACGTCGGCATGAGCGCCTTCGCCCACAAGGGCGGCGTCCATGGCGCCGCCACGATGCGGGTCCGCGACGCGTACCAGCACGTCGATCCGGCGGTCGTCGGCAACGAGATGAGGCTCGTGGTCAGCGAGCTCGGCGGGCGAGCCAACGCCGGCTGGCTGGCCGAGCAGCTCGGCCACGAGCTCGAGGGCGTCATCGACGCACGGACCCTCAGCGGTCTCGTGAAGCGACTCGAGAACGAGGGCGCCAGCTTCGAGGGCGCCCCGGCCAGCTTCGAGCTGCTGATCCGGCGCCAGGCGCCCGACTATGTGCCGCCCTTCCGGGTCGTCGACTTCACCGTGCTCGTCGACCAGCGCAACTCGGGCGGCGTGCGATCGGAGGCATCGGTCAAGGTGGAGGTGGAGGGTGAGCTGCTGCACACCGCCGCCGAGGGCAATGGCCCGGTGAACGCCGTGGACGGCGCGCTGCGCAAGGCGCTCGAGGCGTTCTATCCGGAGCTGGATGCCATCCACCTGGTCGATTACAAGGTGCGCATCCTGGACGGCGAGGCCGCGACGGCGGCGCGCACACGCGTCATCATCGAGTCATCGGGCCCGTCCGGCACGTGGGCAACCGTCGGCTCGCATCAGAACATCATCGCCGCCAGCGTGGCGGCTCTCACCGACTCACTCGAATATGGCCTCTGGAAGGCCGATGCCCGGCCCGCACCGGGGGAGCATCGGTCCATCCGGAGGACCGCGACGCATCCGACCAGCGAAGTCCCTGCCTGAAGGAGCCGACCTCATGCCAACTACAGCAGCCGACGAACAGACCGATGTCGCCTTCAGCGTGGAACGCTGGTCCGCGACGTCGGGCAGCCAGCGGGCTAGCCGCGCCGACCTCGTGCTCGACGGAGGCGGGCGCAAATGGCGGGCGCACGCGGCCGGCAACGGGGCGATCGATGCCCTGCTGCGAGCGGTCGACACCGCGCTCGGACCGGTGCTGGGCCAGGGCGTCGAGCTGCAGACGTACAACGTCCACGCCACCGGGCAGGGGCACGAGACCGCCGCCGTCGTGACGCTCAGCCTGCGGCCGCGTGGCGGCGATCCCGAGGCCCCCGCGCACCCCGGACGCGGTGCGCATGACAACGTGCTCGAGGCGTCGCTGGTCGCCTACGTCGATGCCATCAACCGGCTCGTGGCGCACAACGAGGTCGACCTCGCGGAGGCCGCGCCGGCTCCCGGCGAGACCGCCCTGCCCGCGACGGACGATGATGCCGCGGGACGGAAAGCGCACAGCGAGCGCTTCTCGGAGATGTTCAATCCCGACTGAGCGCTCGCTCATCGCCTACCAGGGAGAGCCGGGAGCCTACTCGGAAGAGGCGGCGCTCGGCTTTTTCGGCGACGACGCGGTGACGCCACTTCCGTTGCCGACCTTCTCGGCGGTCTGCGCGGCAGTGGTCGACGGGTGCGCCGCCGCCGCCATGCTGCCGCTCGAGAACTCGGTGGCCGGCACGGTGGGCGAGGCGGTGGATGCGCTGGTGCGCGCCAGGCTCGCCGTCGTCGGCGAGGCGCTGCTGCCCATCCGCCACGCGCTGCTCGGTGTTCCGGGCGCCTCGCTGGCCGGCATCCGCAGCGTTGCCAGCCATCCACAGGCGCTGGCGCAGGCGGAGCGCTATCTGGCG
>JBDTNK010000124.1:0-2929 GCA_039933775.1 Chloroflexota bacterium | reverse complement strand
TGGGGCTTCGATCCCGCCGATGTGGCGGTGCCGACGCTGCTGCTTCACGGGGGCCGGGACCGCATCGCACCGAGCTCGCACAGCGCGTGGCTGGCGGGGCGCATTCCCGGCGCCGAGCTGTGGCTGAAGCCCGAGGACGGTCACATCTCGATCCTGCGCTCCGCGCCGGCGGCTCTCGACTGGCTGGCGGGTAGCGTCCTCTTCGACCGATGACCGCGCGTTCTGGCGCGAGGACGGTTGGCGCGGGCATGTCCGATCCGAACGGTTTGCAGCGCATCCGCGAGCGCGTCGCTGCGCGACGCATCGGCTGGGGCTGGCCACTCGTGATGGCCTTCATTAGGCTCCCGCTGATCCTGGTGGGGATCGCGATCGCGTTCGGGATTTACATCATCGGCGGTGCGGACCATCCATTCCTCTCGGCGCTGCTCACCGCGTCGCTGGTCACGGTGATCGTCAACCTGGTATCGATCGCGCTCCTGCGTCGCCTGACCATGCGAGAAGGCATCGCGCTCCGCGATCTCATCGGCTTCGACCGCAGCCGCGCCCTCCCCGATCTCGCCTGGGGCGTCGCGCTGCTCATCCTGCTCAACGTGCCATTCATCGTCGCGATCGTCGTCGGGGCGGTGCTGCTGGGTGGGGTGGCGGGTGGCGGCGACTTCGGCACGGCGATGAGCGCCGTCTTCGCCGGACCGCTGGCGGATGCGAGCATCGTGCCCGGCGTGCCGACCTGGGTCGCGATCGTCGCGGCGATCCTCTTTCCGCTCGTGAACCCCATCGTCGAGGAGATGCACTACCGCGGCTACGTGCAGCCGCGCCTCGAGGCACTGAGCGGCAGCGGCCGGTTCGCGATCGGCGTGATGGCCATTGGATTCGGCCTGCAGCACATGACCTACGCACTGAGCATCCCAGGAACGCTGGTCTACGCCGCCGCCTTCCTGGTGTGGGGCATCGGCGCGGGGATCGTCTACGCGCGGATGCGGCGTCTCACGTCACTCATCGTGGTCCACTTCGTGATCAACGCCTCCACGGCGGTCGTTCCGCTCATCTTCCTGCTCGTCGGCTGAGCCACGCCGGACCTCGCCAAAGCGCGTGACGGCTGCCGTCATGGCGGCCTGGAAGAGGCCCGAACCAAATGTCACGCGCCGCACGCCGAGCTCGGCAAGCCGGCGGATCGGCGGCGCGGCATCGCGAGCATAGATGTTCACCGGGGCGGCCACGCCGGCGACGAAGGTCGCGATCTCGGTTTCGTCGGCGAGCCAGATCGGGTAGACGCAGTCGGCACCCGCCTCCACGTAGCGGCGAGCGCGGCGCAACGCCTCGTCCATGCGCGTCTCCGGTGCGCCGACCTCGCGGATGAAGACATCGACGCGGGCGTTGACCACGATGTCGACACCCGCCGAATGACCGGCGGCTTTCACCGCCGCGATGCGCTGCGCCTGCGCATCGGCCCGCAGGAGTCCCCCGCCGCGATGATCGGTGTCCTCGAGATTGAGGCCCACGGCGCCCGTGGCCAGGAGTCGATCGACAAGGTCACGCGGCGCCAGGCCGTAGCCGCCCTCCAGGTCCGCGGTCAGCGGCAGATCCCCGATCGCCGCGGCCATGCTTGCCACGGCGGCCAGCATGGCGTCCGCCGGCGCCGTCTCGCCGTCCTCGTAGCCGAGCGACTCGGCAACGCCGGCGCTGGTGGTCGCGATCGCCGAAACGTTCAGCGCGGCAAACGCGCGTGCACTGGCCACGTCCCACGCGTTGGGCAGGATGAGCGGTCCTGGGCCCGCGTGGAGCTGGCGCAGGCGGTCGGCGAGTCGGGCGAGATCGTGCGTCATCGGCCAGGTTTCTCCGTCATCGTGGCCAGCCGCTGCACCGTTTTCCAGTTCCGCGCCGTGGCCACCGTGCCGAGCCGTCGCTCGATGTAGTCGAGCGTGAGCTTCGACCGGCCCGATCCGTTCGGATAGTGGAGGTAGAACTCCCGGCCGTCGAGCGTGAACCGGTCGGCCGGTGATCGCGCCGGATCGAGCCTGGCGAGATCCTCCTTCGCGGGCGCGGCGCGCAGGAAGACGACGTGGAGCAGCGCCGGGCGCTCCTCGTCAGCCGCGAACGGATGCGAGCTGGCGACGGTCGCCAGCTCGGCCCCGGTCCGGATCATCACCGGCGACCTGACACCGAACCCAGTCAGGATTGCGGCCTCGAGGCTCGACGCCAGCCGCGCCTCGTCCAGCGTCGCGACCGTGAAGGCGAGGTTGCCGCTCTGGACATACGTGGCGACGTCGGTCAGGCCGATGCCTTCGGCCACCTCGCGCAGCTCGGCCATCGGAACGCGCGTGCCCGTGCCGACATTGATCCCGCGCAGCAAGACGACCGCTCTCATGCCATGCACCATAGCGCCACAATGGACCGATGAAGTTCGATGAGATGACGCTTGGCCGCTTCCG
The DNA here is from genome assembly GCA_039933775.1 of Chloroflexota bacterium. GTDB lineage: Bacteria > Chloroflexota > Limnocylindria > QHBO01 > QHBO01 > JBDTNK01. Next base: position 500 of record JBDTNK010000124.1, on the reverse strand, counting down.
CGACGTGGAAGAGGTGGAGATCGAGACCATGACCGCGCACGGGACGCCGCGCCGCACCATCATCTGGATCGTTGCAGATGATCAGGACGCGTACGTCCGCTCCGTCCGCGGTGATCGCGGCCGTTGGTATCGCGACGTCGTCGCCCGTCCCGCCGCGGCGCTGCTGCCCGACGGTGATCGGATCGAGGTCCAGGCCCACGCGGCCGTGGACGACGCCAGCATCGAGCTCGTCAGCCGCCTGCTGCGCGACAAGTACGGGAGCGCGAGCCGCGCCAGCACCGAGTCGATGTTGCTCCCCGAGACGCTGCACACGACGCTGCGCCTTGAGCCACGATGATGGACCCGATCGACCCGAACAATCCCGTCGCAAAGCTGTGTGCCGAGGGCATCGCGGCGGAGACGAGCGGCGACTTCGCCACCGCCCGCGAGCGGTATGAGTCGGCTTGGAGCGCCCGATCCGACGCGTATGAGGCTTCGATCGCCGCACATTTCCTCGCCCG
>JBDTNK010000123.1:0-3187 GCA_039933775.1 Chloroflexota bacterium | reverse complement strand
GACCTCGCCACGAACCTGAAGGTCGGCCAGGGCATCGCCGGCCGCGCGATCGCAGAGCGCAGGGTCGTCTGGACCGATGACTACCTGGCGGACGACGGCTTCCCGCATACCGATGACGCCGACGACTGGATGCGCGAGACGAAGATGCGCTCGCAGATGGCGGCGCCGCTCATCGGCGAGAGTGGGGCCAGCGGCGCACTGTCGGTCTACTCCCCGCGACGCGCCGCCTTCGGGGCCGAGGACGCCGAGATCCTGGGCGCCCTCGCCAGCCACGCGGCCATCGTGCTGTCGAACGCGAGCCTGTACAACGAGCTGCGCAGCCGGGTCGAGACGCAGCGCACGCTTGCCGCGATTGCCGCCGAGATGGCCGCGCTGCACGACCCATCGAGCGTCATCCAGCGTTCCGTGGCCGCCGCCGCACGGCTGCTCGGCGCCGACCGCGCGCAGGTCAACCTGGTCAGCGACCACGGGCGCAAGCTCGATCGGCCCATCGCCGCAGCGCCCACGCCTCCCTCGGACGACGACGTGGTGGTCCCCATCGGTTCGGGGGTGGCCGGCATGGCCGCCAAGCAACGGCGCGTGGTGTGGACCGACGACTACCTCAACGATCCGTCCTTCCCGCACGATGAGGGCGACGCGCGCATCAGCGCGCAGGGCGTGACGTCGATGATGTCGGCCCCGCTCATCGGTCCGGACCGGCTGCTCGGCACGATCACGGTGCAGGCGGTCCGTCGTGCCGCCTTCGGCGACGAGCACGCCGAGACGCTGAAGCTCCTCGCCGACCAGGCCGCGATCGCCCTCACCAACGCGCGCCTGTACGACCAGCTGCAGGAGTCGGAGCGGCGCTATCGGTTCCTGGTCGACAACAGCCCGGACATGATCTGGTCGACCGGCGCGGAGGACACCTTCACCTTCGTGAGCGGCGCCGTCGAGCGGCTGACCGGGCGCACGGCGGAGGACGTCATCGGGCAGCACACCGACGTGCTCACCGACGAGGCGTCGCTGCCCACGGTACGGCGCCACGCGAAGGCGATGGAGGAGAACCCGTACGTCGAGCAGCGCATGCGGATCGAGGTCCCGCACCTCGATGGGCGCCGGATCCCGGTTGAGATCCTGATGCTGCCGACGGTGGACGACGGCCTGATCATCGGCATCCATGGCTCGATGCGCGACATCAGCGAACGCGCCGAGCTGGAGGAGAGTCTGCGTCAGCAGTCCGCCGTGCTGGCCCACCAGCTCGAGTCGCAGCGGCGCCTGCTGCAGGTCAACGAGACGGTGGTCACGACGCTCGACCCCGGGACCGTGCTCGAGGCGATCGCCGAGGGCCTCAAGGACGTGGTCGCGTACGACAACCTCGCCATCTACCGCGTCGACGATGACGTGCTCAACCCGGTGCTGGCACGCGACCGCAACGTGGACGCGGTGCTGGGCTTCCCCATCCCGCGCGGCGAAGGACTGACCTGGTGGTCAGTCGAGCATCGCGAGCAGGTGCTGCTCAACGACGCGCTCGAGGACGAGCGGGTCGTGCACATCCCCGGCACGCCGGCCGAGCCCGAGGCGATCATCATCGTGCCGCTGATCTCCGGGGAGGAGGTGATCGGGGCCATGAACATCGGGCGCGTGGGCGGGTCCGAGGTTGCCTTCACCGACATCGACTTCGACCTCGTGCAGCTCTTTGCGGGGCAGGCCGCGGTCGCGATCACGAATGCTCGCCTGTACGACCAGCTCAAGGCATCGGAGCGCCGCTACCGCCAGCTCGTCGACAACAGCCCCGACATCGTGTGGAGCATGGATGCGGAGGGCAAGTTCACGTTCCTCTCCGATTCGCTCGAGGTGCGCACCGGCTGGAAGCCGGAGGACCTCATCGGCAAGCCGTTCAGCGTCCTGACCGACGCGGTCGCCCAGACCGATGCCGAGGCCGCGTGGCGCCGAATGATGTCGGAGCCCGACAAGGAGTATCGGTTGCGCCTGGCGCTGCCGCTCCCAACCGGCGTGCTGGCCCCGGTCGAGGTGGCGATGATCGGTCGCTTCGTCGACGGCCGGTTCGCGGGCGCGCACGGCTCGGTGCGCGACATCACCGAGCGCGAGCGGCTGGAGACGGACCTGCGTCGCCAGGCCGGCGAGCTTGCCGCGGGCCAGGAGCGCGCACACCTGGCACGCGAGCTCCACGATTCGGTGACCCAGGCGCTCTTCAGCATGGGACTCACGATGCGCGCCATGGAGATGCTGCTCGAGTCGAACCCCGACGGCGCGCGCCAGAAGCTCGTGGAGCTGCGCGACCTGCAGCGCGACGCGCTGGCCGAGATGCGCACGCTGCTCTTCGAGCTCCGCCCGCAGAGCCTGGAGAAGGACGGACTGGTGCAGGCGATCCGTACGCACGCCGCCGCGGTGCAGGGACGGACCGGCCTCTCGATCACCGTCGACGCCGAGCACCTCGACCGCCTGCCGATCGAGATCGAGGAGGCCTTTTACCGCATCACCCAGGAGGCGATCCACAACGTCGTCAAGCATGCCGGGGCGCAGGCGGCATCGGTCCGCATCGGCCAGCCGGACGGGCCCCTGGTGCTGGAGGTGACCGATGACGGCGACGGATTCGAGCCCGAACGCGTGCCGCGTGGCCACCTGGGGCTGGTCGGCATGCGCCAACGGGCCGATCAGATCGGTGCCGACCTCGCGATCGAGAGCGCACCGAACGATGGCACCACGGTCCGCGTGACGTTGCCCAACCCGGAGCGCGCCTCGGTCGAATGACGTAGATCGCCTCGTCCGATCGGCGGAGGCCGCCGTGGTGCTTCAAAACTTAGACTGGGTCCATGTCTCACACGAATGGCGCCACTGTGGCTGCCCCGCCACGCGTCGCCATCGTGGATGCCGATCGCCGGATCCGCACAAGCCTGGCGGACCTGCTGCGCATCGGCGGCGTCGACGTGGTCGGCACCGCGGGCGATGTGCGTGAGGCGCTCGATCTCAGTCATCGCCTGAACCCATCGGTCGTGATCGTCGATCCCCGGCTCCCCGATATCGAGGCCGGCGCCGCGCTGCTCAGCTCGCTGCACCTTGCGCATCCCGATCTGCGCGTGATCGTGATTGGCTGGGGCGCGAATGGGGAATATCCCATCGCGACCGATGGCGTGTGTGCCTTCGTCGCCAAGGGATCGGCGCCCGAGGAGTTCATCGCCGCCACGGT
>JBDTNK010000122.1:0-3274 GCA_039933775.1 Chloroflexota bacterium | reverse complement strand
CGGAGATCTGAGCGCAGCGCGTCGCCGATGGGCGTCGCGCGCTCCACCAGATCCTCGTCCTCCAGCACGTCCAGCACCGCGAGCGCCGCGGCGCAGGCGACCGGATTGCCGCCGAAGGTGCTGAAGAACGTCGTTTCGGCGCCGAATCGATCGACGAGCTCCGACCGCGTGATGACCGCGGCGATGGGATGCCCGTTGCCCATCGGCTTGCCGAGGGTCACGACGTCGGGCACCACGCCCCAGCGCGTGTGCCCCCACAGCCCTTCGCCGCTGCGGCCGTGGCCGGACTGCACCTCGTCGGCCACGTAGAGGGCGCCCGCGCCGCGGGCAGCGGCGATGATCTGCGCCACGACCAACGGCTGCGGCACGACGATGCCGTCGGCGGTGAAGGTCGAGTCCACGAAGAGGGCCGCCGGGCGGCGTCCCCGCTGCGCCAGGCGCGCGACGGCAGCGGTCACATCCTCGCGCGCGATCACGGCCGGATCGTCGGCATCGGCATACGGGCCGCGATACGTGTTCGGCGCAGCGAAGGTCTCGACGCCCGGAGGCTGCACGCCATGCGGCCATTCCGAGGGCGAGAAGTCGGCGATGGCGTGGGTCACGCCGTGATACCCCCAGTCGGTGACGAGGCCGGCATCGGCTCCGCTGACGGTCGTGGCCAGGCGCCAGGCGAGGTCGTTCGCCTCGCTGCCGGAGTTCACGAACATGACGGTGTCGAGCTCCTCGGGCAGGGTCGCGATAAGCCGCTCGGCCAGCTCGACCACGTGCTCGTGCAGGTACCGCGTGTTCGTGTTGAGGGTCGCCGCCTGGCGCGCGATCGCCTCGACGACCCGCGGGTGTGCGTGACCCACCACCGGCACGTTGTTGTAGGCGTCGAGGTAGCGGCGACCATCCGCTGCCTCCATCCAGGCACCCTCGCCGCGGACGAGGTGCAGCGGCCGGCGATAGCTGGGTGGCTCCAGGGCGCTGCCCAGCACGCGCCTGCGGCGCGTCAGCAGCGCGTCGTCCGGCGTGCGCTGGGCGATCGGCGCGCGTGCGATGGCCGCCAGTCGTCGCCCCGCCTCGTCGAAGCCGATCTCGTCCAACTGCTCGAGCAGCTCCCAGGCGGGCTCCGCCCAACCGTGGATGTACGCGTTGTCGGGATATTGGCGCGTCCGGAAGGCGCTGATCAGGATCGTCTGCGCCATGCGGCCGGCCAGCAGGTCGCCCAGCAGGCCGGCCTCGGCCGCTTCGATCGAGGTGATTGATGCGTATCCCGCCAGGAACGCCTCGGCCACCGCGAAGATGTCGGTCCTGCCGCGGACGAGCGACTGCATCGTGGCCGGGATGTCGAGCACCAGCGCGGTATGGGCCATGTCGCCGAAGTCGATGATGCCGGTGACGTGACCGCCATCGTCGAGCAGGAGGTTGTCGAGCGTCACGTCGTTGTGGATGAGCTGCGAGCGCAGCCCTGGCAGGGCCGGCGCGACGCGCGACTCGAAGCGGGCGATCACCCGGTCCAGCAGCTCGCGGCGTGCGCGGTCGTCGACCATCGCGGCGTGCCGGAAGAGGAGCGGCAGCCGCTGCTGGTCCCACCCGATCACGCGCCCAGCAGACGGATGAAAGAAGCCGCGCAGCGCGCGGCAGACGCGTGCCGTCGTCTCGCCGATCTCGCCAACGGACGCCCAGTTGAGCTCGGATGGCTCGGCATGATGGCCCGGCAATGCGGGGAGCAGGCGCACGAGGTGCGTGGCGTCGCCCACGGTCACCTCCGCGATCGGTGAGCCCGATGTCCCGGGCAGCGCGACCGGCACCGGCAGTCCCGGGTCCTGCCGCGCGATGCGCTCGACGGCGGCGACCTCCATCTCCACCACGCCCCGATCCTCGGCGGCATTCGAGACCTTGAGCACCCACGCGCCGCCGCCGGCATCGGTCAGGCGGAAGTTCTGGTCGCGCTCGCTGACGAGTGGCACGGCGGCGAGCTCGCGGCCGAACGCGGAGCGGGCGATCGCCTCGGCATCGGTCGTGCTCAGGCCCGGTGGGGCCACCTGGAGGACGTCATCGGCGGTCATCGGTCGATCCTACCCGGGCAGGACCAACGGATGGGGTGCCAGCCGGGGGCTGTGCCTATAATCGAATCCTCGATCGCAACTCGTGGCCAGCTTCCGCCTCGTCGGCGTGCAGAGGCGCCCGGGACCCGATGACACTACGAGGAGGCCAGCGCCACTCCGATGGCAAGCCACGAACCGGTCACCCTGCAGGCGCCGAATATCTGGGCCGTGGCCCAGCAGCAGTTCGATGCCGCCGCCGAGAAGCTCGACCTCGACGATGGCCTGCGCCGCGTCCTGCGCGTGCCGAAGCGCGAGCTGACGGTCAACTTCCCGGTCACCATGGACGACGGACACGTCGAGGTCTTCACCGGCTATCGGGTCCACCACAACCTCTCGCGTGGTCCCGCCAAGGGCGGCATTCGCTACCACCAGGACGTGTCGCTCGACGAGGTGCGCGCCCTCTCGATGTGGATGACCTGGAAGTGCGCCGTCGTGAACATCCCGTACGGCGGTGGCAAGGGCGGCGTGATCGTCGATCCCAAGCAGCTGTCGCAGAAGGAGCTCGAGGGGCTGACCCGCCGCTTCACGACCGAGCTGACGCCGCTCATCGGTCCTGACCGCGACATCCCCGCGCCCGACGTCAACACCAACGCCCAGACCATGGCGTGGATCATGGACACCTTCTCGATGCACCACGGCTACACGATCCACGGTGTCGTCACCGGCAAGCCGATCAGCGTCGGCGGATCTTTGGGCCGCAATGAGGCGACCGCCCGCGGCGCCACCTTCACCCTGCTGCAGGCCAGCAAGGCGCTCGGCATCTCGTTGACCGATGCGCGCGTCGCGATCCAGGGCTTCGGCAACGCCGGCAGCATCGCCGCCCAGCTCCTGCGCGCCGAGGGCGCTTGCATCGTCGCGGTCAGCGACAGCGCCGGCGGCATCCATAACCCCGCGGGCCTCGATCCGGACCGCGTCATCGCCTGGAAGCGCGAGCATGGCACTGTGGTCGGCTTCCCCGGCGCGACGGATGTCACCAACGCGGAGATCCTCGAGGTCGACTGCGACATCCTGGTGCCCGCGGCGCTCGAGAACCAGATCACCGCCAGCAACGCGCACCGCATCAAGGCCAGGATCGTGGCGGAGGCGGCGAACGGCCCCACCACCCCCGATGCCGACGTCATTCTGCACGAGCGCGGCGTCTTCCTCATCCCCGACATCCTGTGCAATGCCGGCGGCGTGACGGT
>JBDTNK010000121.1:0-3322 GCA_039933775.1 Chloroflexota bacterium | reverse complement strand
GTTCGCAGGTGCCGGTCGCCCACACGCTGCTGGGCATCGGCAACATGGACGAGACCCACCCGCTCAGCGCCGGCTACGCGGGGATGCATGGCTGGATGCACGCGAACAAGGCGATTCAGCAGGCCGACCTGCTGATCGGCATCGGCTGTCGCTACGACGATCGAATCACCGGAAAGACGAGCACCTTCGCGCCGAACGCCACGCTCGTGCACGTCGACGTCGACCGGAGCGAGATCGGCAAGAACGTCCACACGGACCTGGGCATCGTGGCCGATGCGGGCGATCTGCTCGCGGCGCTCCTCGCCCGGCTGCCGCAGAGCGAGCCGCGAACGGCGTGGCTCGAACAGATCGCGGAGTGGCGCGAGGTCAGCGAGCGACGAAGCTGGCACGGCTCGGGCGCGTGGCGCGAGGGCCGCCTCTCGGCGGACTTTGTCATCGACCAGATCGGCGAGGCGACGAACCACGAGGCCACGCTGGTCAGCGACGTGGGCCAGAACCAGATGTGGGCGGCGCGCTACTTCGGATTCCGCGCGCCCTACCGGCACCTCTCCAGCGGCGGCCTCGGGACCATGGGCTACTCGGTGCCGGCCGCGATGGGCGCGGCGCTCGGAGCGCCGGAGCGCGAGACGTGGGCGGTCGTCGGCGACGGCGGCTTCCAGATGACGATGCAGGAGCTCGCGACGCTGGTGCAGGACCAGATCCCGGTGCGCATCGCGGTGCTCAACAACCATCGGCTGGGGATGATCCGGCAGTGGCAGGAGATCATCTACGACGAGAACTACCACTCGTCGGAGCTCCTGGGTCCTGATCTCGTGCGCCTGTGCGAGGCATACGGCATCCCGGCCTGGCGCGCCACGAAGCCCGAGGAGGTTCCGGATGTGATCGCGAAGGCGCGCGCGGCGCCAGGGCCGGCGCTCATCGACTTCCACCTCGACGAGGGGCAGAACGTGTATCCCATGATGCTCCCCGGCAAGGGCCTCTCCGACATGGTCGAGGGGACGAGCGAATGACCGTCGCCGCCGTGACGCCGGCGCGCCGGCACCTCGTCAGCGCGCTGGTCGTCGATAAGCCGGGGACGCTGAATCGCGTCGCCGGTCTGCTGCGGGCGCGCAGCTTCAACATCGAGTCGCTCACCGTGGCGAGCACGCACGAGCAGGGTCGTTCGCGCATGACGATCGCGGTGCGCGGCGACGATGCGCACCTGCGCCAGGTCCTGGCCCAGCTCGAGCGGCTGATCGAGGTGCTCGAGGTTCGCGACCTGACGGCGCAGCCGCGCCTGGAGCTCGAGCTCGCGCTCGTCGAGCTCGCACCGCCGCAGACGAGCGAGGATCGCACCGCGGTGAACCACGTCATCGCCAGTGCCGGCGGCGAGATGCTCTCGGCGGACGCCTCCGCGTGGCGCCTGCGACTGACCGGCACCCCGGAACGCATCGATCATGCACTCGGCCAGCTGCGCGGCCACGGCCTGCGCAACCTGGTGCGAGCGGGCGCTGTGGCCATGGCCGCCGGCCCACCGACATCGATCACCACAGCCCCAAGCACGAACGGAGCACACGACTGATGGCCACGCTCATCTACGAGACCGATATCGACGCCGCCGCCCTCGACGGCCAGACCGTGGCCGTCATCGGCTACGGCAGCCAGGGCGAGGCGCACGCCCGCAATCTCGCCGAATCGGGCGTGAACGTGGTCGTCGGGCTGCGTCCCGACTCGAGCAGCGCCGATCGGGCGCGCGAGGCGGGTCTTCGGGTGACCGATGCGGCCTCTGCGACGGCGGAGGCGAACGTGGTCATGGTCCTGGTGCCGGACACCGCGGCGCCATCGGTCTATCACGCTGAGATTCAGCCGAACCTGCGCGACGGAGCGCTGCTGATGTTCGCGCACGGCTTCAACATCCACTTCGGCGAGATCGACCCGCCGGGCGGCGTCGACGTCGGGATGGTGGCGCCAAAGGGCCCCGGACACCTGGTGCGACGGCTGTACGAGGGCGGCGGCGGCGTGCCGGCGCTCTTTGCCGTGCATCGTGACGCGACCGGCACGGCACGACAGCGCACGCTGGCCTACGCGCGCGGCATCGGTGCGGCGCGGGCCGGCGTGCTCGAGACGACCTTCGCCGAGGAGACCGAGACCGACCTGTTCGGTGAGCAGGCGGTCCTGTGCGGCGGGGTGACGTCGCTGGTCCAGGCGGGCTTCGAGACGCTCGTCGACGCCGGCTATCAGCCGGAGCTCGCCTACTTCGAGACGATGCACGAGCTCAAGCTGATCGTCGACCTCATGTACCAGGGCGGCCTGCAGTACATGCGCTACTCCATCAGCGACACCGCCGAGTACGGCGATTACGTCTCCGGGCCGCGCCTCATCAACGAGCAGGTCCGTGCCGAGATGAAGCAGATCCTGACCGAGATCCAGGACGGCACATTCGCGAAGCGCTGGATCGAGGAGGGCCGCCAGGGCGCCCCCGAGTTCCGTCGCATGCGTGCCGACGCCGCGAAGGCGCGCATCGAGCCTGTCGGTGCCGAGCTGCGCTCCCACATGGCCTTCATCAACCCCAAGTCCCCGCCTGCTGGCTGGACCGATGGACCGGCCACACACCGAACGCAGCAGACCGCCGCCGTCGGCGGCACGGAAGAGGCCGTATGACGTCACCCCGGCCGCGGCAGATCCGCGTCTTCGACACCACCCTGCGCGACGGGGAGCAGACCCCCGGCGCATCACTCACCGTCGACGAGAAGGTGCAGGTCGCGCGGCAGCTGGCGCGGCTCAATGTCGACGTCATCGAGGCCGGCTTCCCGGCCGCCTCGCCCGGCGAGATGGAGGCGGTGCGCCGTATCGCGACCGAGATCGGCGGCGCGGAGGGCGCGCCGGCCATCGCTGCCCTCGCGCGCTGCGTGCCCGGTGACGTGACGGCGGCCGCCACCGCACTCCAGGGAGCGCGGCGCTCGCAGCTGCACGTCTTCATCGCCACCTCCGACATCCATCTCGAGCACAAGCTGCGCGCCACGCGCGAGGACGTGCTCGAGCGGATCACGGCCTGCGTCGCGCAGGCGCGCCGCCTCGTCGGCCCCAAGCAGGAGCTCGAGTTCAGCGCCGAAGATGCCTCTCGCTCCGACCCGGAGTTCATGTTCGCTGCCTTCGAGCGTGCCCTCGACGCGGGCGCGACCGTCATCAACGTCCCCGACACGGTCGGCTACGCGGAGCCGGACGACTACTCGGCACTCATCAAGCGCGTCGTCAAGCTGGTCGGGCGCCGCGGGATCGTCTCGACCCACTGCCACAACGACCTGGGCCTGGCGACGGCGAACACGCTCGCCGCCATCCGCGC
>JBDTNK010000120.1:0-3338 GCA_039933775.1 Chloroflexota bacterium | reverse complement strand
CGCGCCGCCGCGGGGATGTCGTCGAAGCCCGCGACGGACAGCTCATTCGGCACCGAGATGCCGAGCTGCGCGAGCCGCTCCAGCGCGCCGAGCGCCTGCAGGTCGTTGGCACACGCCACGGCGGTCACGTCGGGCGCCTCGGCCAGCAGCCGCTCCACGCCATCGGCGCCACCGGGGCCGTCGAAGCTGGTCGAGACGATGCGGCTCGACTTGACCTCCAGCCCTTCCGCGGCGAGCGCCTGCCGGTAGCCCCGCTCGCGCTCACCGCACACGTAGAGCCGGTCCGGTCCGCTCAGGTAGCCGATGCGCCGATGCCCCATCCGCGCCAGCGACTGCACGATGGCCGTCATGCCCTCGACGTTGTCGAAGCCCACGAACGGCGTGCCGCGCGAGCTGGGCGAGAGGTTCACCACGGCGGCGCCGTAGCGCTGCATCGCGTCGAGGTGGCGGTCCACGGTCGTCTCGAGCGCCGAGTCGCGAATCCCACTGCCGGCGAAGATGACGATCGCCGCGCGCATCCCGCGCAGCAGCCGCACGTACGACTCCTCGCGCTCGCTGACCCGGTCGGAGCTGCAGGTGATGACCAGGAAGCCGCTCCCCTCCGCGGCATCCTCCACGCCGCGCACGATCTCGGAGAAGTAGGGATCGGTGACGTCGTGGACGATCACACCCACGATCGGTACGCGGCTCTTCAGGAGGCCGCGCGCCAGCGCGTTCGGCACGAAGTCGAGCGACTCCGCCGCGGCCAGCACCCGCTCCCGCGTCGCCTGGCTGACCGCGTGGCTCGACCCCGACAGGACGCGCGAGGCCGTCGCCGCGGAGACGCCCGCAAGCCGTGCCACATCCACCACAGAGCCCATGAACCGCCCTCGAAGGAAAAGGTTTGCTCTAGGCTATGCGCCCCGACCCGCGGGCGTCAAGGAAATTCGGCAAAGCATTTCCAAATCGCCGCCGGATGGGTATCATCGGTCCATTCGAGCAACCACAGTGTGCGGGCGAGGTGACGTGATGGCAGCACTCAACTTCCGCGGCCTGATCGCCGCAACGGTCCTTCCTATGGATGCGCAGGCCAGGCCCGATGAGGCCGAGCTGCGGCGCTACATCCGCTGGGTGGCTGACCAGGGCGTCGTGGGCGTCGCCATCAACGCCGACACCGGTGAGAGCGCGCACCTCACCCAGGCCGAGAAGGTGCGCGTGCTCGAGGTCGTGCGCTCTGAGCTGCCGAGCGAGGTCATGATGGTCGCCGGGCTGGCGGGCCCGTTCACGGCGCAGGCGGTCCAGCAGGCTCGCGACTACCAGGCGGCCGGTGCCGATGCGCTGCTGGTCTTCCCGATCCCCGCCTACCTCTCCGCCCCGCTCGATCCCGAGATCCCGGTGCGCTACCACCAGGCCATCGCCGAGGTCGGCGTGCCGCTCATCGTTTTCCAGCTGCAGCCGGCGCTGGGCGGCGTGAACTTTGAGCGCGACACGCTCGAGCGGCTCATGGCCATCGACGGCGTGGCGGCGATCAAGGAGGCCTCGTTCGACGCGCGGCGCTACATGGACACCGTGGCCGTGGTGCGCGAATCGGGGCGCGACGTGGCGATGCTGACCGGCAACGACAACTTCATCTACGAGTCGTTTCTGATGGGCTCGGTGGGCGCGCTGATCGGCTTCGGGGCGATCATGACGCGCGAACAGGTGGAGCTGATCCGCCTCGCGCTGGCCGGCGATCACGCCGCTGCGGCGCCCCTTGCCGCTCGAGTTCAGCGCCTGGCCGATGCGGTCTTTGCGTCGCCGGTGGCGAACTACCGCGCGCGACTCAAGGAGGCGCTGGTGATGATGGGCGTGATCCCGAGCGCGACGGTCCGCGAGCCGCTCCTGCCGATCAGCGACGGCGAGCGACGTCAGCTGCGCGAGGCGCTGGCAGAGGCGGGACTGCTGGAGGCCGTGCCGGCCTAGGCTTCCCGGTCAGCCGTTGCGGGTGCGCGCGTCGACCGGCCATCTGTCGACGACCTGGCCGTCACGCACGACGATGAGGAACTCCGCAAGGTTGACGACCGGGCAGACATGGTTCGGCAAAATCGCGACCCGGCTGCCGACCGGCGGCGCGGCGGCGCCATCGGGCCGGCGTACGACACCGTGATAGTCGTAGGTGCGCTCCACCGTGAGGCCCTGCTCTCCAGCCAGGAGGCCGTACCCGTCCAGGAATGACGGCAGGTCCTTGGCCAGGGTCTTCGCTCCGGCATCGACCACGAACTGCCCATGGACCGATGTGCTGACCACGGTGGCCACGACCCACAGCGCCATCTGCTCCGCCGCTGCCGCGCCGAGGTGCAGCATCTGGCGATCACCGAAGACATAGGTCCCGGGGCGCTCCTCCGTCACGCCATCGCGGGCCGAGAGGAGCGCGGTGGGCGTCGAGCCGGCGCTGCGAATGTCGGTTGGGATGCCGGCGGCTCGTAGCGTATCCGCGGCGGCGGCGAGGGCGGTGACCTCGTCAACGGCTGCCTGCTGGCTTTCGTTGGGCCGATACCCATGGCCGCCATGCGTGAAGAGGCCGCGCACACGGAGGCCGGCTCGCTCTGCGGCCGTCGCGACCGTCGCCGCGCTGCCCGGGTCCGGCGCGCCGGTGCGGTGGTCGCCCGAGTCGATCTCGACCAGGACGTCCAGGGGTCGGGAGCCGCGCACCGCTTCGCCCAGCGCCTTGGCTCCCTCGACCGAATCGACGCCGACGGACAGCTGGATGGCCTCGTTGAGCGCGCGGATGCGCGATGCGTTCGGCCCGCCGGCCCAGACCGGATAGGCGATGAAGATGTCGTCCAGACCGCCGGCGGCCATGACCTCGGCCTCGCCCAGCGTGCCGACCGTGATGCCGCTCGCGCCCGCCGCCACCTGGCGCCGCGCGATCTCGACGCTGCGGTGTGTCTTCGTGTGCGGCCGCAGCGCGATGCCGCGTTCGGTCATGGCGGCCTGCATGCTGGTGATGTTCCGTTCCATCACGTTGAGATCCACGACGAGCGCGGGCGTGACGAGGTCAGGCGGCAGCCTTGGCGCGTGGATCGATGTCATCGATCCAGGAGGTCCGCTGCCGACGGCTCATCGGCGAGCATCATCTCGATCTCGTGCTCAATGTGATCGCGCTCGGGCAGATGCCGAGGCTTCGGATTGCGGCGCCGCTCGGCGGCGGTGGGGGCGCGGACCCGGCCCGAGGCGTCCGTCGGCACCGGCTCCGGCCCGCCGAACGGCCCGCGCGTGCGACGCGGCAGCTCCCTGCCGATCAATCTGCGGAACCGCGCCATCAGCTGCCGCTCACTGGGTCGGCGGGAGACTGTCTGCGTCGTGACCGTCACGTCATC
>JBDTNK010000119.1:0-3424 GCA_039933775.1 Chloroflexota bacterium | reverse complement strand
TGCGCTTGTTCATGTCGTCGATGCGGCCGAGCAGGCGCGCGTCGACGAAAGGTCCCTTCTTGACGGAACGACTCATCGCGCTCTCCTATCCTCGTCCATAGCGGCGACGAACAATCATCTTGTTGCTCGCGTTCTTCCTTGCGCGGGTCCGCAGGCCCATGGCCGGCTTGCCCCACGGTGTCTTTGGCGGCATGCCGGTCGGTGACTTGCCCTCACCACCACCGTGCGGGTGGTCGTTCGGGTTCATGACCACGCCGCGCACCTGCGGGCGACGGCCCATGTTGCGCACGCGCCCTGCCTTGCCCATCTTCTGGTTCTCGTGATCCAGGTTGCTCACCTGGCCCACCGTTGCCATGCATTCGACCCGCACGCGTCGCACCTCGCCGGAGGGCAGGCGGATCGTTGCCATCTGCCCCTCCTTGGCGAGCAGCTGGGCGCTGCTGCCAGCGCTGCGCACGATCTGGCCGCCGCGGCCGGCGCGCATCTCGATGTTGTGGATCTGCGTGCCCAGCGGGATGCGCGAGAGCGGCAGCGCATTCCCGGTGCGCGCCTCCGCATCCGGCCCGGCGACGACGCTGTCACCCACGCCCAGGCCGTGCGGCAGGAGCATGTAGCGCTTCTCGCCATCGGCGTAGTGCAGCAGCGCGATGCGCGCCGAGCGGTTCGGGTCGTATTCGACCGTCGCGATTCGCGCCGGCACGCCCAACTTGTCGCGCTTGAAGTCGATGACCCGGTACAGGCGCTTGTGCCCACCGCCCTGGTGCCGCACGGTGATCTTGCCCTGGCTGTTGCGTCCAGCCTGGCTCACCAGCCGCCTGGTCAGTGGCTTGTGCGGAACATCGTTGGTGATCTCGTCGAACGTCGAGCGCGTCATCTGACGCAAGCCCGGGCTCGTCGGTCGGTAGCCTCTGAGTGGCATCTCTATACGGCCTCGAAGAGCTCGATCTTCTGGCCAGCGGCGATCGTCACGATCGCCTTCCGCCACCCGGGAACCGTGCCGAGCGTCTTGCGGCCGCGCCGCTTCTGCTTGGACTTCACGGACAGGACCCGGACGCCGAGCACGTCGACCTTGAACTCGGCCTCGACGGCAGCCTTGATCTGGAACTTGTTCGCCTCACGAGCGACGGCGAAGGTGTAGTTGTTGCGCTCTGTCTCCAGCACCGACTTCTCGCTGATGACCGGTCGAAGGAGCACGTTGCGAGTACCGACGGCGGTCACGCGTACACCTCCTGCGCACGCTGCAACGCATCGCGGGTGAAGATGATCGTGTCGGCATTGAGCAGATCGACGACGTTGAGGCTGTCGGCCAGGATGACGCGGACCTCGCGCAGGTTGCGGCTGGCGCGTTCGACCGTCTCGTCGCGGGCGCGAAGGACCAGGAGCACCTTGCCCTCGACCTTCCAACCGTCGAGCCGACCCCGGAACGCCCGCGTACGGCCCTCGTCGAGGTCAAAGCCCTCCACGACCAGCACCTGCTCGTCGCTCGCCTTCGAGCTGAGGACGCCGCGCAGGGCGGCACGCCGCATCTTGGCCGGCATGCGCTGCTCGTAGCCGCGCGGATGCGGCCCGAAGACCACGCCGCCGCCGGCCCAGTGCGGAGCGCTGCGGGTGCCCTGACGGGCGCGCCCGGTGCCCTTCTGTCGCCACGGCTTTGCGCCACCGCCCGCGACCTCGCCCCGGGTCAGCGTGTCGGCCGTCCCGATGCGGCGGTTCGCGAGCTGGCGCACCACGGCTTGATGGATGAGTGTCTCGTTGATCGGAGCGGCGAAGAGCGACTCGGCCAGGTCCACCTGGCCGGCCTCCTTGCCGTTCGCGGTCAGCACCGTCGTCTGGGGCATGGTCACTTCGCCTTCTGCACGAGCAGCAGGCCGTTGCGCGCGCCGGGAACCGCACCCTTGATCAGGATCAGGTTCCGTTCGGTATCGATACGCACGACCTTGAGCTTCTTGACGGTGACGCGCTCGTCACCCATGTGTCCCGCCATGCGGGTGTTCAGGAACACGCGACCCGGCGTCGTTCCGGCACCCACCGATCCGGGCGCCCGATGGTGGTCGGAGCCGTGCGTCTTGGGGCCACGCTTGAAATTGTGGCGCGCGATGACGCCGGTGAAGCCATGGCCCTTGCTCACCCCGACGACGTCCACGAGGTCGCCCGGCGCGAAGAGGCTCACGTCGAGCTGTTGCCCGACCTCGAACTCCTCGATGGCATCGACGCGGAACTCGCGAACCGCGGCTGGTCGCTGCTGCTCCTTGGGGAGCTCCTTGAACTGGCCGGCGACCGGCTTCGTCACGCGACGCGCCGTTCCAGCGCCGAGCTGCACGGCGGCATAGCCATCCTGCTCCACGCTGCGGAGACGGGTGACGGTGTTCGGCGTGGCGCCGATGACGGTCACGGGCACGACGCGACCGTCATCCCCGAAGACCCGCGTCATGCCGAGCTTGCGCCCGATCAATCCTGCCGGCACGTTGGTTCCTACCCTTCGTCTGAGTGGTTGATGGAGGAGCTTCGAGACGACCGTCGACTCGGTCGTCCCGCGGCTCACATCTTGATTTCGATGTCCACGCCGGCTGCCAGGGACAGCCGCATGAGCGCATCCACCGTCTTCGTCGACGGATCGATGATGTCGATCAGGCGCTTGTGCGTCCTGATCTCGAACTGCTCGCGGCCGTCCTTATGGACGAACGGACCGCGAATCACGGTGTACTTCTCAATCCGCGTCGGCAACGGCACCGGCCCGGCGACATCGGCACCGGTCCGCTGCGCCGTCTCCACGATCTGCTCGGCAGATGCGTCGAGCAGCTTGTGGTCGTACGCCTTGAGCCGGATGCGAATGCGCTGCTTGGCCATCGTCGTTCCCTTTAGCCGAGGAGCTCGGTGATCACGCCGGCGCCAACGGTATGGCCGCCTTCGCGAATCGCGAAGCGCTGGCCCTGCTCGATGGCGATCGGCGTGATGAGCTCGACGTCGATGTTGACGTTGTCGCCCGGCATGATCATCTCGACGCCAGCAGGGAGGATGATCGCCCCGGTGACATCGGTCGTGCGCAGATAGAACTGCGGACGGTAGCCAGCGTAGAACGGCGTATGGCGGCCGCCCTCGTCCTTGCCGAGCACGTAGACCTCAGCCTTGAACTTGGTTCCTGGCTTAACGGTTCCCGACTTGGCCAGCACCTGGCCGCGCTCGAGCTCGTCGCGCTCGATGCCACGCAGCAGGAGGCCGACGTTATCGCCCGCCTGTCCCTCATCGAGGGTCTTCTTGAACATCTCGACACCGGTCACGACGAGCTTGCGGCTCTTCTCGTGGATGCCGACCAGCTCGACCTCCTCGCCGGTCTTGACGATCCCGCGCTCGATGCGCCCAGTGGCCACGGTGCCGCGGCCCTTGATGCCGAAGACGTCCTCGATCGGCATCAGGAACGGCTTGT
>JBDTNK010000118.1:0-3573 GCA_039933775.1 Chloroflexota bacterium | reverse complement strand
ACGTGGTGAAGCCATTTTCGCCGCGCGAGCTGATGGCGCGGGTCCGCGCGCATCTTCGCAGACGCCACAGCGAGGCCGACGATGAGGAGCCGCTCCTCGTGGCGGGGCCACTGCAGATCGATTCGAACGCGGTCGAAGCGCGACTCGCCGGCCAACTGCTCGAGCTGACGCCGTTCGAGTTCCGCATCCTGCGTGGCCTGATGCGACGCCCGGGCCGGGCCCTCAGTATCTCAGCGCTCGACTTGCCGAGCGACATCGCAAGCGAAAGCCTCGGCCGGATCGAACTGCGCGGAGTCGCAGACTCCGTTGAACTCTTCGCTATGACACGCGTTGCCCCCGGCGTACGACTGTCTGATCCGCGTGCGCGAAGCTGATGATCGGCTCGATCTCGCCGACGTTCACCTCCGATGGTCCTGCGCCATGGACGGGCGCCCGAATCCACGACCCCCGGGGCAAACGAAGGGCCCGATCCGTGCGCGGTGGATCGAGTCGAAAATGAGGAGCGCGGAGCGGCCGTCTCCTGTCCCGGCGTCCCCCTCGTTAGAGAGCTTTGGAGCCAGCCGCTGCCGCGATGGCGCGCTCTCGCATCCCGCGACGCCCGGCGATCCGCTCTACGACGTAGGCCGCGTCCCGTCCGGCACCGATGACCAGCATCGAGGTAAACGAGTACAGGAACGGGATGCCCAGGAAGTAGAGGCCGGGGCTCGAGTCGACCACGCCGCGGTGCTCCATCGGCCAGCCGCCCTCGCCGATGACCGGCAGGTCGATCCAGCTGTAGTCAGGCCGGAAGCCGGTGCACCAGATCACGTTCGCCACGTCGAGCACCGTCCCGTCGGCGAGCATCGGCCTCCCGTCGCTGGCCCCGGCAGTACGTGCCTCATGCCGTTCGACGCCGGCACGTTCGAGATCGCTGCGACGAATCCGTAGCAGCGGCCCCCCGCCCTTGCGGATCTCTGGTGCCATCTTGCGACCGATCGGCGTGCTGAGGGTGAGCAGGTTCCAGGCAATGAAACGCATGATCGGCCAGGCGAGCACGCCTCGGCGGCTATCCACTGAGAACGGCAGCTGCCCGTGATCCTTGCCCGACAGGATGGTGCGGTGGCCGGCCGCCGCAACCTCGTAGGCGAGATCCGCGCCGGAGTGGCTGACTCCGACCACCAGGACCGGACCGTCGACGAGCTGGCCGGGATTGCGGTAGTCGGCGGAGTGCAGCTGGCGGATACGCGCGTCCAGCTGCGGGCCGAATTCCGGCACATGGGGTCGCTGGAAGCCGCCGATTGCCACGATCACCTGGTTGGCGGCGTAGCTCCGTGGACCGGCGCTGATCAGATAGCCATCGCTGGCATCCGGGGCCGCGCGCAGCGCGTCGACGTGAACGGCCTTGCACACGGGCAGCCGGTGATGCGCGACATACGCCTCCAGGTACTCGCCCATCTGGGACCCGGTCGGGAAAACGTTCCGCCCGAGCGGGAAGGGATACCCGGGCAGGGCGTCGTACCTGGCCGGAGAATAGAGCCGCAGCGAGTCGTAGCGATCACGCCACACGTCGCCCACGTGCGGGCTGGCCTCGAGAATCACGAACTCGATGCCGCGCTGGGCGAGGTGATATCCGGCCGCCAGGCCCGCCTGACCGGCGCCGATGACCACGACCTCGTGGCGCTCCACCGATTCAGTCTTCATCCAAGTGACCTCCGCGTGTGGTTGCCTCTTGGCACCGACGATGCGCGGCCCCGATGCAGGCCGCATAGTTCGAACACCGAACTAGGCGCAGTTGTGAGCGGTGGGAGAATGCGT
The DNA here is from genome assembly GCA_039933775.1 of Chloroflexota bacterium. Lineage (GTDB taxonomy): Bacteria > Chloroflexota > Limnocylindria > QHBO01 > QHBO01 > JBDTNK01. The sequence goes on along the minus strand of JBDTNK010000118.1, from coordinate 1,779 downwards.
GCATGGGATCGAGCGCCAAGACCGACTACTGCGCCTTCACCAAGGCGGTCGAGCATCTCGGCGACCGGTGGAGCTTCCTCATCGTGCGCGAGCTGGCGATGTTCGGGGCGCAAGGATTCAATAGCTTGGCCACCGGCCTGCCGGGCCACGTCTCGCGCTCGGTGCTGGCCGATAAGCTCCGAAAGCTCGAGGAGATCGGGCTGGTCGCTCGCGATCCATCGACCGGATCACGATCGCTCCCGTACTGCCTCACCCCAGCGGGAGAACAACTGATGCCAACGCTGAAGTCGCTCTGGCAGTGGGCTGAGAAGTGGGTACCCGAGGATCCGGCCATGGCCCAGCGCGACCCCACCATCATCCTGTGGTGGCTTGCGCATCGGGTCGACGAGCGAGCGGCACCCGACCGACATGTTGCAATCGAGATCGCCATGCGCGGCAACGATGCCGAACGATGCTGGCTGCTACTGGCCGGCAGCACCGAACCCACCCTCTGCCTCGAGGACCCGCTGATTGGCCAGGATCGCTACGTCTACGTCGAGGCCGATGCGGCCGACCTGTACCCCATCGCCCGCGGCCTTCGCTCATGGACAGATGCGATGGCTGAAGGGTCGGTGCGCGTCTACGGAGAACCCAAGCTCGTCGCCGGGCTGCCTAACTGGTTCCTGCCGGTCGGGCGAGACGAGGACGCGAGGTCACAGTCGTCGCTCGCTGAGCCGGAGCTTGCCATCGAAGCCGCCGGTTGAGGGACGGCCAGGCTGTGCTCGATCGCGAGGGCCGTTCCCGCGCTCAGCGGAGCAGGTGAGCAGCGACAGCCCTCGGGGCGAAGGGCATCGGGCGATGCCAGGTCAGATCAGCCGGTCGGTAATCTGATCGGTCGGCTCGGAGCCGAGGTTTGCTTGACAGCCCGCCAGGTGGGGCGACCCCAGGCCCGGACTGCAGTCGGGACACCCCCACGGCGTCAGGCCGCCCTCATCGGGCAGGAACTCGATCGAGCAGACATGCTCACTCGGATCGCAGTGACGTCCGTGGCACTCATGATTGCAGTCGACCGAGTGCCGGCAGGTGCAGTCAATCACTGGGCTCGTGGCCATCTCCATGCCCACCTCGTGCAGTCAGCCGGGCGCTGAAAGCGGGGCGGTGGCCCGCGCCCGGACAGCCAAGAGTATGTTCCTCTCGGCGCGCGTCGTCACTCGCTCGGCCGCTCATTGGCGCTCAACGCAGTGTTGCGATGGTCATCGTGGCATTCCCCCCTATGCCAACGCATTCGGGGCTCCCACCGACAAGGCTCATACGACGGCGCCAAAGATCCGGAAACCACCGACCGAATCAGACGGCCCGCCGCCGGGGCTCCGCCCGCGGAATCGAAACAGCGGGCGCCCGTGGGGCGCCCGCTGCCGTCGAAGCTGTCCCGCCCCTCCTACGGCGGGCGCGCGGATCAGGCCCTGGTCGTGAACCAGATTGCCGGCGCCGAGGTCACGCCGGCGTCGTGCATCGCCGTCTTGAGCTCCGGGCTGCCGGCGAAAGCCTTGGCGGCCTCCAGCGTGGCGAAGTCATGCGTGACCGTGATGTCATTCGCGTTGTCGGCGGCCTGGTAGACCGCCTCGTCGGTCACACCTAGCGCCTTCTGGGTGGGGGCGAAGTCGTCGAAGATGCGGCGCCAGTCGGCGTAGTCGGCGACGGTGTGTCGAACGAAGAGCGTGGCCATCGGATGTCTCCCGGATCACCCGCGGCGGGGACCTCTCGCCGTCTGATCGAATGATCGTGCTTCGACACTATCTG
>JBDTNK010000117.1:0-3607 GCA_039933775.1 Chloroflexota bacterium | reverse complement strand
TGCGCGCGGGCCTGCGTGCGCGCTTGCGCACCGGGTTTTGCGCGCGGGCTTGCGCGCGGGCGGGAGTAACGGCCACATCTTGTCCGTCTGTCACGGCTGCGATAGGCGATCAGCGAAGCGAGGGCTCGCGCTTCGCCTCATCCTCGCCGTTCGTCCCGCGGGTGATGCAGGATCGGACACTTCGTAGCCGCTACCCCCGCCGGCGAACGAGTCGTCGTCCATGCGAGCCCGTCGCGAGGAGCCACGGGCCCTAGACTCCGCGGGTGGACATCCTCATCCTCGGCGGCGGCGGCCGCGAGCACGCCCTCGCCTGGCGCTTGGCGCGAGATGAATCGGTGGGGCGCATCGATATCGCGCCGGGAAACGGCGGCACCCCCGCCGTGGCACGCACGATCGACGACCTGAACCCGCTTGATCCACGAGCCGTCGCGCGCCACGCATCGCGGCAGCGGTACGGGCTGGTGGTCGTGGGTCCCGAGGCGCCGCTGGCCGCCGGCGTGGCCGATGCTCTGCGCAGCGCGAGCATCCCGGTCTTCGGACCTGATCGCGCGGCAGCGCGGCTCGAGTCGTCGAAGGCGTATTGCAAGGAGCAGATGGCGCGCGCCAACATCCCGACCGCGGCGGCGCGAAGCTTCGTCGATCCGGACGCCGCGCTGGCGCACCTGCGCACGCTGGAGCGACCGCCGGTCGTCAAGGCTGACTGGCTCGCCGCCGGCAAGGGCGTGGTCGTGCCGGAGACGCACGCGGAGGCGGAATCGGCGATCCGCGAGCTCGCCGGCAGCGCCACCGGCGGCGGGCAGCTGATCCTGGAGGAGCGGCTCGAGGGACCGGAGGTCAGCGCGTTCGCCCTGGTCTGCGACCAGGCCGTCGTCCCGCTCGCCGCGGCATGTGACTACAAACGGCTGCGCGACGGAGACATCGGTCCGAACACGGGTGGGATGGGTGCGTACACGCCGGTGCCCTGGTTCGGACGGCGCGAGCTCGAGGAGGCCACGGAGCGCATCTTCGAGCCCATCGCGTGGCGGATGGCGCGCGACGGTACGCCGTACCGCGGCGTGCTCTACGCGGGGCTGATGCTGACCGCGCATGGACCGATGGTGCTGGAGTTCAATGCACGCTTCGGTGATCCGGAGGCGCAGGTCCTGCTGCCGATGCTCGATGGCGACCTGTCGCAGGCGCTGCTCGGCGCGGCGATCGGCGATATCGGGCTCATGGAAGGGTCGGTGGCGCAGCGACCCGGCGCGGCGGTGGGCGTGGTGATCGCCGCGGCGGGCTACCCGGAAGCGCCGGAGCGCGGTGCAGCGCTCGAAGGCGTCGAGCCGAGCGGACCCGGCGATGACGGTGATGTCCTGGTCTTCCACGCCGGAACGCGGCGCACGAGCCGTGGCTGGGAGGCGTCGGGCGGTCGCGTGCTGACGGTGGTGGGGCGCGGCACGGAGATGGCTGCCGCGCGTGAGGCAGCCTACCGAGGGGTTGCCCGCGTGGCGCTCGAGGGCGGGCAGCATCGGTCCGACATCGCGCTGCGCGAGGTCACGACATGAGAGGCGCCGAGGTCACTGCGAAGGAAGAAGGTCGCGCATCGGGTTCGCGTCGCAGGCATCGGCCTACGCATCGCCCTTCGCGATGCTGCAGTCGTGCATCGAGTGGCACATATTCGGCACGATGAGCGAGAAGTCGCTCGCGGCGGGATCGAAATGGCTGAAGTCGGTGATGTTGGCGCAACGTGACGGCTCGCCGCTGATAGGAGGTGAAGCTGATGGCCGAGTTGTGCTTGCGGCGGTACTCACCGTCGCTATCGGGGCCGCCCGTCGACCGAGCACCGGTGAAGCAACCGGGCGGCACGTTCTCGGCGTTAGGCAGGGGAGACCGAACACGTCCTCGATAGTCCGAAGCAGGCTGGCGTGTGTGTACGCCGCTTCCGACGTCAGCGGTTGATCCATAAGACGCGGCACGTGAGGCCGGCCACCTCGAGCTGGTCGGCCAGCGTGGGCGCGTCGATGTCGTGCGGATCGTCGTCCGTCACGCCCTGGGTCGAGCCGCTGAACAGTTCCATGTAGTTGGGCTGCGAGGGGTGCGAGGCGGCGACGTAGTACGTGGCGAGGCCGTATCGGTCCGCAAGGCTCTTGAGGTAATCAGCGTGGCGGCCGAGCGCCTGGCTCGCCGATTTGTTCTCGAGCACCACGACGAAGACGTGGCTAGGGCGGGTAGGCGCGCCGGAGGTCGCCGTCGGCGTGGCGGTCGCGCTGGGTGTCGGTGTTCGAGTTGGCGCGGGGGTCGGCGTTGGCGCCAGAGCGGCGCCGGTTGGCGATGGATTCGGCGCGCCGCCGCACCCGGCGAGGACGACGACGAGCGCGGCGGCGATGGCGATGGCGCGGGATCTTGGGTTGACGGGCACGGTGAATCCTGGTCGAGGTTCCAGGGCGGAGCGCCATCATACGCATCCTGGCGCCGGAGGCCACGATGGCCCGATACACTCGGCACGTGCCTCCCTCCGTCGCCGTCATCTGCGGCTCCCGCTCCGACCTTCCCGCGCTGAAAGGCTGCTTCGACGTGCTCGACTCGTACGGCATCGCATGGGAAGCGAGCGTCATCAGCGCGCACCGACAAGCCGCGGCGTTGCACGCGTACATCACCCAAGCCGATGCCGCCGGTGTGCAGGTCTACGTCGGGGCGGCCGGACTGGCGGCGCACCTGCCCGGCGTGATCGCCTCGCTCACCGCCAAGCCAGTGATCGGCGTCCCGCTCGACGGGGGCGCGCTCGGCGGAGCCGATGCCCTCTACGCGATCGTCCAGATGCCGCCCGGCGTCCCCGTCGCGAGCGTCGCGATCGGCAGCGCCGGGGCGAAGAACGCGGCGCACCTGGCCGCACGCATCCTGGCACTGACCGATGCCGCGCTCGCCGAACGGGTCGACGCCTTCCGCGACGTGCAGGCGGGCAAGGCGGAGCTCCGGCTGGATCCTCGGGCCGGGTAGCTTCGGGCTGCCCCCAACCGGCGGCTGGGTTCTACCACCGCATGACCGAAACAGCGCTCGGGACGGAGCTCACCGGCGATTCGTGTCACCGGATGGCACGGTCAGCGGGTGAGCCTCCTCATCTCGCGCAGGGCCCGTCGCTCACCGGCGATTTTGGTCACCGGGTGACAAGCCGCGGGACGCCGCGAAGATTCTTACCGCGCTCGAAGCGAGGGGCGGTCGAAGGAGCGCCACGCGGTCAGGGGCGGGCGGCCCTCGGGTGCTCCCTTGCGCGATTCTCAGGTGAATGGGACGGCCGGTATCACGCAGCTACCGGCCGTAGGATTCAGCACAGAATGGAACCGGGCCGAATCAGCGGAGTTGGGCTCCGAACGGCCCCAATTCATTCCCACCTGAATGAGGCGGCCGGCATCACGCAGCTACCGGCCGTTTCATGCACTGTGAGACGCTGAGGTCACCCTTCGCAGGCACAGCCTGACTCGTTCATTCACTGGCCCCGTCGGTGCCTTGCTGTGGATCTGTCGGCTGCGTCGGCGAGGGCATCTACCCGACACCACCGGTCGGGGCCCAGTGACCTGATAGAAGCCTGGCTTGAAGGCCTCGTCACAGTGCTGTCCGCCGTCCCGGCGGGTGC
>JBDTNK010000116.1:0-3636 GCA_039933775.1 Chloroflexota bacterium | reverse complement strand
AGCGGCGTCTCGTCCGCCGCGGCCAGCACCACCTTGAGGGCCAGCGAGAGGCGGCTCGCCTCACCGCCCGACGCGATGCGGCCCAGCGGGCGCGGCTGCTCGCCGGGATTCGGGGCGAACATGTACGTGACGCGGTCGCCGCCCGACGCGCCGAGCTCGACCGCCTGCAGCTCTACGCCGAACGCGCCGCCGCGCAGGCCGAGCGGTGGCAGCTCCGCGTTGACCCGCTCGGCCAACGCCGAACCCGCCGCCGCGCGCGCGCCATGCAACGTGGCGGCCGCCGCCTCGAGCTCCGTGCGGCGCTTCAGCTCGTCGGCACGCAGGCGCTCCCGCATCCCGTCCTGGTCCTCCAGCCGCTCCAGCTCGGCGGATGCCTCCTCGCCGAATGCCAGCACCTCGTCGATCGTGGCTCCGTACTTCCGGCGCAGGTCATAGATCAGCGCCAGCCGATCCTCGAGGCCCTGGCGCGTCTGCGGATCGAGGTCGACCTGTTCACCGGCGTCGGCAGCGTCGCGCGCCAGCTCCTCGGCCTCCGCGGCGACCGCGTGGGCACGGTCGAGCAGCGGTGAAAAGCGCGCGTCGTGGCCCGCCGCCTCCTCGAGGGAGCGGAGCGCGGTTCGGAGCGTGTCCAGCGCGCCGCCATCGTCGCGCAGGGCACGGGTGGCGTCGGCGGCGGCTCGCGCCACCGCTGCGGCGTGCGTCGCCGCGCGCAGCGCCTTTTCGACCTCCGCCTCCTCGCCCGAACGCAGCCCCGCCGCGCCGATCTCGTCGGCCTGGTAGCGCAGCAGCTCGGTGCGGCGGGCCAGCTCATGCGCATCGGTGACAAGCTCGGCGCCCTGTGCCACGACGGCACGCCACGCGTGGTGCGCCTCACTGACCGCGGCGAGCAGCTCCTCGTGGCCGCCGAACCGATCCAGCAGCGCCAGCTGGCGATTCGGATCCAGCAGCCGCTGCTGGTCGTGCTGGCCGTGAATCTCTCCCAGACGCGCGCCGAGCGCGGCGAGACTGGCGACGGTCACCGTGCGGTCGTTGACCCGCGCGACCGAGCGTCCCTCCGCGGTGATCTCGCGCCGCACGATCGCCATCCCTTCTCCGTCGGCAAGCAGATCAGCCAGTGGATCGTCGGTCGGCAGGCTGGGATCCTCGAAGATAGCCTCGACCCGCGCCGCCGTTGCCCCCGAACGCACGAGATCGGCCGCCGCTCGCGCGCCGAGGACCAGCGACACCGCGTCGACGACCAGCGACTTGCCGGCACCCGTCTCGCCGGTCACCGCGGTGAAGCCGCGCGCGACCGGCAGGCGCACCGATTCGATGACGGCAAGGTTGGTGACGGCGAGCTCGAGCAGTGCCATCGGTCAGTACGGGAGCAGCGCGGCCTTCGTGCGCAGCAGGTCGTAGAAGGGGGTGCTGCCGGTTGGCTCCAGGATGCGCAGCGGCACGTCGAGGGCGCGGACCTCGACGACGTCGCCGGTGGTGATCGGTATGTCCTGCTGGCCGTCCAGGCTGACAAGCGCGCCGTACGGTGCATCGCGCACCGTGAGACGCACGACGTGGTCCTCCCCCGCCACCACGCTGTGCAGCGGCGAAAGATACGCGGCAACCGGGGTGATGATCATGTTGCGCAGCCGCGGATCCAGGATCGAGCCACCGGCACTGAACGAGTACGCCGTCGAGCCGGTCGGGGTGGCGACCACGACGCCATCGGCCACGTAGGTCGCCAGGTGGCTGCCGCTGACCTCGACCTCGACCTGGATCATGCGCACGCGGCCACCGCGCGCCATCACCATCTCGTTGAGCACCGGGTGGAGCTCGATCTCGCCGCTCGTCCGACGCAAGGTGACTTCAAGCCGCAGGCGCTCCTCGATCCCGAAGTCCCCGGCGAGCACCTGGTCGAGGGCCCGCTCGAGGTCGCCGCCCTCGACCTTGGCCAGGAACCCGACGCGTCCCAGGTTGATGCCGAGCGCCGGCACCTCCGAGCCGTCGAGCGCCAGCGCGGTGCGCAGAAAGGTGCCATCACCGCCCAGCACGCACACCACCCGCGACCCGGGCAGCTGGCGGCGAATGACCTCGGTCTCCTCGGCGGCCGCCTGCCACGTGGCGACTTCGTGCTCCTGGCACCACGCGCTGCCACGCTCCAGCAAACCTGCCGATGCCGGAATCGTCGGGTTGTGGGCGAAGCCGATCGCGCCGCTCACGAGGCGTCGCCGCTCGCGTCGAGGCGATGGACGATCTTCTCCATCTGGCGACGCAGCGCGGCGAGCTCGACCGCGACGTCGGGCTCCTGCACGGCGGCGTAGGACCGATCCAGGCCCGCGGCGATGAACGCGCGCATGAGGCTCGAGGGCGACACGCCGCGTGCGTGCGCGGCGCTCTCGACGCGCTCGAGCAGCTGGTCGGGCATGCGCAGCGAGACGATGTGGCGCATCGTGTCGGGCGACGGCGCGTGCTCAACCTCGACGGCCACCGCATCGAAGCCGACGAACGCGCTGAGCTGCTCGACAGGCGTGACGCTCCGGGGACGCGACGATCGACGCTTCATCCGGCTGCGATCGTAGTACGTCGTGCTACGGCGCGTCGTGCTACGGCGCGTCGCCCTCCGCACGCCGCAGCTCGGCCAGGAACTCGACATTGCCATCGCCACCGGTGATCGGCGAGCGAATCGAGCGGACCGGCGTGAACCCGGCGCCGGTGGCGTACGACCACAGCTCGTCGAGCACGCGCTGATGGACCGATGCATCGGTCACCACCCCGCCGCGCGGCACTTCGGTGCGTCCCGCCTCGAACTGCGGCTTGACGAGCGCAATGACGCGCCCCTCATCGGTCAGCAGCCGACGCACCGCGGGTAGCACGAGCCGCAGGCTAATGAAGCTCAGGTCGAGCGTCGCCAGGTCGATCGGCTCCGGGAGCGAGGCGAGCGTGCGCAGGTTCGTGCGCTCCATGCTCACCACCCGCGCATCCCGCCGCAGGCGATCGATGAGCTGGGCGCGGCCCACGTCGACCCCGTACACGATCCGCGCGCCACGATCGAGCAGCACGTCGGTGAAGCCTCCAGTCGAGGCGCCGGCGTCGAGGCAGGCAAGGTCGCGTGGATCGATCTCGAACGCATCGAGCGCCCCGATCAGCTTCAGCGCTGCCCGTGACGCCCAGCGCGGTCGCTCCACCACGCTGAGCTGCGCGTCGGCAGCTACCTGTTGCCCGGGCTTGAGGGTCCGCGTTCCCGCGCCCGTCAGGTCGACGTCACCCGCCAGGATCAGGCGCTGGGCCTCCGCCTTCGAGGCTGCAAGCCCGCGATCGACGAGCAGCTGGTCAAGCCTCAGGCGTGCCACGCCGGCCTCCGCCGGTGCTACGAGGCGGCGGCGAGCTTCGCGCGGCGCCGGGGCCGCGCGGCTGGCGCGGCGGCGAGCGCGTCGCGCACCTGCTCGAGCATGCCCGGCGCATCGATCCGCTGCTGGCGCCGCAGGTCCTCGACGCCGCCGTGGTGCACGAAGCCCTCGACCAGCGCGATCTTGTGCAACGGAACGTGGATCCCGGCCCGGTTCAGCGCGTCCAGCACGCCGTCGCCGAAGCCGCCCATGGCCGCCGACTCCTCGGCGGTCACCACGAGGCGCTTGCCGGCCACGTGCTCGGCGAGCAGCG
>JBDTNK010000115.1:0-3753 GCA_039933775.1 Chloroflexota bacterium | reverse complement strand
GCGGCCTGCAGGATGACGAAGCTCATCTGCGACAGGTTCAGGAGCGGCTGGTTGCGGTGGATGCGCCGCTCGAGATCGACCTGCCCCATGGCCGTCAGCCCGTCCGACTCCAGGATGTCGATGAGCAGCCCGGTCTCGACCGCGTAGCCGGTGAAGAAGGGCATCCGCTCGAGAAGGGAGCGGCGCCCGGCATATTCGCCGGAGAGCGGCTGGATCATGCCCGACAGCTCGGGGAAGAAGAGGTTGATGAGCGGTCGCGCCAGGAGCTCGGTGACCCTGCCACCGCCCTCTGCCATGAGCCGATCGCCCTCCTTGATCGGTCGCTGGTAGAAGCCCTTGACGTAGTGGATCCGCTCCTCGCGCAGCAGCGGGCCGAGCAGGCCGTACACGAAGCGCGGCTGGATGTTGCGGATATCGGTGTCGATCCAGGCCACGATGTCGCCCTCGAGCGCGTGCAGGCTCTTCCACAGCGCCTCGCCCTTCCCGACGAAGGTGCCGGCCTCCGGCAGGATGTCCCGATGCAGCTGCACCGGCACCCCGAGCTCCTGGGCGATCTCGACGGTGCGGTCGGTGCTCGCCGAGTCGATGACCAGCAACTGATCGATGAGCGGGTAGCGATCCATGAGGGCGGTCTTGATCCGCTTGATGACGAGCCCGATCGTCTTCTCCTCGTTCAGGGCGGGCAGGCCGACGCTGATCGTCAGGCCCTGCTTCTCCTTGAGCGCCACCAACTTGCGGATGTCGCTGAACTCACCGGCGTGGAAGGTGTTCTCGCCGAACCAGCGGTCCACGACGTTGGGCAGCGAGCGGCTGCGCTCGGCGTAGGCGTCCGCCTCGGCCAGCGAGCCCTCCGCGGAGCGGAGCTGCTCCCACGTCGCGCTGCCCGGCGCCTGGCGGCTCTTGACCACGATCACCGTGGGCTTGGCGCGCGTGGCGACCGCCTCCGGCACCGAGCCGAAGAGGTAGCCGCCGTCACGCGCCTCGGCCGGCTGCGCGCCGGCGCCCATCACCACCAGGCCGTGATGCGATGCCTCGCGGATGATGGCGGTGCGCACGTTCGTGGCCTCGCGCAGCAGCGGCTTGATCTTCTTCGTGCCGCCGTGGTCGCGCACGAACCGATCGAGCGCCTGCTGCTCGCGCTCCATGGCGCGCTCGCCGATGCCCTTCGGCACGATGTGCATCACGACCACCTGCGCGTCGAAGCGTCGCGCGAGGGTCTGGGCCAGGCGCAACGCCAGCTCGGCGTGCGGCCCGCCGCGCACCGGCACCAGGATCGAGTCGACGTGATCGATGCCACGCTGCTTGACGACCGCGATGTCGCACGGTGACTCGCGCACCACGGCGTCGATGGTGGGCGAGAAGACGCTCTGCGCGGTGCCCTTCGCGGCCGCGGCGGCTTGCTGCCCGGCGGTGGCGGGGCCGCCCCAGCCGAAGATGATGAGGTCGGCGCCCTCTTCGCCGACCGCCTCGATGATCCCGTCCGGCGCGCGGCGGCTGATACGCACCAGGGTCCGGATCTCGACGCCCTCCTCGTCGCCGAAGTCCAGCACGCGCTGCAGCAGGCGCCGCGCGGTGCGGGCGTTCGTGGCGCCCTCGGAGAGCGACACGCCCTCGGGCACCTCGACGATGCCGAGGGCCGTGATCTGCGTGGGGCGGCCGTCGGAGAGCCCCGATCCGATGCGCACGAGGTCGCGCGCCGTGCGCGGGTTGGCCAGCGGCAGCAGGATGCGGTACGGCGCCTTACGCCTCGGGGCCATCGGCTGCCTCCATGCTGCCGTTGGCAGCGACCGAATCAGCCGGCGCGGTCGCAGCGCGCATCTCGCGCCAACGGGTCACCAGGTACGGCTTGAGCTCCTCGAACTGCCGCGCCTGGTCGTCGATGACCCGCTCCGCCTGGTCGGTCGTCATCTCCGCGGTCTCGGTGATGAAGCCGGCGGTGCGTGCGAAGTAGAGCGGCGTCAGCGCGGCGAGGATCCGCTCCAGCTCCGCGCCCGGCCGGTTGTAGGCCACGAGCGTGTCGTACAGGCAGCGGATCCAGAGCTCCGCGGGGAAGTGAAACTGCGCCACTTCGTCCCAGGTGAGAGCCATCACCCGCTCCAGCTGCTCATCGGAGAGCATCTCGCCCCAGGCGTCGCCATGGGCCAGGCGCGCGTTCTCGAAGCTGTCGACGAGCTTCTCCTGGCTGACATTGATCGGCTCGGGCGCCACCACCCGCTCGAAGCCGTACTCCGGGATCGGGTGCGAGCCCTTGACGCGCAGCCAGCGCGACTCGTAGTGGCCGGCAAGCTTGAAGAGGGTGCCGACGACCTGCCTGAACATCGGTCCAAGGTCAGACGCAGGATCCTTGGCGTCGTGGATCTTGGCGCCCAAGCGGGCCTGGCACACCGCGAAGCCCTCGTTGATGGCGCTGTGCGTCATCCAGATGTCGATGCCGAAGCGCGCGGTCAGGTCGTTGAAGGTGTCGAGCTCTAGGTAGCGGCGCACGAGGTCGCCGCTGATCGCAAAGTCGCCACCGATGGGCTGGCGGATGCGCGCGCCGTACAGCGCGCGGGTGAGCGGATAGCTGATGTTGTTGGTGATCGTGCCGTCGTACTTGTAGCGCGCGTACATGGGCGCCACGAAGTCATAGCCGCCCTTGAGGATGGGCCCGGCGAGAAGCTCGATCCACTCCGGCACGATGCTGCGCAGGTCCGAGTCAACCATGACCATGGCCTTGACGCCCAGCTCGCGCGCCACCTCGAATAGGCCTCTCACCGCGGTGCCCTTGCCGCTCGTGCCCTGGTAGGTGAAGGTCAGCCGCTGCAGCTTGTGGCGCGGGCTGACCAGGATCACCTTTTCCAGGTAGTCGGGGCTCTCGGTGCTGACTGCCACGCGCGGCGTGCCGTCGGGGGAGCCGCCGTCGCTGTTGACGAGGATCGGCTTGAGATCGGGGAAGTACTGCACCATGCCGGCGGTGGCGGCGCGCACGACGTACCCGATCGTGTCAGCGTTGCCGAAGCTCGGGACCCCGACCATCAGATCGGCATCGCCCACGCGCCGCACGTCGGCGAGCGCCTGTTCGTCGAGCGCCGAGGGCAGCCCGGATGACCGGCTCAGCTCGTCTCCCGTGAATGCCAGGGCGGACCTCCTCGATGGTGGCTGGTGCTTGCCGCTCGGGAGCTCAAGGGTAGCGCACGGTGCCGACCTCGGCCGGTCTCGGCCCGTCTCGGCCGGTCTCAGTCGGGACCGATGTCCTCGATGCGCCGCAGCTTTCGGGGCCGCTGGCCAAAGAAGCGACCGATGATCGACGGCGGCGCCTCCGCGCTGGTGGGCAGGATGATCCAGTCGGGGTTGATCTCGCCGGGAAGGTAGCGGCTGTTCACGTGCTTCGCGACGTACTGCGTGAAGCCGCTCTGCCGCCACGCGGCGACCCAGTGCTCGACCGGCATCTTCACCGCCGGCGATAGCCGCACCTGGACGCCCTCGTCGACGAGCGAGGCGAGCAGCCGCCGCCGCTCCTGGAATGGAATGTCGTGGAGGGCCTGGCCGTCGAGCTCCAGGACGTCCAGGACCACGAAGGCGCGCCGGCGCTCGTGCTCGAGAGGGTCGGGAAGCTCGTCGCTCAACCCTTCCTCGGCGATCGTGGATGCCCATGCCTGAGCCGGGCTGCCACTGCCGACGAACGGCTGGGCGGTCCACACGCCGTCGATCACCGCCCGCTCCGCGGTGATGGCGTTCACGAGGACGTCGGCGATTTCGGCGTAGTCATCATCC
>JBDTNK010000114.1:0-4016 GCA_039933775.1 Chloroflexota bacterium | reverse complement strand
TGCGTCTCGCCGATCTTGTAGATCTTCTTGGTGTAGAAGAGGATTCGCTCGGTCACCGTCGTCTTGCCGGCATCGATGTGCGCGATGATCCCGATGTTGCGGGTGCGCTCGAGTCCGTTGTGCGCGCTGCTGGTGGCCCGGTCGGCGGGCTGTGTCACGGTCATCGGTCTACCACTTGAAATGGCTGAAGGCGCGGTTGGCCTCCGCCATCCGGTGCGTGTCCTCGCGGCGCTTGACCGCGCTCCCCACGCCGTTCGCGGCGTCGAGGAACTCCGATGCCAGCTTGTCGCTCATGCTCTTGCCGTTTCGCTTGCGCGCGGAGTCGATCAGCCAGCGCATGCCGAGGCTGACGCGCCGATCTGAGCGAACCTCGACCGGAATCTGGTAGGTCGAGCCGCCGACGCGCTTGGGCTTGACCTCGATCAGCGGCATCGCGTTGCGCAGCGCGGCCTCCATGACCTCGACGCCGGCGCGACCCGCCTGGGCCTCGCAGCGCGCGATCGCATCCTCGAGGATGCGCGCCGCCAACTGGCGCTTGCCGCCCTTCATGAGCTTCTTGGTGAACTGGTTGAGCGTGAGCGCGGTACCGACGAGGGTCTCCTCGTACTTCGTCTTGCGCGCGACGGTGGGTCGACGGGGCATCGCTTAGCTCTTTCCTGCCGACTTCGCGCCGTACTTGCTGCGGCTCTGCTTGCGGTCGCGCACACCGGCTGCATCGAGCGTGCCGCGCACGATGTGGTACTTCACCGCCGGTAGGTCCTTCACGCGGCCGCCGCGGACGAGCACCACCGAGTGCTCCTGGAGGTTGTGACCGATGCCAGGAATGTAGGCGGTCACCTCGACCCCGTTGACCAGCCGCACGCGCGCGACCTTGCGCAGCGCGGAGTTCGGCTTCTTCGGAGTACGGGTCATCACCTGAAGGCATACGCCGCGACGCTGCGGTGCGCCGCGTCCCTCGGACGCGGTCTGCTTCAGGGTGTTGAAGGTCCGGCGCAGTGCAGGCGCCTTGACCTTCTTCTTGACCGGCTTCCGGCCCTTGCGGACCAGCTGGCTGATCGTCGGCAACGAGAACCTCGCGTTCGTTCGAAATGGAGAGTCGGTGATGAAATCGATGTGGCCGTCGAGGGCCGCACGAATCCAGAGGGTTGTCTGTACGTGAGGCTTACAACGGGTGCCGCAAGGGCACGCCAAGAGGTCCCCGCCCGAGCGGGACACCGACTGCGGAGTATAGGGGCGGCCCCCGTGGAGTGTCAAACGCGAACGCCTCGCGTCCCGGCTCGTTTCGAGGCGTCCACCCGTGCGCGCAAGCCACACGGATGGCCGGCCGCCGACGGCAGAAGAGGCGGCCGGCAGGCCGCCTCTTCTCCACGATACGGGCCGAGAAGCTACTTCTTGGCGCCCGCCTCCTCCGCGACCGGCTCCGGCTCGGCGTCGGCGCCGCTCAGCGCGTCGAAGGCGCGCTCCGTGGCCTCTGCCTCTACCTCGCCGTTGTCACCGGCATCCATGAGCTCGGCGACCGTGTCGCCGAGCTCCTCGGCGGCGGACGCCGCCTCATCGGGCTCGATGACGCCATCACCGTCCGCGTCAGCCTCTCCCGACAGGAAGGCACGAGCCGCAGCAGCCTCGCGTTCCTGCTCCGCCTCCTCGGGCGAGAGCTGAGCCGCACGAGCGGCCTGGAGCGCACGAGCCTCGGCACCGGTCCCCGCTGGGATCAGCTTGCCGATGATCACGTTCTCCTTGAGGCCGATGAGCTTGTCCTTGGAACCGTTGATCGCCGCCTCGGTCAGGACGCGGGTCGTCTCCTGGAAGCTGGCCGCCGCCAGGAACGAGCTCGTGTTGAGGCTCGCCTTGGTCACGCCCAGCAGGACGGTCTGTGCCGTCGCCGGCTCCCCGCCCTCGGCCAGGATGCGGTTGTTCGTCTCCTCGAACTCGAACCGATCGATGAGCTCCGACGGCAACAGGTCGGTGTCGCCCGGCGAGTCGACCGTCACCTTGCGCAGCATCTGCCGCACGATGATCTCGATGTGCTTGTCGCTGATCGAGACACCCTGGCTGCGGTACACCTTCTGCGCCTCGGTCACGAGGAAGCGCTGCACCGTGTCGACGCCCTTGATCTGGAGCAGCTCCTTGGGGTTGAGCGAACCCTCGGTCAACGCGTCGCCCGCGTTCACCTCGTCACCGGTCTGCACACGCAGGCGGGCCGAATGCGACACGGCGTATTCCCGCGTGTCGACCTCCTCCGAATGCAGCGTCAGGGTGTTGCCCTTCTTCGTGATCCGGCCGGATCCGGGCGCCTTTATCTCGATCAGCTCGTCGCCCTCGCCGGTCCGCGCGAGGAGCTGACCCTCGGTCACCTCGTCGCCCGTGGCCACCAGGACCTCGTGCTGCGGGGTGACCTTGATCGGGGTGTCGAACGCGTCTCGGTGCGTGACGCGCACAGTGATCGGCTCGTCGACGCTGGCTCGGACGACCTCGACGACCCCGTCGATCTCGGTCATCGTCGCCTGCCCGGTCGGGACGCGCGCCTCGAACAGCTCCTCGACGCGCGGCAGGCCCTGCGTGATGTCCTCGCCGGCAACGCCGCCGGTGTGGAACGTCCGCATCGTGAGCTGCGTGCCCGGTTCGCCGATCGACTGGGCGGCGATGATGCCGACCGCCTGGCCCAGCTCGACGAGCCGGCCGGTCGCAAGGTTGCGGCCGTAGCACATGCGGCACAGGCCGTGACGTGCCTGGCAGGTGAGGGGCGAACGGACGCTCACCCGATCGATGCCGAGCTCGGCGATGCGGGCGATCGCCGCCTCCCCGATCTCGGCGTTGCGAGCGACGATCAGCTCTCCGCTCTTCTCGTCGATCACGTCGATCGCGGCCATGCGGCCGACGAGCCGATCCGCGAACGGCTCGGGGATCCCCTCGGATTCCTCGATCGTGATCCACGTGCCGAGGTCGGTGTCGCAGTCCTCCTCACGGGTGATGACGTCCTGCGCCACGTCCACCAGGCGGCGGGTCAGGTAGCCGGAGTTCGCCGTCCGCAGGGCGGTGTCGGCGAGGCCCTTCCGTGCGCCGTGGCTCGAGATGAAGTACTCGAGCACGGTCATCCCTTCACGCAGGTTCGAGCGGATCGGCAGGTCGATGATGCGGCCCGATGGGTCCGCCATGAGACCACGCATGCCCGCCAGCTGGTGGACCTGCGTCACGTTGCCGCGCGCGCCCGAGTGGGTGATCATCCACACCGAGCCCTGCTTGTCGAGGTTCTCGAGCATCGACTTGGTCACGTCGTCGGTGGTCGTGCGCCAGACGTCGACCGTCTGGTTATAGCGCTCCTCCTCGGTAATGAAGCCACGACGGAACTCGCGGTCGATATCGGCGACACGGACATCGGCCTTCGTCAGGAGCTCCGCCTTGGCGGGCGGCACCTCCATGTCGACGACGCCGATCGTGATGCCGGCGACCGTGGCGTAATGGAAGCCGACCGCCTTGATGCCGTCGACGAGCGTCGCCGTCGCCGCCGGACCGAGGTCACGGTAGCAACGTGCGATGAGCTCCTTGAGCGCGCGGCGGTCCATGACCTGGTTGACGAAGCCCAGCTCGGCGGGCAGCGCCGTATTGAAGATCACGCGGCCGGGCGTCGTGTCGACGAGCCGTCGAACCAGCGCTCCCCCAGTGCCGTCCTCGCCCGCCTCCCAGACGTCGAGCTCGACCTTGATCGGATCCTGGTAGTGCACGTACCCCAGCGAGGCGGCCATCACCACCTCATCGGCACTCGAGAAGATCTGGGCCGACGAATAGGCGATGTCGCCGTCTCGGCTGCCGCGCTTCTGCTTGCGCGCGGCGCCCTCGACTGTCAGGTAGTAGCAGCCCAGCACCATGTCATGCGTGGGGCTGACCACCGGCGACCCATCGGCCGCGCTGAGCAGGTTCTGCGTCGAGAGCATCAGCTCCTTGGCTTCCTTCTGCGCGGCGGTCGAGAGCGGCACGTGGACCGCCATCTGGTCGCCGTCGAAGTCCGCGTTGAAGGC
>JBDTNK010000113.1:0-4182 GCA_039933775.1 Chloroflexota bacterium | reverse complement strand
ACCGGCGCCGAGGCCATCCTCGAAGTGCAGACCCGCGACGCCGGCACCTTCCGCGTCAGCGGCCCGGGGGCCGGTGGGCGCGCCACGGCCGGTGCCGTCTATGCTGACCTTGCCCGGCTGGTGGCCGGGGAGCGACCCATCCTGTTCGGAGATTTCTCGTGAGCGACTGGCCCCTCGTGGGCGTCATCGGGGCGCGCGGCGTCGTCGGTGGTGTCTTCCTTTCGATCCTGTCCGATGCTGGCCTGCCGGCCGATCGGCTTCGCGCGTTCGGTCACGAGAACGGCAAGACCACGACCTACGGCGACACCTCGGTCCCGGTCTCGGTCCTGACCGATGCCTCCGCCAACGAGCTTGACGTCCTCTTCGTCGCCGTCGGGGCCGATGACAGCCGCGCGCTGATGGCCGGCCCTGGCCGGCACATCGGTCTGGTTGTCGACAATTCGAGCGCCTTTCGACTGGCCGATGACGTTCCGCTCGTCGTCCCCGAGGCAAACGGCGCCGTCCTGTCGCAGCCGCACGGGAATCTCATCGCGAATCCGAACTGCACGACCGCGGCGGCGGTCGTGGCGCTGGCACCGATCCGGGATGTTGCCGGCTTGGCATCGGTCGATCTTGCGTCGTACCAGGCGGTGAGCGGCGCCGGGCGCGCCGGCTTGGAGGCGTTCGAGGCCGAGCGGGAGAGCCACGACCGCCAGCAGGCGGCGGGCTCGCCGTTCCACGGCCGCATCGCGGATTCTGTCGTGCCGCAGATCGACGTCATGGACGACGAGGGCTGGACCGGCGAGGAGAAGAAGATCCACGCCGAGATCCGCAAGATCCTGGGCATGCCCGGGCTGGACGTCGCGGCGACGACGGTGCGCGTGCCGGTCCACACCGGCCACTCGGTCGCGCTGCACATCCGCACCGAGCGCCCGACGTCGGTTGGGGAGCTCGAGGCTGCGTTGCGTAGCGCGCCCGGCCTGGAATACCGGCCCGCTGACGGCTCGGAGCGCCACCCCATGCCGCTCGACGTCGAGGGTCGCGATCCGGTGATCGTGGGGCGCGTGCGCGAGGTGCCGGGTCGAGAAAATGGGTTTGCGCTGTTCCTGACCAGCGACAACCTGCGCAAGGGCGCCGCGCTGAACGCGATCCAGGTCGCTGCCTGCGCTGATCCGGTGCGCTTCGGTCGGTTGGTGCCGCCACCGCGTTGAGGCCGGCCCATGCGACGACGAGGCACCTGCTGGAGCTCGACGGTTGGGTGGCGCATCTGACCGTCCACGAGGACTGAGATGATTCTCCCCAAGATCCGGGATCCTCGGTTCATCACCGTGCGTCGCGGCGGCAGCCTCCGGGATGACGATCATCACCTGCTCGCGGTTTGGGCGGCGGACTGCGCGCAGCATGTGCTTCACCACTTCGAGCAGGCGCGGCCCGAGGACGAGCGGCCCCGTCGGGCGATCGAGCTCGGACGGGCATGGGCGCGCGGCGAGGTCACCATGACCCAGGCTCGCACGGCCGCGGGCCATGCGAACGCCGCGGCCAGAGACCTGCGTGGACCAGCGCGGCATGCTGCGTACGCTGCCGGCCAGGCCGCGGCCGTCGGACACGTGGCCGCGCACGAGCTCGGTGCGGCCGCCTATGCGATCAGGGCCGCACGTGCTGTCGCCCCGGAAGGAGAGAGCGAGAGCGCCGGCCGACTTGAGTGTCGGTGGCAGCGCGACCAACTTCCGGAGGCGATTCGCGAGCTGGTACTCGACGACCAGCGCTTGCGGAACGACATCTGCTGGTCCGCGTTCGACTGCGCTGACTGACCCTGTGCCCGGGCGCTGACCCAACTGGGTGGGTCAAATCGCGCATTAGAGCGCCCTGCCGCGCGATCTGACCCAACTGGGTGGGTCAAACGACACCGTTGAGGGTCCATCCGCTCGATCTGACCCACCCAGTTGGGTCAACTTCACCGCCACGGCGCGCCGGAACTCGCCCCTCCATCGGTCTATCCTTGGTGGACCGAAGTCCAACGCTAGAGGGGAGCCACCATGTCGACGCTTTCTGATCTCCTGCGCGCCTTCCTTGACGAGCAGTACGCGGACAGCCCGGTCCACGCCAGCGGGCTGGGCCTGACCCAGTTCGACGACCAGCTGGATGACATGTCGGAAGCGGCCTTCGAGCTGCGCGCCTCGGACACCCGGCGTTGGCTCGAGGCATTCGAGGCGGTGCCGGCCGAGGGTCTCGACCTGGCCGATGGCATCGACCGCGACCTCGTTCTGTCGCAGCTCCGAGGCCGCGCGATCACCGACGAGTGGGAGGAGTGGCGGCGCCAGCCCGATGTGTACCTCAACCCCGGGCTGAGTGGCGTCTTCGGCCTCTTTCTCAATGCGCTGCGCCCCGAGGAGGAGCTCGTCAGCGCCGCGGCGAGCCGGCTGCGCCAGGTGCCGAACAACCTCGACGACGCGCGACATAACCTGCGGCCGGAGCTCGTGCCGGCACTCCTGCTGGACCGTGCCGTGAACCAGGCGCGCGCCGGCGCCCGCTACGCCCGAGAGCTCCTCCCCGCGCAGGTCAGTCAACAGCTGCAGCCGCAGCTGGCCGAGGCCGGCGCCATCGCCGCCGACGCGTACGAGGCATACGCCACGTTCCTGGAGGACGAGCTGCGCCCGAAAGCCAGCGGCGAGTGGGTCTTCGGTGAGGAGCGCTATTCCGGCATCCTGCGCGAGCGCGAGATGCTCGACTTCGACGCACGCGGGCTGCGAGACCGCGGCCAGGCCGAGTACGACCGGCTCGACGCGGAGCTGCGGCGCTGCGCGCAGGAGATCAGCCAGACCGATGACTGGCATGCGGTCCTGCTCCAGCTCAACGAGGATCGGCCACAGACCCCCGAGGATATGCGCGTCGGCTACGAGGATTGGACCATCCGGGCGCGCGACTTCCTCGCCGAGCGTGGCCTCGTCACGCTGCCTCCGGGCGAGGCGTGCTCGGTCGAGCCGTCGCCGCATTTCCAGCGCCCGGTGCTGGCGGTGGCGAGCTACTCCGCGCCGCCCGCCTTCTCCGACTCGATGCAGGGTCATTTTTTCGTGCCCTTCCCGCCGGATGGGGCAACCGAGGAGGAGATCGGGAAGCGCCTCGAGTCGAACTGCTACGCCGGGATTCCAACGACATCGGTCCATGAGGCCTATCCCGGCCATCATTGGCACCTCGCAACGATGAAGCTGAATGGCCGCGAGGTGCGCCAGGTGCTGCGCACGCCGTACTTCACCGAGGGCTGGGCGCTCTACGCCGAGCGCATGATGCGCGAGCAGGGCTTCTTCACCGATCCGCGCCAGGAGATGTTCCAGTACGAGGCCACGATCTTCCGCGCCGCGCGAATCGTCGTCGACACCTCGCTCCACATGGGCGAGATGAGCTGGGACGACGCGGTGCGCTACATGGTCGAGCACTCCGCGCTGACCGAACCCACGGCCCGCGCCGAGGTCACCCGCTACTGCTCGTGGCCGACCCAGGCGTCGTCGTATCTCACCGGCTCCATGGAGATCGCCCGCATCCGGGATGCGTTCCTGGCCGCACGGGGGGCTTCACTGACCGATGCCTCCGCCCTGCGCGACTTCCACGACGCGATCGCGAGTTCAGGCGGACTGCCGATCGCGCTCGCTGAACGCGCCGCGATGCCGCCGTCTAGGGGTTCACGCTAGCGCGATCTCCTCGTTCGTGCCGACAACCTCGCCCTGGCGGCGTGCCGTGATCCCGACCCGGTGGCGGTAGCTCAGCTCGCCGCCCATCCAGCCGGTCAGGAGCAGGAGTGTCGCGGTGGCGACGGTCAGCAGCGCCCCGACGAACGGGACCCGCTCATCGTCCCCGCGGATGGCGAGATTCGCGGCGGTCAGGCCCAACACCGTGGCGTTGCCGCTCGCGTGGATCCAGCCTTCGGGCCGTCGTGCCTGCTCGATCGTGAGGAAGTCGATCGCGCCGAAGACGCCGGCCATGGCTCCGGTGATGAGTCCACCACGCAGCAGGAGGCGTGAGGCGCGCGTCCAGAATTTCCCACCGCCGTTCATCGCGACGAGGTCACTGATCGCAGCGCTGGCCAGCATCCCGATCGGCAGCGGCACGATCATCGGGTGAATCGGGTGGCCCGCGACGGCCGCGGTGCTCGGTGCCGCATCGACGGTCGCCGATGGCAGCGGAACGCTCGAAACTTCGACGGTCATG
>JBDTNK010000112.1:0-4356 GCA_039933775.1 Chloroflexota bacterium | reverse complement strand
GGCGTGGCCGTGCTGCTCGAGACCGCTCGCCTCCTCGCCCGCTTCCAATTCCGGCGCAGCGTCCTGCTCGCGACCGTCGACCTCGAGGAGACGGGCCGCTTCACCGGTGCCGAGGCGCTCATCGCGCTCGCAGCGCGTCGGACGCCGATAGCCGGCGCCATCGTGCTCGAGAGCGTCGGCTTCGTCGATGAACGGCCGGGGAGCCAGCGCATTCCGCCCGGACTGGGGATCCTCTACCGGCAGCAGCTGCGCGCCGCGCGGGCGAACGGCCTGGCCGGGACGTGGACGCTGCTCATCCACCGCCGCTCGTCGGTGCCGCTGGCCCGCGCCATGAGCGCCGCCCTGCGTGCGCAGGGCGGGCCGGCGGCCGCTTTCTCGATCCGCGACCCGGTCGACCTGCCGCTCATCGGTGCCGTGCTGCCGTGGACCGTGCCGACGGTGCGGCACCTGGCGCGCAGCGATCACGCGGCCTTCTGGCGTCACGGCATCCCGGCCATCTGCGTCACCGATACCGCGGACCTGCGCAATCCGCACTACCACCGTCCGGGTGACCTGCCCGAGACGCTGGACGCCGATCGCATGGCGCAGGTCGCTGTGGCGACCGCGTTCGCCATCGGGCGGCTGGCGGGGCGGATCGTCTAGCGCGGCAGCTCGTCGGCCGCCTTGCGTGCCTCGACCTCGAAGCGGTTGCCGGCGTACCAGCCGCGACCGCCACGCCGGGCGCTCAGGCTGGCGGCGAGATAGACGGCGGGGAAGAGGGCGCCGTGGCGCCGCCACTGGCGAACATGCGCGAGTTCGTGCGCCAGCTCCACATCGTTGAGCGGCCGCCAGGCGAGGATGCGCGATCCGATGGTGATGGCCAGCCAGTCGCGCAGCACGACGGCGCCGACCCGGCGCAGCGCGGGGACGACGACGACCCGGTGCGGCGGTGGATCAGTGCGCGTGGTCATGCGTGTGCGGCGGGCCGGGACGCAGCAGCAGGTCGCGACGGCCGCCCCAGCGCTTCAGGAAGCGGTAGAAGTTGCGCTTGCTGAGTCGATCGCGCTCCGCCTCGGGCAGCGACGCGTAGCCGCGGTGCTCGTGCCGCTCGAAGGGCAGGCCGTCCAGGCGCCGTGCACGCCAGCCGGCGTCGCGCACCGCGAAGCTGAAGTCGAGATCGGCGTTCCGATAGAAGCGGAAGTGATGGTCGAAGAGCCCTACGTCGCGCAGCACCTCGCGGCGCGTCGCGAGGCAGTAGCCCTCGATCGCGTCCACGTCGCCCGGCGGCGCTTCCTCGAACTGCCGCCCGTCCTCGCTCGTCACGCCCCAGCCGCCGGCCACGCCGACCGCGGGATCGTCGAAGGCGCTGACCAGCGGGTCGATCACGTTGCCGGTCGGCTCGAGCGACGTGTCGAGCATGATCGTGACCCTGCCCAAACTGCGGCGCAGTCCCAGGTTGCGCGCATCGGCCCAACCGAGACGCTCGCTCGTGCGCAGCACCGCGACCGGCTGGGGCCAGACCTCCTCGAGCAGCGCATCGAGGTCATATCCCGGCGCGTTGGCCACGACCACGAGCTCGTAGGCGTGCGTCGGCCGGTGCGCCGCCAGGCCGCGCAGCATGCGATGCAGGTCATCGGGATGCTCATCGGTCACCAGCTGGACCGATGCATCGAGCGTCGCCGGCTCGCCGAGCCGGCTCTCGAGGTCCTCGGGGCGGGCGAAGCCGGTGGCAACCGGAGTCTCGGGCAGGACGGGCCGCGCGCTGGAGCCGCGCGCCGAATCCATCACCTCCCAGCCGAGGGCCCGCAGCTGATCGCGGACGGCATCGGCCGCTTCGAAGTCGCGCGCGTCGCGATGGCGGGCACGCTCGTCGAGCAGCTGCCGGATCTCGTCGGGAAGGCCATCGGTCATGCGCGCTGGTGGGCCTCCGACCCGGAAGTACTGGTGCCGCTGGCCCGAACGTACCGGGGCGCTGGAAGGCACCTCAACCTTACTATCCGATCACGAGCCGCGCGCACCACACCGGTGCGAGAAACGCAGGCTTTCACGAATGCGCTGGAGGACCGGCGTTGGCAACCCAGGTTATGAATGAGATGGGCAAGCTGCTCACGGCCTCCGAGGTCGCGGACATGCTCCACCTGCACGTGAATACGGTCAAGCGGCTCGGCGATCGCGGTGAGCTGCCGTTCTTCCGCGTCTGCAAGCGCGGCGACCGGCGGTTCCGCTACGACGATGTCATGGAGTTCCTGCACCGCGCCAAGTAAGCGCCGCACATGACCGATTGATGACTCGTCCCCGCTGGCCCACAGCGGAGACGGTTGAGCACCCTGCCAGGGGGCTCGAGACGACCGCCGAGGTGCCAACTTCTCGGCGGTCGTTTCACGTTCGTCGTACTCTGCGCCGATGACCGATGAAGCACGCGCGCGGCTGGCTGAAGGGGAGCGGCTGCTCGACGGCGGGGATCTGCGCGGCGCCGAGGCGATTCTGGGCCCGCTCACCGGCCACCCCGACCGCGACCTGAGCGGCGCCGCGTGGCTCATGGTCGGCCAGGCGCGCTACCGCGCCGACGACGAGCCGGCGGCCATGATCGCCTGGCAACGCGCCGCGGCTTCCGACGGCAGCGCAGGCTGGCGCGGCTGGAAGGCAGTCGCCGAGCAGCAGGTCCGCGCCGGCGCGCTCGACGAGGCCGTCGAGGCCTACCGCGAGGCCGATCGCCGCGCGCCGCCCGAGGAACGCGGGGCGATCGCCAACCGCATCGCCTGGCTGCTCAAGGAGACCGGCCACGACTTCGCCTCGCGGCGCCAGTTCAACCGCGCGCGCGGCGCCTACGCGAAGTATGTGCCGTACGTGACGTGGGCCATCCTGGCCATCAACATCGGCGTCTACGTGCTGGACATGATCCTTGCCGGCAGCACCGATCTGCTCGGGTTCGGCGGCGGTCCGCTCGTCGATGCGGGCGCCGTCTACGCGCCGCTCGTGGCGCAGGGCGAGTGGTATCGGCTCCTCGCCGCCGCCTTCTTGCACCTGGGCGCGCTGCACCTGGCCTTCAACATGTACGCGCTGTACCTGTTCGGGCCCATCGTCGAGCAGCTTTATGGCCGCGTCGAGTACGCGATCCTGTACCTGCTCTGCGCCCTGGGCGGCAGCGTGCTGACGATCCTGCTCGCACCCAACCAGGCGGCGGCCGGAGCATCGGGCGCGATCTTCGGGCTCTTCGGCCTGGCCTTCGTCGTCAGTCGGCGGCATCACGCCGCGCTGGGACGCGAGGCGCGCTACCTGTTCAGCCAGGCGGGATCGGTGCTGGTCCTCAACCTGGTCATCACTTTCCTCATCCCGGGGATCAGCTGGACCGGGCACGTCGGCGGCCTGCTCATCGGCGCCGCGATCGGTTTCCTGCTGCCGCCCACTGGGGTCGCGACGCTGGCCAGCATGTGGCGCACCCCCGCGGGTGACCAGCTCAACCGCAGCATGCCGCTGGCGCTTCGCGCTGTCATCTACGCCGGCGTGGCCCTGGTGCTCGCCGCCGGCAGCTGGTACGCGGTCCTGCGCAGCTGAGGCTTGACCGGTTGCTCCGCGCGCCCCATCATGCGCGGCACGCTAACCGAGAGTGGCATCGACCGGGACGAGTAGCCCGCCGAGCGACCAGATGAGCGAGCCGGGATGGTGCGAGCCGGCGTGGACCGCGGCGGGGGAATGGACCCGTGAGCCTCGCCCCGAATGCCGTCGCGGAGACGGTGCGTAGGCGGCGACGGAGGGCCTCCGTTATCACGGGCCGGCGCATCGGTCGCGCAGCGCGGCTGGTGCGAGCAGAGTGCGGATCCTTCGGGGATCCGTAACGAGGGTGGCACCGCGGAAGAACGCCTCCGTCCTTCGCCGATGGAGGCGTTTGCTGTTCCCCGGAGATTCCCGCACATGGCACCCATCAACGATTCGACCGACCTTCGTCCCGCCGTAGCCGCCGCCGTCGAGCTCGTGGCCAACGGCGCGCCGATGCCCGCCCCGCTGGCCGAGGCGGCCATGGAAGAGCTCATGGACGGCAGTGCCCCGCCGCTCCAGGTCGCCGCGCTGCTCGCGATGCTACGCCTGCGCGGCGAGACGGCCGAGGAGCTGGCCGCCTTCGCGCGCGTCATGCGCGCTCGCGCGGTCCACGTCGAAGCGCCTGACGGCGCCGTCGACCTGTGCGGCACCGGGGCCGATGGCTCCGGCACGTTCAACATCAGCACCCTGGCCGCGCTCGTCGTCGCCGGCGCGGGCGTGCCGGTGGCGAAGCACGGCAACCGGGCGGTGACCTCGCGCTCCGGCTCGGCGGACGTGATCGAGGCGCTCGGCATTCCCCTCGATCCGGGTCCCGAGGCGGTGGCGGCATCGATCCGCGAT
>JBDTNK010000111.1:0-4438 GCA_039933775.1 Chloroflexota bacterium | reverse complement strand
CGCCAGGTCGTGCCAGCGTCCTCGGATGCCTCCCATCGGCCATCGATGCGGTCGCGCGTCACCGTCCCGATGAAGCGCTGATGGAAGTCCGGATCATCCCGCTCGATCAACCACGCGCCATCCTCGAAAGTCATGGCGAAGACGCGGCACCCAGCGTCGATCGCAGGCGGATGAATGACTCGCCGAGCCATTCGATCGTGGCCTCGCCATTGCGCTTGACGTCGCGGCTCTCCATGAACCACGCATCAGCCATGGTCAGGTCCCATTCGCCGATGAGCCCGTCGAGCTTCGCCAGCGCTTCGTTCTTCACGGTCTCGCTCCCTAACCGATTACGCACATAGGACCGATTGAGCCGCCCGGAGTCATCGGTCATGAGCGGAGCCGGCCTAAGACAACAGGCTATGCATGCCGTGGTCGCAGGGGTAGGCTGCCGGCACCGCCCACCGTATCGAGGCACCGATCATGGCTGACCATCCCAACGCCGCGAAGGTCCGCGCCGCCAGTGAAGAGATCGAGCGCAGCGGCGACATGCTGGCGCAGATCGAGCTCCTGAGTGACGACATCGTCTGGCATGAGATCGGGAGTGATGAGCCGATCCGCGGCAAGCAGGCCCTCGCCGAGAGGTTCGGCAGCATGCCGGAGGGGGCGAGCATCACGACCAAGACCCACGACGTCCTCGCCAACGACGAGCATTGCATCGCGCTGGTGACCGCGACCGCGAAGATGGGCGACCGGGAGCTCGTCTATCGGACCGCCGAGATCTATCACATGCGCGACGGCAAGATCACCGAGCGCTGGGCCTTCTCGGACGACACCGACCGGATCAACCAGTTCTTCACGCCACCCGGCTCATGAGCAACTGAGCTACGCCCACGAGTGGCGTCCAGCCTGCTCAGGCAGTTCCGCGCGCCGCCCATGCCCGGGCCGTGACCGTGAACGGGGCCTCGGAGAGCAGGGCGTGGCATCGCGCGCGAAGGGCGGCGCGTCCGCCCGGTGGCAGGCTCGCGACGTAGGCGCCGGCCGGACCGACGCCCTCCTGGAATGGTTCCCACCATGCGTCGAAGCTCGCGTGCTCGAGCGAAACCCACAACTCAGCCGGCGTCACATCGTTGAGCTCGGCCGATGCGAACAGCTCGGTCAAGTGGCCCTCACGTGTGCCCGGAAGGTGGGCTTCTGCCTCGACCGTCGGGTCCAGGTCGCGCGCTGCCTGCCAGAACGGCCCGAGCGGTCCCTTGTCGGATCCAAAGTCCCACACGCACGCCGCCACGACGCCCCCGGACCGCGTGACGCGACGCATCTCCGCGAGCCCGGCGACAGGATCGGTCATGAAGTGCACGACGAGCTGCGCGACGGCGGCGTCGAAGGAGCCATCGGCGAACGGAAGTTGTGCGGCTGATGCCTGGAGCACCGTCACGCCCGGGTTGCGCTGGAGCGCGGCCAGCACGAACGACTCGGACGGATCAACCGCGATGACCGCTGCTGGTCCCAGGCGTGCGACGAGCTCCGCGGTCAACGCCCCCGGGCCGCACCCGACGTCGAGCGCATGCTGGCCAGCGAGGATGCTGGCAAGATCGGCCAGCTGTGGCGCGAGCAGCCGAGAGTAGCGCCCCATGAAGCGGTCATACGCGTCGGCCGCGACCTCGAATCCCATCGGGCGCATGGTGCACCCAGTTGCGCCGATGTGCGAGCCGGCAGGCACGTTCTCTCCGCCCGACCGAGTTTCGTTCGCGTGCTAGTGCACTGGCGGTCCTACGTCGCGAACGGGTCCCTCACGGTGATGCCGCGAAACTTGCGGAAGTCGCGATCACGAGTCCAGATCGTCCGGATGCCGTGATCGATCATGAGCGCCACCAGGTGCGCGTCCGGGACGAGATTGCCAACCGGCGCAATGTCGTCCGCCGTCTCGGTAAAGCGACGCCAGAAGGCATCGGACTCGCCGGAAGCCTGGACATGAGGCAAATCCAGGAGCGCGTCGACGTTTGCCCGCGCCTGGGCGTGGGAAAGCGGGCGCGCGAAAATCGCGGGATGTGTGGCAATGCGGAGATAGGCCATTAGGGTCGGCCAGAACAGGTGCACGATCTCCGGTCCCATGGCCATCTCGTCGAGGAGGTCAATTGCCCGTGCATGCATGGGACTTGCGTCGTCCGAGGCATAGAGCAGCAGGTTCGCGTCGATCGTGTGGCTCATCGCTCGTCCAGGGCGCGGTTGAGTGCCTCCTTGTCATCCAGGTCGACGCGAGCCCCCATTGGGGCCGACCGCCACCTGAACTTGGTGCGATCTCCCGGGGCTGGTGCGCGGAGGGCCGATGCCAACAGCGCCGAGGTGAGCTCTCCTAACGTCTGGCCGCTGCGTCGCGTGCGTCGCTTCAGCTCGCGAAGGACGCCCGCATCCAGATCGATCGTTGTGCGTGTCATGATGCGTGATGCTAGAACCACCCGCATCAGATGTCAACGTCTAGGTCGGGCTGCCGATCATGCCTCGGTGGAGATACCAGCCCTGGTTCCTGTCGATGCGACCAAGTCGTCATCGGTCAAGACGAGGTGGCATCGTCGGCGGCCTGCGCGCTGACGTAGCCAAGCGGAACCTAACCACCGGCTGGCAGCTCCCGCTTGGATTGCCGCGCAGATAGTGCAGCTACAGACGACGGATCGATGGCGTGCCGTTCGACGATGTCAGTACGTGAGAACGGCCGCGCCCTGGCGCTCGAAATCCGGGCGGTTGCGAGTCACCACCGTTGCGCCCAGGCTCGCGGCGGCAGCGGCGATCAGCGCGTCCCCAAGGCCAAGCTTCCCACCGGACCGATGCCGTCGCAGGCGCGCGTCGCTGGCTGCTCGCGCCGCATCGGGGCTGGTTGCGACGTAGTCGAGCGGCTCAAGCAAGCGCGAAATGACCGCCTGGTGCTCATCCGACCCTCCCGAGAGGGCTTCGCACACGACGACGTCGCACGTGAACAGCTCAGCGCCATCCTCGTACAGCCGCTGCAGGAGCGCCATGGCCGGTTCGTAACCGTGCGCGTGGTCGACGATGAGCGTCGTATCGAGGAGATATCGCACGCTATTCGGTCTCCTCGAACCGAAGCTCATCCACCCATCGCGTAATCGCGTCGGCACTCATCCAGCCGGGTTTGCCGACCATCGCGCCGGCGGTCTCGCGAATCGCCGCGCCCAGTTCGTCGCGCCGGACGCGCTGCGCCACGGCTTCCGCCACATAGCGACTTCGGCCCCGCGGTCCGGCCAACCGATCGACCTGGTCGAGCAGGCTCGTGGGCAGCGTGACATTTGTTCGCGTCAGGACCGCGTCGTCCGAGTGTGACATGTCGTGTGTAACCGTATCACACGGCATTGTCTACGGGCGGCCGGGAGCTGGTTGCGCACCCGGCCCCGGGGCTCGTCGCGCACCCACGGGAGTAACGGAGAAGACTTGACCATTTCTCGCGCACCGGCGGGACAAACGGTGAATCAGAGAGCCATTCAGGGCTGACGTTGGCCGTTTCTGGCTCGCAGGCGGGACGAATAACCACTTCTTCACCGATACTCCCTCCGGCGCGCGAGTCGAAGCCCGCCGGAGCCACACCCCGCGCACCCCTCGGCCGCCGGCTACTCTGCGGCGGGCTCCGCCAACTCGCGAGGAAGCGGCTCAACGGTCTCCCCCATCTTGCCCGCCGGCATGACGACGAAGACGAAGAGCGCCGCCAGCAGCGCCGTGATGATGCCGACCACGAACGTGGCACCGGTCGCGATCGAGAAGGCGGTGTGGATACCGCTCACGATGGCCGGAATCATCGGTTCCACGAGGGCGCGCGCCTGCTCGGGAACCTGCGCCAGGATCGCTGCACCCATGTCGCCGACGCTCGTCAGGTCGTTGAAGGCCGCCGAGTCGCCGGCGAACTGGTCGGCGAATTGGGCCGGCACGCCGGCGTTCATCAGCTGGCGCGGCACCTCCTCCAGCAGCGACGACCCGAACATCGTGCCGGTGATCGCCAGGCCAACCGTGCCGCCGACCTGCTGGAACAGCGTCAGGCTGCTCGTCGCCGTTCCCAGGTCGCGCGGCGGGACCGCGTTCTGGACCGCGAGCGTGAAGACGGCGAAGGTCGGCCCCACGCCCAGGCCCGCCACGAGCATCCAGAGCCAGAGCAGCGGTTGTGGGGTATCGGGCCGTAGGTTGGTAAGCAGGAAGAGGCCACCGGCCATGAGCACCAGCGCGCCCACGATGAGGGTTTTGTAGCGGCCAGTGCGCGCGACGATCTGCCCAGCGGTGATGGCCGAGACGATGAGCCCCAGCAGCAGCGGCAGGATCTGGTAGCCCGATTCGGTGGCCGATGCGCCCTGCACGATCTGGAACCATCGCGGCAGGAAGACGACCGCGGCGAAGAAGCCCATCGCCGCCAGGAACATGGCCATCACGCTGGCGGTGAAGGTGCGGATCCGGAAGAGGCCCA
>JBDTNK010000110.1:0-4627 GCA_039933775.1 Chloroflexota bacterium | reverse complement strand
CGAAGGCCGCGGTCAAGATCAAGACCCACCACAACGTCGGCGGCCTGCCGGCCGATCTGCGCTTCAGCCTGATCGAGCCGCTGCGCTACCTGTTCAAGGACGAGGTGCGACGCGTGGGTTCGGAGCTGGGGCTGCCGGAGGCGATGGTGCTGCGCCAGCCCTTCCCCGGGCCGGGACTCGCGATCCGGATCATCGGCGCGGTGACCGCCGAGCGGCTCGACACGCTGCGCGACGCTGACTGGATCGTGATCGACGAGATCAAGGCCGCGGGGCTGTATCGGTCGCTGTGGCAGTCGTTCGCGATCCTGACGCCGGTGCGCTCGGTCGGCGTCCAGGGCGACGGGCGGACCTACGCGAACGTGGTCGCTGTGCGCGCCGTGACCTCCGATGATGGGATGACCGCGGACTGGGCGCGGCTGCCGTACGAGGTGCTGGCCAAGATCAGCTCGCGGATCGTGAACGAGGTCGCGGGCGTCAATCGCGTCGTGTACGACATCAGCTCCAAGCCCCCGGCCACAATCGAATGGGAGTGACGCGGTGGGCGTCGTGCTTGTCCGACCGCCGGAGGGCGAGCCGCTTCATCAACGCGAAGCCGATGGCATCGGTCAGCGTGAAGTCCTCGTCGCTGAAGCGGTCGATCCAGCATGACGAACCTGCGTGTGCGACTGCAGCCACGCGGCGGGCGGACGGCGGTCATCGGCGAGCGTGAAGGCAGTGTTGTCATTCGAGTCTCTGCGCCGCCGGTCGAGGGCCGGGCGAACGAGGCATTGTGTGCATTCATCGCCGAGCTGGCGGGCGTGCCGAAAGGTGCGGTGCGCGTGGTGGCGGGCGAGCGGTCGCACGATAAGGTCATCCGGGTCGACGGGGTTGATGCGGAGCGACTCCGCGCCGCGCTCGGGCTGAGGTAAGGCCGCCAGCCGCGCCACCCAAACTATCGAAAGCTGCCCCGCAGCGGTGCTAACGGAGAAGCACGGCTCGTTTGGACCCGTTTTTGGCTTCGCGGATGTCCACCAATTATCTGGAGGTGCAAAGAATGGACGCGGCGCGGCCGAAATCGGTCCTTGCCTGTCCGTTAGCTCCGCCGGGAGGAAACACGGGCTTGGCGGCTGAGGGCCGGCCCTGGTGCGCCTGCGGCGGTCCGGCTTGCGCGCCGGCGGGAGTATCGGATAAGTCTTCGCCGAACTCGCGCACCTGCGGGGCAAACGGCGACGCAGACCGGGCGTTCGTCGCTGTCCTTGGCCGTTCATCGTTCGCCGGCGGGACGAATGACCAGGAAGTG
This sequence comes from Chloroflexota bacterium, assembly GCA_039933775.1. GTDB lineage: Bacteria > Chloroflexota > Limnocylindria > QHBO01 > QHBO01 > JBDTNK01. The sequence continues at coordinate 3,348 of JBDTNK010000110.1, read as the reverse complement.
TCCGATAGTCCCGCAGGTGCGCAAGCTCGTCGCTGCCCGGCGCCGCCCGCACCTTGGCCATGCGTACCGCGACGCCTCCCGACGGGCCCCAAGCCGGCACCCAAGCCGCGCCGCGCACCGACCGCGCCGCGAAACGCCGATGAGCGCGCCGAACCCGCCGATCCGGCATCCCGGCTAGCATGGGCGGCGCATGACATGGCTCGACCGGCTTCTCGAAGAGCTCCAGCGCCGCCAGCAGGAGGCTGACGCCCAGCGCGAGGGGCGGCCGATCCCGCCGCGCGAGCGCCCGAGGTCCGCCGCCCCGCGCGACATTCGCGGCGGCACCGGCAGTGGGCAGGGCAGCGGGCCGGGCAGCGGCAGCGGGCCGGGCAGGGGCAACGGCGGCACGGGCAGCGGGCCGGGCAGGGGCAACGGCGGCGCGCCCTTCGGCGGTCCGCTCGCCGGCGGCGACTGGAGCCAGTACCGGCGCTGGATCGTCATCGGGCTGATCGTCTTCGCGGCGTTCGTCGCGCTGCTGCTCCTCACCGGCTCGGTGGGGCTGATCACCGATGTCATGTGGTACGACGCCATCGGGCGTCGCGACATCCTCACCACCCGGCTGTTCAGCCAGGTCGCGCTCTTCGCCGTCGGCTGGCTCGCCTTCGTGATCCCGGCGCTGCTCAGCATCATCGCCGCGCGGCGCGTGGCTCCGCGGATTCCGGTCCGCCGGCTCGGCAGCATCGAGATGCCCGATGTCTCGCGCGCCGTGACGATTGGCCTCGCCGTGCTGGCGGGGTTCATCGGTCTGATCTCGGCAGGCGCCTGGTCGGGGATCTGGGAGACCGTGCTGCTCTGGTTCAACGGCGGCAGCTTTGGGCAGACCGATCCGCATTTCGGCCGGGACATCGGGTTCTACATCTTTGACCTGCCGTTCCTGCGCTTCGTGCAGGGATGGGTGGTCGCCGCGCTCATCGTCATCATCCTGCTGACGCTGGGCGTGTATGCCGCCGGCGCCATGAAGTGGCAGCTGCGGCTCACCGCGCCGGTGCGCGCGCACCTCTCGATTCTGGGCGCGCTGCTGCTGGTGGCGATCGCTGTCGGCTACCAGCTCGACATGTCGGAGCTGTCGTACTCGACGCGGGGCATCGACGGCACGCTGCAGGCGGCGACGTACACCGACATGAACGCGCAGGTGCCGGCCTTCGTGATCCTGACCGGCGTGGCGCTGCTGGCCGCGGTGCTGATGCTGGCCAACATCTGGTTCCGCACGCTCTGGATGCTGGGGCTGGCCGGTGGCGCGTGGCTCGTCCTCAGCTTCGTGGTGGGTGGCCTGTATCCGACCTTCGTACAGCGCTTCAGCGTGGAGCCGAACGAGCTGAACGTCGAGCGGCCGTACATCGCGGACCACATCGACGCCACGCGGTCGGCGTTCGAGCTCGACACGATCGAGGAGCGCCAGTTCTCCGGCGAGGCGCCGCTGAGCCGCGAGCTGTTCGACGACAACGCCGCCACGCTCAGCAACCTGCGGCTGTGGGACTACCGGCCGCTGCTCCAGACCTTCGGGCAGGCGCAGATCATCCGGCGCTATTACGACTTCACCGATGTCGACATCGACCGCTACGAGATCGACGGCGAGCAGCGCCAGCTGATGCTCAGCGCGCGCGAGCTCAACACCAAGCTGCTCGATGACGCCGCCAAGACCTGGACCAACGAGCGGCTGGTCTACACGCACGGCTTCGGCCTGACCGCGGTGCCGGTCGACGCCGTCACCAATGACGGCGAGCCGCGCTACCTGGTGAGCGGGATCAACCGCAACCAGGACCTGCCGATCGATGAGCCGCGGATCTACTTCGGCGAGGTCGACAACGGCTACCAGGTCGTCAACACCGCGACCGAGGAGTTCGACTACCCGCTCTCCGACGCCTCGGAGGCGAATGCGTTCACGACCTGGAACGGCGAGACCGGCGTCAGCCTGGGCAACCCGCTGTCGCGCATCCTCTTCGCGCTGCGTTTCGGCGACCTCAACCTGTTCATCAGCAACCAGCTGACCGATGACTCCCAGATCCTCTTCCGCCGCACGCTCACCGAGCGCGTCACGGAGCTCGCGCCGTTCCTGGCCTTCGACCGCGACCCGTACATCGTCTCCGCGGACGGGCGGCTGACCTGGATCTGGGACGCCTACACCGTCAGCAACCGCTATCCGAACGCGCAGCCGCTGGCCGATGTCTTCCCCGGCGCGAACTACGTCCGCAACGCGGTGAAGGTGACCGTGGACGCCTACGACGGCACGATCCACTTCTACATCGCCGATGACACCGACCCGATCATCGCCGCCTACGCCCGCATCTTCGACGGCATGTTCGAGCCGCTCGACGCGATGCCTTCCGAGCTGCGGGCGCACGTTCGCTATCCCGAGGACCTCTTCCTGGCGCAGACCGAGTCGTACCTGCTCTACCACGTCCAGCCCGATGACCGTGGCGCCGGCACCTTCTACAACCGCGAGGACGTCTGGGCGCTCCCCGAGGCGAGTGCCCAGGAGAGCGCCGGCGGCGCGGTCCCGAGCGAGCCGTACTACGTGATCATGCAGATCCCCGGCGAGAGCGAGGGCGAGTTCGTCCTCATCCAGCCGATGGTGGCCGCGAACCGGCCGAACATGATCGCCTGGGTCGCCGCGCGCAACGATGCCGAGCACTACGGCCAGCGCCTCGCTTTCCGCTTCCCGACCGACTCCTCGACGCTCGGGCCGGTGCAGGTCCAGGCACGCATCGAGCAGGACGACACGATCAGCGGCCAGTTCGCGCTCTGGGATCGCGCCGGCTCGCGGGTCATCCGCGGCAACCTGATCGTGCTGCCGATGGGCGACTCGCTGCTCTACATGGAGCCGATCTTCCTGCAGTCGGAGCAGGCCCGCTTCCCCGAGTTCGTGCGCGTCATCTTCGTGTCGCAGAACCGCGTCGCGTTCGCCGAGACCGTGGAGGAGGGACTGGCCCAGATCCTGGGCGAGGAGGCGGTGCCGCCGCCCGTCGACGAGGAGCCGCCGCCGACCGAGGAGCCGGGTGGCGGAGAGCTCCCGGCAGACGTCGCGGGCCTCGTGGCGCGCGCGCAGGAGCTGTACGCCGAGGCGCAGGCAGCGCTCGATTCCGGCGACCTGGGCCGCTACCAGGATCGCGTCGACGAGCTGGCATCGGTGCTCGAGGCGCTCGCCAATCTGACCGGGGTGCCGATCGAATCGCTCTCGCCCTCACCGGCGGCCTCACCCGGCGGTTGACGCCGCATGCGCGCGGGCCTGCGTGCGCGCTTGCGCACCCGGGTTTTGCGCGCGGGCCTGCGTGCGCGCTTGCGCACCGGGTTTTGCGCGCGGGCTTGCGC
>JBDTNK010000109.1:0-4718 GCA_039933775.1 Chloroflexota bacterium | reverse complement strand
CGGGTGTCGATGCGCAGCAGGTCACCCTCGTTGATGAACAGCGGCACCTGGACCACCAGCCCGGTCTCGACCGTCGCGGCCTTCCTGGCGCCGGTGGCGGTATCGCCGGCGAAGCCGGGATCGGTCTGCGTCACCACCAGGTCCACGCTGACCGGCAGGTCCACGCCCAGGACCTCGTCCTCGTACTGGCTGACGAAGACCTCCGTCGTCTCCTTGAGGTACTTCGCGTCGTCGCCGATCTGCGCAGCGCTGACCGAGAACTGGTCGTAGGTCTCACTGTCCATGAAATGGAACGCGTCTCCATCGCCATACAGGTATTGCACCCGCCGCTGCTCGACGCGCGCCCGCGGCCAGCGCGTCCCTGCCTGGAAGGTGCGCTCGACGATGTCACCCTTGCGCACGTTCTGCAGCTTCATGCGGACCTGCGCCGACCCACGCGCCATCTTGATATGGCTCCAGTCGAGAACCTTCATGAGCTGCCCATCCAGCTCGATGATGACCCCCTTCTTGACGTCGCCGGTGCTGATCAATCGCCTCTCCTGTTCATGGATGGACCGATGCCGCTCACCCCGCGGGGCACTCGGCGTTGGCCTGGTCGATGTTGGCCTGGTGTCCGGCCGCATCGGTCGCAAAACGGTGCGACCCGTCGCGCACGCCGTCGGGGCAGGCGGCCACGAAGTACAGATTGCCCGATGCCGTGTCGGCGTCGGCGATGGCCGCCACCGACGAGGCGCGCGGCGCGGCGATGGGCGAGGCCGGCAGGCCCGGCACGAGATAGGTCTGGTAGCTCGTCAGCGATTCGGGCAGCTCGATGTTGCCACCGCTGTCGGGCAGCGGTTCCCACCAGTTGACATTGCCCCAATCGGCCATTGCCACCGGTGGATCGGTGAGCAGGTAGGTGGCGGTTGCCCGGCCGTACTGGATTGTCGGGTCGGCATTCAGCAGGCCGGCAGTCTCGGCCTGGCCGGCATCGGTCGTGACGCGGTTGATGTAGACGCCGGCGATGAGCGGCCGCTCCTCCTCGAGCACCGCCTCGCGCTCGACGATGCTGGCGATGATGACCCCCTGGTCGATCGTCAGGCCCTTGGCCTCGATCCCCGCGCGCACCTGGGCGGTGAGCGTGTTGTCGCCGAACGAGTTGAGCATGATCTCCGCGACCTGCTGCGGCGTGTACTCGACATCGAAGTTGTACGTGTTCGGGGCCAGGTAGCCCTCGAGCGAGCGGCCGGCCGGCAGCTCGGCCAGGAAGTCGAACTCGGCCTTCAGCTCCTCGGGCGGATTGCGCAGCACCTCGGTGAGGGCCGCCAGGTCCATCTTCATGCCCGAGCCCTCGAAGGCGGCCACGATCTCCTCGAGGCGCAGGCCCTCGCGGATCGTGACGTTGGTGGTCACGATCGACTCACCGACGAGGCGCGAGATGATCTGCGAGGGGCGCATGGTGGGCGACAGATCGTAGACACCGGTCGCCAGCGTTCCCTCGCGGTTGGCCTGGATGATGGCCCACTGGAACGCGATGGGGCTCCTGATCAGGCCCGCCTCCTTGAGGAGCTGGCCGATCTGCGTGTCGGTGGCGCCCTCGGGGATCTCGAAGCTGACGAGGTCGCGTTCGGTGCTGGCAGGGGCATCCGCCAGCGATTCGGGCTCGTACCACTCGACGAAATCTCGGACCAGGCCGTTCTCGATGGCCCCCGGGTTGCCCTCCACCCAGCTCATGACCCGCGGCGAGAAGGCCAGGAAGCCGAGCCAGAAGACGAGCGCCGCGACAGCCATCACGACCCCGAACCAGACGATGAGCATGATCGGCTGGAACGCGCGCTGCCGGCGAATCGGGGCGTTGCGCGCCTCGACCAGATCGCGGATGCGGGCGTTGCGCTGCTCATCACGCTCCCAGCCGGGACGGTGGCTCATGGGGTCTCCTTCGAGTCCAGGTAATCCTGCAGGATGATGCGCGCCGCAGCTGAATCGAGCGTCCCGCTGTGGCGCTCCGCGCTTGCGCCCGATGCTGCCAGCTCCGTCGATGCCTGCCAGCTCGAGAGTCGTTCGTCGTGGAACTCGACCGCGAGCCCCAGGCTCGTCAGTCGCGCTCCGAACGCACGAACCGCGGTGGCCTGCTCGCCCTCGCCGCCGTCGGCGTGCAGGGGCAGGCCGATGATGACGCACGAGGCGCCCTCGGCGCGGGCCAGTTGGGCGACCTGCTGCGCGGCTGCGTCGGCCCCACGCGTCATGATCGCGGGCCGCGCGAAGGCCATCCGCGTCTCGCCATCGGCCACCGCCACGCCGATCCGGCGCGCACCATGGTCGAGCGCCAGGTAGCGGATGATTGCCGCGGGCCGCGCGTCAGCCACCGCTGCCTTCGATGCGCTGCAGCGCCTCCAGCGCCAGCCGTCCCGCCTCACGCAGGGCCGCGTCCAACCCCGCGATGTCACGCCCGCCGGCCTGCGCCAGGTCCGGCCTGCCGCCGCCGCCACCGCCCATGAGCGGCGCCGCCGCGCGGATGATGGCGCCGGCGTCGAAGCCATCGGCCACCAGGTCGCGACTGGCGGCGACGAGCAGCGCCGGCTGCTCGTGCGCGCTGCCCGCCGCGACGGCCACGAAGCGACCGGTCTGCCCGCGCACGTCGTCGGCGAGGCGGCGCAGCGCCGCCGCATCCGCGTCGTCGAAGCGCTGGATGATCACCCTCGTCTCGCCGGCCTGTTGCGCATCGTGCAGCGCCGCGGTCGCATCCAGCCGCGCGGCACTCGCCTTCGGCGCCTTCGCGGCCCGCGCCGCCTCGCGCAGCCGGGCCAGCAGCGCCTCGACGCGCGCCGGCACGTTCTCTTCGCGGTCCCCCAGCAGCTGCGCCGCCTCGTGCAGCGCCTCGAGCCGGCGCGCGACAAGCTCGTCGGCCGCGGCGCCGGTCACCGCCTCGATGCGTCGCAGGCCGGCACCGATGCTCGACTCACCGGTGATCAGGAGCTGCCCGATCTGGCCGGTGGCGGCGACGTGGGTGCCGCCGCACAGCTCCTTGCTGTAGCCGTCAACCTGCACGACGCGCACCGAGTCGGGGACATATTTCTCGCCGAAGAACATGTCCGCGCCCAGCGCCTGCGCATCGGTCAGGCTCATGACCTGCGGCTTGACCGGCGCATCACGCCGAATCTGGGCGTTGACGATGTGCTCGACCTCGCGCAGCGCCTCGCGCGGCGTCGCACCACTGGCCGGGAAGTCGAATCTCAGGCCGTCCGGTCCCACGTACGAGCCCGCCTGCTTGGCCTGCTCGCCCAGCACGTCGCGCAGGGCGCGGTGCAGCAGGTGCGTGCCGGTATGGTTGCGTGCCGCCCCCATCCGTCGCTCGGGATCGACGTGCGCCGCCACGGCGTCGCCCACGTCCAACGCCCCGTCCAGCACTCCCAGGTGCACGATCGCGTCGCCGGCGCGCTGCGTATCCAGCACCGCCAGCCGCCCACGCTCCCCGACGAGCTCGCCACGATCGCCGATCTGGCCACCGGCTTCGGCGTAGAAGGGGGTGTGATCCAGGACCACGGCCGTGCGGCCCTCGCCGGCCGGCGCGCTGCCCAGGACCGTGGCAGCGTCGACATCGGTCTGGTTCGGGTAGCCGACGAACGCGCTGCGCAACCCCACCAGCGACGCGTCCAGATCGAGCCCTATGGCCTTCGCGCCGCGCGACCGCTCGCGCTGCCCCGCCATCGCCGCGTCGAAGCCCGCTCGGTCGACCGACGCGCCGCGCTCCGCCGCCATCTCCACGGTGAGATCGATGGGGAAGCCGAAGGTGTCGTGGAGCCGGAATGCGTCTTCGCCCCCGATCGTGCCGTGCTCGCCCGCCGCCCCGACGAGCTGCGCCAGGCGTTCCGATCCGGCAACCAGTGTCCGGGCGAACTTGGCCTCCTCGGCACCGACCTCGGCCAGGATCCGCTCGCGCTCGGCGGCGAGCTGCGGATACGCGTCGTGCATCAGGTCGATCACCACGCCCACCGTCTCTCCTAGGAAGGGCCCCTCGATGCCCATCAGCCGCCCATGGCGCACCGCCCGACGCATGATCCGCCGCAGCACATACCCGGCTCCCTCGTTGGAGGGCTTGACCCCCTCCCCGATGAGAAAGGTCATGGCGCGGCTGTGGTCGGCCACCACCTGGTAGCTGAAGCGCTCGCTCTCGACCGTCTCGGGGTCGTGGCCGATGAACCGGGCGAGCCGCTCGATGATCGGCACGAAAAGATCCGTCCGGTAGTTGGAGTCGACGCCCTGCACGACGCTCGCGAGGCGCTCGAGCCCCATCCCCGTGTCCACGCTGCGGAAGGGGAGGGGCGTCAGCGTCCCGTCGGCGGCGCGATCGAACTCCATGAAGACCAGGTTCCAGACCTCGAGCCAGCGCGGGCACGTCTCCGAGTGGTCCGGCACGCATTCCGGCCCCTCAGAGAGATGCGCTCCACGGTCGAAATGCAGCTCGCTGCACGGGCCGCTCGGGCCGGTCGGTCCCATCCGCCAGAAGTTCTGCTCGTCGCCTGCGGCGATGTTTCCCCATCGCACCAGGCGCTCAGGCGGCAGACCGATCTCATTGGCCCAGATGGCGTGTGCCTCGTCGTCGTCGGTGTAGACCGTGGCGGCGATGCGCTCCGCAGGGATGCCAAGCTCATCGGTCAGGAATTTCCATGCCCAGTGGATCGCATCGCGCTTGAAGTAGTCGCCGAAGCTCCAGTTGCCGAGCATCTCGAAGAACGTGT
>JBDTNK010000108.1:0-4810 GCA_039933775.1 Chloroflexota bacterium | reverse complement strand
GGCTCGGTGAGCCCGAAGGTGGCGATCTTCTCGCCGCGCGCCTGCGGCACCAGGTACTGCTGCTTCTGCTCCTCGCTGCCCCACTGCAGCAGGGTCAGCGAGTTCAGCCCCGTGTGCACGCTGAGGATGACGCGGAAGGCGGTATCTGCGCGCTCCATCTCCTCGCACAGCAGGGCGAAGGCGATGTAGTCCATCCCCGCCCCGCCGTAGCGCTCCGGGATCGGCAGACCCAGGAAACCGGCGGCGCCCATCTTCTCGTACAGGCCGCGGTCGTATGTGGCGGTGGCGTCCATCTCCGCGACACGCGGCAGAATCTCGCGCTCGGCGAAGGTGCGTGACGTGCGCTGCACCTCGCGCTGTTCATCGGTCAGGGCAAAGTCGATCATTCGTGCTCCATGGGAGGACAGGGTCGGGGCATGCGGGACCGTCAAATTCTAGCCCGATGCAGTGGCCGCCGCCCGCCCGCGCCAATCCTGACCAAGTGCTGGGTGATTTGGATTGACGAATGGAATGCGTAAGGCTAGCCTTACCTCCCGTTGGTCCCGCCGCTGTCGTCGGCGCCTCCCTCGCACCTGGAGCAGATATTGGACTTCGGATTTCTCACCACCGGACTGCTGACCGGCCTCCGCGAAGGCGTCGAGGCGGCGCTCATCGTCAGCATCATCTTGGCCTACCTGGCCAAGACCGGGAACAGCCGTTATTTCGGCAAGATCTGGCTGGGCGCCGGGGCGGCCATCGGGCTGAGCGTCGTCATCGGGCTCGTGCTCTTCAACACGATCGGCGGCCTGGAAGCGCCGGCGGAGCAGATCTTCGAAGGCTTCGCGATGCTCATCGCGGCCGCCGTGGTGACCTGGATGCTGTTCTGGATGCGCCGGACATCGGCCAACATCAAGGGCCAGCTGCACGCGGGCGTCGAGCGGGCGCTGATGGAGGGCGGGATCTTCGGTCTGGCAATCCTGGCCTTCACCGCGGTCATCCGCGAGGGGATCGAGACGGCCCTCTTCCTGATGGGACAGGCAACCGCCGCCGGCACCGAGGCCAGCAGCACGCTCATCGGGGCCATCATCGGTCTGGCCATCGCGGTCGTCATCGGCTATGCGCTGTACCGAGGTGCGCGGGTCATCAACCTGCGGACCTTCTTCAGTTGGACCGGCATCGCGCTCATCTTCATCGCCGCTGGGCTGCTGTCTCACGGTGTCCACGAGTTCATCGACGCTGGCTGGATCTCGGTCGGCACCGGTACCGCGTTCGACATCAGCGGCCTGCTGCCCCACGATCCGGAGGCCGGTGCGCTGGGCGTGATCGGATCCATGCTTCGAGCGCTCGTCGGCTACACGAGCACCCCGGAGTGGATCACGTTCATCAGCTGGCTCGGCTACATCGTGATCGTTTTGGCGCTCTACCTGCGACCGATCCGGCCCTCCGAGGCCCGCACCACGACGCCGGAGCGTTCGCCCCTCAACGCCTGACGCTTCCTCCTGGACCGATACACCCGTCGCGGCTGCCCGCGGCGGGTGTTTGCTGTTCGGGCGGCTCAGCCGCCGATGAAGGCGAGCACCTCGCGCCACGTCTCGTCGCTGGCATCGGCAAAGTCCGCGGCCTTGCGGTCGAAGAACGAGTGCGGCGCACCCTCGAAGGTGATGCTGCGATGTTCGACGCCGGCGGAGTCGAGCGCCCGATCGAACGCGTCGCGCGCCGCCGCTGGGATGCCGCGGTCGGCGCCGCCGTAGATCGCCAGCACGGGGCAGGCGAACATGGGTGCCTGGTCGGCCGGCGCCGGAAGCCCCGCCCGATGGTCCCCCACCGGCCATGGATACAGACCGATGACGCCGTTCAGGCCCAGGCCCGCGGCCGCCTGCAGCAGGCTGATCCGCCCACCCAGGCAGAAGCCGATGGTGTACAGCCGCTCGGCGCCGCCGCCCGCCTCGCTGCGCACGTTCGCGGCCGCGGCGGCGACGTCGTCGTTCACCGTCTCGGGCCGAAGCTGTCCGACGTGCGGCTCGTGCTCGAATCCCTCGCCGCGCTGCGCTGTCTCCGCGGTCCGCGCGTAGAGGTCGACCGCCGTGGCGTGCACGCCGGCCTCCGCGAAGCGCAGGGCGAGCTCCTCGTAGTACGGATGCAGGCCGCGGACGTCGGGGATCACGACGATCCCGGCGCCACCCGGCGTCGCGGCGCGCGCCCCGTAGGCGCGCAGCTCGGTGCCGTCACGGCTGGTGAGGGTCAGTTCGCCCGCGTCGAGCGCCGCACCGCGAATCGGCGGCAGCGGCGGGCGGGCATCAGTATCGAAGCACATGTTGGGATCTCCTGACGAGTTGACAGATAGTGTGCCCCCGTCAGCCGCGAAGCGCGGTGACGAGATCCCCCACCGCGGCAGCGCCGCCGTCGCGGGCGGCAGCGACGATCGCCGAGCCGACGATCAGGCCATCGGCATGCGGCTCGAGGACCCGCATCTGCGCGGCGGTCGAGATGCCGAACCCCGCGGCGACCGGGGCACGGCCGGCGGCGGCGACACGCATCCGGTCGAGGAGTTCCGCGGCACCGACTGCGAGCTGCGACCGCGCGCCGGTGACGCCGAAGAGCGGCACCACGTACAGGAACCCGGTCGAGGCGCGCACGGCAGCGTCGACGCGCGCCGGGGCGCTGTTCGGTGCCACGAGGAAGGTGAGTGAGAGGTCATGCGCCGCGGCGAGGCGTTCGAAGCGCGGCGATTCGCCGGCCGGCAGGTCCGGCACGATCATGCCGTCGGCCCCGGCTGCGGTCAGCGCCGCCAGCGTGGCCGCCTCGCCGGCCGCGGCAAGCGGGTTGAGGTAGCTCATCGCCAGCAGCGGCTGATCGTGACCGCGCGCGCGCAGCGCCGCGGCCAGCCGCGCCGCGGCGCCGATCGCGCCACCGGCGGCGAGCGCCACGCGACCCGCCTCCGCGACGACCGGGCCGTCGGCCAGCGGGTCGCTGAACGGCACGCCGATTTCGAGCACGTCCGCGCCCGCCTCGAGCGCCGCGACCGCGCAGGCGAGCGCCCCCTCCTCCGACGGGAACCCGGCCATGAGGTACACCACGAACGCCGCGCGACGGTCAGCCCAGGCCGAGGCGAACGCCGCGCGCACCGCGCGCGGACCGCGCACCCGCGCGGCGATCGTCATCGGGCCACCTCGGCCATCGCGCCGGGCAGCTCGCGCGCCACGATGTCGAGGTCCTTGTCGCCGCGCCCCGACAGGTTGACGAGCACGATGGCATCGGGCCCAAGGTCGGGCAGCAGGCGCCGCGCGGCCGCCAGCGCGTGCGCCGGTTCCAGCGCCGGGACGATGCCGGAGCGAAGCGACAGCCACTGCACCGACTCGAGCGCCTCGGCATCGGTCGATCGCAGCACCTCCAGGCGTCCCGAAGCTGCGAGCGCCGCGAGCTGCGGACCGACGCCGGGATAGTCGAGGCCCGCTGAGACGGAGTGCGGCTCGATGACCTGGCCGTCATCGGTCTGGGTCAGCATCGTGAAGGCACCGTGCAGGATCCCGGGCGAGCCAAGGCCCAGCGAGGCGGCATTGTCGCCCAGCGCGTCGCCCCGGCCGCCGGCCTCGACGCCGATCAGCCGCGATCCCGCGTCCAGGAACGGGCGGAAGATGCCGATCGCGTTCGATCCGCCGCCGACGCAGGCCAGGATCACGTCCGGCAGGCGGCCTGCCTGCGCCAGCATCTGCCTCCGCGCCTCGCGGCCCACGACCGACTGCAGCTGCGCCACCATCTCGGGATACGGATGCGGCCCGGCGGCCGAGCCGAGCACGTAGAAGGTCGTCTCCACGTTCGCGACCCAGTCGCGCAGCGCCTCGTTCAGCGCGTCGCGCAGCGTGCCGTTGCCAGTTCTGACAGGGCGCACCTCGGCGCCCAGGAGGCGCATGCGGCGCACGTTCGGCGCCTGGCGTTCGATATCGGTGCTGCCCATGTAGACGACGCACGCCATCCCGAGCAGGGCGCAGGCGGTCGCCGTTGCCACCCCATGCTGCCCGGCGCCCGTCTCGGCGATCACGCGCGGCTTGCCCATCCGCTTCGCGAGCAGCGCCTGCCCGATGGCGTTGTTGATCTTGTGCGCCCCCGTGTGCGCCAGGTCCTCCCGCTTCAGGAATAGCCGTGGACCGATGCCGCCGCCCTCGCGCAGCGCGCCCGGCGGGACCTCGAAGACCGGGGTGGGACGCCCGATGAAGTCGCGTGCCAGTCGATCGGCCTCTACCCGGAAACCGGGGTCGCGACGCGCCGCCGTCCACGCCGCCTCGAGCTCGGCGAGCGCCGGGACGAGCGTCTCGGGCACGTAGCGGCCGCCGAAGCGGCCGAAGCGGCCGCGTCGATCGACACGATCGGCCCCGGTCGGGTCGCGACGCGCCTGGCGCACGAAGCGGGCGATCCGCGCCGGATCCGTCATGCCGTCTCTCTCGAGGCCGCTCGCGGCGTCGACGAACGCGGGGCGAGCAAGACCCACCGCTGCCATCACGTTTTCCGGGCGCAGGCCGCCGGCGATGCCTACGGGGACGTGGCGTCCCACGCGGCGCGCGACGTCGAGCGGCGCGGCGCCGCCGGCGCCCCCGCCGAGCGTTGCGGGGGCCGCCTCGAGGAGGAGCCGGCTGGCGCCGGCGCGCAGCCACGCCTCTGCCGCCAGCAGCGTCGTACGGGCGCTGTTCGCGGCATGGATGACGCCGATGACCTCCGCGTCGAGGCGTGCGGTCCACGACGGTGGCGCATCGAAGCCCGCGAGCTGCACCGTCCCGATGCCGCTTGTGGCGAGGGCGGCGCGCACAGTCGCCTCCGCCGGCGCGCGGGTCACGAG
>JBDTNK010000107.1:0-4953 GCA_039933775.1 Chloroflexota bacterium | reverse complement strand
CCGACGCTGTCGGGTGGCAGGAAATCGACGAGCGCCGAGAGCGTGGTGGTCTTGCCGGCCTGCGGCGCCTCGCTTGCCAGCATCACGCTGCGGCGGCGGCTGACGACGGCCCACAGCGCGGCCATGAGGCGGGCGTCGATGCTCCCGGTACCGATGATCTCGACCGCCGACAGCGGGCGCGGCGGGTCCCAGTGGTAGCCCCACCACCCCTCGGGAAATCGGCTCACCCACGCTGACACCATGGTCTCGCCACGGTACGCGCGGGATGGTGGGGGCGCAACCGTCGGAATTCTCAGCGTCCGACGGGCGCGGCTCAGGGCTTGGCCGTGGGCTCGCGGCGGTGGGATGGCTCGTCGCTGCGCGCATCGACCTGGGCGCGATGACGCGATTGGGTGAGGTGCAGAAGCAGCATCACCGCCACGACCGCCACGACCATCGCGGCGACCGCGAGAAGCTCGCGGGTGACAAGGAGGCTCATCAGATTCATTCCCTTCGCAAGACCCCCACCGGTCGCTGCCGAAGGGCACGGCGGCTCGAAGAGCATAGCGATGCTACGCAAGTGCCGGTCCGAGCGGCGCGCTGCATGGGTATGATCGCCCCCATGACCGATGCACCTCGGCTGCCCCTCCTGCGCGGTGCCAAGGTCTGGCTGCGTGCACTCGAGAAGGCCGATCTCACCGATGTCGACCTCGACGACCGGGACCTGGGCCATTTCGGCGGCTTTCGGATGCCCTTCGGCCGCGAATCGCAGGAACGCTGGTTCACGAAGACGGTGGCCGGCCTGGGCGAGACCGTCTACCAGTTCTCGATCTGCCGCCTGGGCGATCGCCGGCCGATCGGCGGCATCGGACTGCGCGACATCGATCGCGTCAACGGTGCCGCCGAGGCGTCGATTTTCATCGCGTCGCGCGACGACTGGGGCAAGGGCTACGGCACCGATGCCATGCACGCGCTGCTCGATTACGCGTTCGGCGAGATGCGGCTGCATCGGGTCTACCTGCACGTCTTCGACTACAACCCGCGTGCGGTGCGCTCGTACGAGAAGGCGGGATTCGTGACCGAGGTCCGGCTGCGCAAGAACCGGTTCCATCGCGGTGTCTACCACGACGAGTTCCTGATGGCGATCCTGCGCGCCGACTGGGAGCGGCAGGATCGGCCGCGCTCCTGGGAGTACGACGAGATCCCAGCTCGCGGCTGAGCCGCCGGATCAGCGCGGGAGCGTGATGAGGAAGGTCGTGCCCGCCGGGCCGGTGGCCTCGACCGCGATGCGCGCGCCGTTCGCTGCGAGCAGATCCCGCGCGATGGTGAGGCCGATGCCGCTCCCGCCGTGCTCCTCGCCAGCCGAGCGCTCGCCGGCGCGGGCGCGGTCGGCGCGGCCGCGAACCCCGTCCGCATGGCCGCGGGCCCGGTCGGCGCGATAGAAGCGCTCGAAGATGTGCGGCTCATCCTCTGCCGCGATGCCGCCTCCCGCGTCGCTGACGCGGATCGCCTTACCGCTCACTGTGACGCTCACCTCGCCGCCGCTAGGCGTGTGCTGGAGCGCGTTGGTCACGACGTTGCGCAGGGCCCGTCCGACCTGCCCGCGATCGATCCGCGCAATCGCATCCCCGCTCGTGGCGATGTGCAACCGCACGCCACGCTCGACGGCGAGCGCGGCCAATGCCGCTTCGGCGTCACGCACCAGCTCCGCGAGCAGCACGTCTTCCGCGTGGCGTTCGAGCGCCGCGGCCTCGGCGTCGATCAGCTCGCCGAGCTGCACGATCACGCCGTTGAGCGCGGCCGCCGCGCTGCGTGCACGATCGAGCCCGGCGCGATCGGCCGGGACAACGCCGTCGAGCATCGCCTGGAGCTGCATTTCGAGCAGCGTCGCGGGGGTCGCAAGGTCGTGCGCCATGTCGCTCGCAGCGCGGCGGCGCAGCTCCTCGGATCGCTCGAGCCGCTCGGCCATGCCATTGAAGGCGCCGGCCAGCTCGGCCGACTCGGCGTCTGATCCGCCACGCGCTCGCGCGGACAGATCGCCACCGCCGAGACGACGGGCCGCCGCCGCCACCTCGCGCACCGGGCGCGTGAGTCGATCGGAGAGGAAGGCAGCGGCGATCAGCAGGGCCAGGACGGCGACGATGCCGGTGACCAGCAGCGCGGCGTTGAAGGTGCGCACGAATGGCGCCTGTGGGTTCGGGACGGACAGTTCCAGGCTGCCGCCGCCGGCGTCGACCGACAGGTCGCGCGTGACCCGCTGGACCTCCGCACCCGTCGCTGGACCACGACCCGCTTCGGCGACGACAGTTCCGTCCGCGTCCAGGAGACGCACGTGACCTCTGCCCTGGTCGACGATGCGCTCGAGCAGCACGTGGAGGCCGCGACTTCCGACGTCGCGCGCCAGCGCATCCTCGACGATCGAGACCGCGAACTCCAGGCGCTGCTCGTCGCGCGGCTGCAACGTCTCCTCGAGCGAGCGGCTTGCGGCACGGTTGACGACCCAGCCGGCCGCGACGAGCACGACAATCACGACGCCTGCGAGCACCAGCGCCAGACGCAGCGCCAGCGGGCGGCCGCGCATCATGCCTGCGGGTCCAGCTGTGCCACGAGCCGGTAGCCGCTGACCGGCACGGTCTCGATGAGCCACGGGGCGCCCGCATCGTCGCCGAGCTTGCGACGCAGATTGGCGACGTGCACGTCGACGACGCGCTCGTAGACCTCGTCCGGACGCCGCGCCACAACGCCGAGCAGCCGTTGGCGGCTCACCACCACGCCGGGTCGCGCGGCGAGCGCCACCAGGAGCGACGCCTCGCCCGGCGTGAGCCGGCCGCTGTTTGCGCTGCTGCCGGCGCCGGCCCCAGCAAGCGTGTAGCGCCGCGACCCCGGATCGAGGACGAGCCGGCCGCGATCGAGGCTCAGGACGGGCGGCGGCTCAAGGTCGGAGGCGGCGCGGCTGCGTCGCAGGATGGCGGCGACCCGCGCGGTCAGCTCGTGCGGGTTGAACGGCTTGGCCAGGTAATCGTCCGCCCCCGCCCGCAGTCCCGCGATCCGCTCGGCGTCGCTGCGCCTGGCCGAGGTGATGAGGACCGGCACGTTGCCCGCGTCGCGCAGCGCCTCGAGCACCGTCTCGCCCTGCATGCCGGGCAGCATCAGGTCCAGGATGACGAGGTCACATCGCTGTGCGTCGAAGGCCGCCAGCGCCGCCTGCCCGTCCCCCGCCTCGGTCACCTCGTGGCCCTCGCGCTCGAGGTACAGCCGCAGAATGCCGCGCAGCTGCGGCTCGTCCTCCACGACCAGGATCCGGGCGCTCATCGGCGCATCGTACGGCGCACAGATTCAGACGATATGAAGACCGATGCGTCCCATCTTGCCGCGATCTTCATCGGTCATGGCCCACGCTGGCCGCTCGAATCACGCAAGGAACCCATCTCATGCCACTCACCAAGGTCCTGGGCGCGGCGGGCGCCCTCATCGTCTCGGCCCTCATC
The DNA here is from genome assembly GCA_039933775.1 of Chloroflexota bacterium. GTDB lineage: Bacteria > Chloroflexota > Limnocylindria > QHBO01 > QHBO01 > JBDTNK01. Next base: position 1,486 of record JBDTNK010000107.1, on the reverse strand, counting down.
GGCGGCACGCTCATCGGGTCTGTCCTGGCGGGCGATGAGACCGATCCCGCCGACGGCTCCGGCGGCTTCGGGGGCTCTCGCGGCGCATACTGCGACACCTTCCTCGATGCGTTCGCCACGGAGCTCGGCGTCACGCGCAACGCGGTCGCCGATGCGGGCAAGACTGCCGCGAACGCGGCGATCGATGCCGCCATCGCCGCAGGCGATCTCTCAGAGGAGCGCGCCACGGCGCTGCGCGAGCGCGTCGACGCGGCTGAGGGCGACGGCTGCGGTCTCCTGAGGGCGGGCTGGGTGCGCGGCTTCGGCCATGGACTGGCGCGAGGCTTCGCCGGCGGAGACGTGTTCGGAGCCGCGGCGGAGGCGCTGGGAATCCAGGGCAGCGAGCTCATCGAGCAGCTGCGGGACGCGGGCTCGCTCGAGACGCTTGCCGAGCAGCTCGGCGTTTCCTACGACGAGGTGAAGTCGTCGGTCGTCGCATCGGTCCAGGCAGACCTCGACGCGGCTGTCGAAGAGGGCCTCTCCCAGGACCGCGCCGATTCGGCGATCGAACACCTGGGCGGATGGCTCGACGGCGGCGGCGAGATCGGAGGCGTGCACGTGCATCGCGGCGAGCCCAGACTCTGGGGAAGTCGATCCTGAGCCGCCTCCGCCCGACTCGCTGGCTGTCGCTCGACCGGCTGGCCATCGCTTGAACCAAACGGGTGGGTCAGATCACACTGAAACCAGCCCAGCTGCTCGGTTTGACTCACCCAGTTGGGTCAGAGGGGTCGCGGCCGTGGATCGTCTCGGCCGTGGCGGTCAGCGGTGGCGGCGCAGGATCACGTAGGCCGTGACGGCGAGGCGATCGTGGCCGCAGTTCGGTAGGCTTCGCGGTCCACGCACGCACACGGAGCACACGACACAGCGATGACCAAGATCGGCTACGCCGCCATGCTCGAGCAGTTCCATCCGACCGAGCTGCTCGACTGGGCGGAACAGGCGGAGCACGCCGGCTTCGAGGCCGGCTTCCAGGTCAGCGAGCACTTCCAGCCCTGGACCCCGCAGCAGGGCCAGAGCGCCTTCGCCTGGAGCTTCATGGGCGCCCTGGGCCAGCGCACCAGCCTGCCCTTCGGCACCGCGGTGACCTGTCCCGGCTTCCGCTACCACCCCGCCGTCATCGCCCACGCCGCCGCCACGTTGGGCGCCATGTACCCCGGCCGCTTCTGGCTCGGCCTGGGGGCCGGCGAGGCGCTCAACGAACACGTCATCGGTGGCGAATGGCCCGAGGTCGGCATCCGCAGCGCGATGATGTTCGAGGCCATCGAGGTCATCACCAAGCTCTTTTCGGGCAAGGTCGTCAAGCACGACGGCGAGTACTTCACGCTCGAATCGGCGCGGCTCTACACCCGTCCCGAGCAGCCGGTGCCGATCTACGTCGCCACCGCCGGCCCGCTCAACGCCAAGCGCACCGGCAAGTACGCCGACGGCATCATCACCGTCGGTGCCG
>JBDTNK010000106.1:0-5110 GCA_039933775.1 Chloroflexota bacterium | reverse complement strand
TTCGTGGGCCTCGCCTTTCTGTTCGGGATCATCGCCCTCCTCGTCGGCGCGTTCCTGGTGGCGAACACGATGTCGATGACGCTTCGCGAGCGGATGCGCGAGATCGGTCTGCTGCGTGCGGCAGGCATGACCGCGCGGCAGGGGATGGCGCTGTTCGGACGACAGGCGGTCGTCATCGGGCTCATCGGAAGCCTTGGCGGCGTGCTCGCCGGGATCGTGCTGGCGGCGGTGCTGATCGGGTTCCTGCGTGTGACGCGCAGCGTGCTGGCCGAGGGACTGCCGATCTCGCTGCCGATCGTGCTGCTGGCGATTGCGCTCGGGATGGGGGTCACGCTGGCCGGCGCGCTCATCCCGGCTGTCGCGGCATCGCGCGTCTCACCGCTCGATGCGCTGCGGCCGTCGCGCCTGGCGGGGGAGGGAATCGGAAACCGGGTGCGCTGGCTGCTCGGGGTCGAGGCCGTGGTCCTGGTTGCCGCGCTGATTCTTTACCCCGTCGATCGCGGCAGCGTGCCGATCCTGTCGCTCGTGCTGGGGATCGTGCTGCTGCTCGGCGGCGCGGTGCTCGTCGCGCTGCTGCTCGATCCGCTGTCGCGCATCGTCGGCCGGCCATTCGAGCTCTTCTTCGGGGCCCAGGGCCTGCTGGGCCGCGCCAACCTGGGCCGCGACCGGTCGCGCACGGGGCTCACCGTGGGCGCCCTCGTCATCGCCCTCGGCACGGTCGTCGCGCTCGGCACCGTCGCCGGCAGCGCACGGGCCACCGCGGACCGATGGGTGGACTCCATCCTGCCGGGTGGCTACGCCATCCGAGCGCCGCTGCCGCTCGACATCGAGACCTTCCGCGGCACGTTCGAGGCGACGAGCGGGACGCGCATCGCCAGCCCGATCATCGAGCTGCCACTCGTCCTGTCACGCGCTGACGAGCCGCGTGAGGTGAGCGTGGCCGGGATCGACGGCACCATCTTCCAGGACGAGGGAGCGCTGATCGTGACCTCGGGGCGGCGTGCCGCCGCGTTCGAGGCGCTGCGCGTCGGCGGGTCGGTCCTGGTCCCGGAGACCGTGGCTCGTCGCGATGGCATCGTGGTCGGCGACGTGCTGCCGCTGGGCGAGCCGGGCGGCGAGGCGGTGCCCTTCACCGTCGCCGGCATCGTGGCCTACTCGCTCCCGGGGCGAACCGGCGACGGCGCACTGCTCATCTCCGCGACCGATGCGCGGGAGCTGCTCGGCGCGTCGAGCGCGGCGCTGTGGGCCATGATCCCGCAGGCGGGAATCACCGACGCCGCCTACGCCTCGGCGGTGACGCAGACCGCCCAGCAGCTGGCCGGCGAGGCGCTCACCGCGCCGCAGCTGGCCGCTGACCTGTCGCGCTCGCTCGACCGGCTGGTCGGGCTGTTCGATGTCCTGGCGCTGATCGCCGTGATCGTCGCCGCGCTCGGCATCGTGAACGCCCTGGCTATGGGCGTCATCGAGCGCCTGCGCGAGATCGCAATCCTTCGGGCGCACGGCATGACCGCATCGGGCGTGCAGGCCATGATCGTGACGGAAGGCGCGATCATGGGTGCCGTGGCTGGACTCGCGGCGGCCGTCATCGGGCTGGTAGTGGGCTGGGCCGTGGTCAGCACCGGCGCCGGCGACTTCGCCGCCGGGCTCGTGGTGCCGTGGGCACTGCTGCTGGCCGTGGTGCTGCTGGGCATCGGGGTCGCCGCCGGGGCAGCGATCTATCCGGCGCGGCTCGCCGCGCGGACACCGCTCACCGCCAGCATCGGCGGGTTCGAGTGAGCACCTCGCAGGTAGTCCGGGCATCGGTCACCAATAGGGCCATACCGAAGACCCCTAACGCTGACCGATGATGGTGCCCAGGCCGCCCTCCTGCCGGGGCGGCATCCAATACACCGGAGTGCCACCATGCGACCCGGGTTCGCGCTCGTCGGGGGGTTGCTGATCTCCGTTGTGGGGCTGCTGGTCGTGCTGATGACCATGGCCGATCTCGTCGGCGTGCTGCTCATCACCGCGGGCGTGGCGGTCGCCGTGGCAGGGAACCGGGTACACGCTCCCGAGTAGACCGGCGCCGGAAGACCGGCCGCCAAGGGTGGCCGCGGGTCATGCGGCCGAACCGGTTGATCCCTCGCCCGAGGTCGGGGCCGCCGGCGGTACCGCTGGGCGTGCGCCGCCACCGCCGATGAACGCGCTCAACAGGTCCATCGGGAGGGGGAAGATGATGATCGAGCTCTGGTCTGAGCTGATGTCGACGAGCGTCTGCAGGTAGCGCAGCTGGAGAGCGCTTGGCGCTTCGTTGATGATGTTCGCCGCGTTGGCGAGCTGCTCGGCGGCCAGGAACTCGCCCTCCGCGTTGATGATCTTCGCCCGCTTGTCCCGCTCGGCCTCCGCCTGCCGCGCCATCGCGCGCTTCATCTCCTGCGGCAGCTCAACGTCCTTCACCTCGACGATGCTGACCTTGATGCCCCACGGCGCGGTCTGCTCATCGATGATCTGCTGCAGGCGCGTGTTGATCTCCTCGCGCTTGCTGAGCAGCTCGTCGAGCTCCGACTGGCCGAGCACGGAGCGCATCGTGGTCTGCGCAATCTGCAGCGTGGCGATCAGGTACTTCTCGACCCGTACCACCGCCGCCTCCGGATCGACGACGCGGAAATAGCAGACGGCGTTCACGCGCACCGTGACGTTGTCGCGGGTGATGGCCTCCTGGCTCGGGATGTCGAGCGTCACGACCCGAAGGTCGATCTTCACCATGCGGTCGATGAACGGGATGATGAAGAACAGTCCCGGCCCCTTCGCGCCGATCAGCCGGCCGAGTCGAAAGATCACGCCGCGCTCATACTCCTGCACCACCTTCACCGCGGCGCCGACGAGGCTGAGGATGATGGCCGCCGCGACGGCCAGGACGGGCAGCAGGCCGATGAGGTCTTCCATCTAGGTCTCCTTCTGGTTGGCTGCCGCGGGCAGCCCTTCCACGATGAGGTCGAGTCCGTCTCGACGGATGATTCTGACGTGATCTCCCGGGCTCATTGTCGTGTCGGCTTCGGCAAGACGCGCCCGCCACAGCTCGCCTTCCACGAAGACCGATGACGTGCCGCGCACGATGCCCTCGCGTCCGACCATTTCGCCGCCACCGATGTAGGCGGGTTGCCGTCGGGTGCGCATCACCGCCTGTAGCGCAAACAGGACGAAGGCGACGAGGCCCAGGGTGATGCCGAAGATCAACGGCCGGCTGATCTCGAGGAACGGCGCCTGGCTGTCATCGACCAGGATCAGGGCCCCCAGCACGAACGCTATCCCACCGCCGATGCCCAGCACCCCGCCGGACGCCACCCAGATCTCGGCGCCCAGCAGCGCGAGCCCAAAGAGGAGCAGCGCCAGCCCGGCGTAGTTGATCGGCAACGTGCCGAGACTGAAGAGCGCCAGGATGAGGGCGATCGCGCCGAAGATGCCCGGGAAGAACGCGCCCGGGCTGCTGAGCTCGAAGTAGATGCCGAGCGTCCCAAGGCTGAGCAGGATGAGCGCGATGTTCGGATCGGAGAGGACCATCAGGAACTCCTCGAACGGCGACATCGGTTCCTCGACCACCAGCGCGCCAGCCGCGCCCAGCGTGACTTCACCGTCGAGCAGGCGAACCGTCATCCCGTCGATCGCCGCGAGCAGCTCCGCGCGATTGACAGCGACCAGGTCAACCACGTCGAGTTCGACCGCCTCCTCCGCTCCGACCGAGACCCCGTCGCGAACCGCATCTTCAGCCCAGTCGGCGTTCCTTTCACGAGCCTCGGCGATGCTGCGAGCGTAGACGGCGGTGTCGTTGATGATCTTGGTGCGCAGGTCTTCGGGGATCTCCTGGCCGTCCCCGCTGACCGGGGTGGCCGCCCCGATCCGCGTGCTCGGCGCCATGGCCGCCACGTGTGCGGCCATGGTGATGAAGGTGCCGGCCGATGCGGCGTGCGTGCCGGCCGGCGTGACGTAGACAATCACCGGGATGCGCGCGTTGAGCATCGCCCCGGTGATCTCCTGGGTGGCGTCGAGCAGGCCACCGGGCGTGTCCAGCTCGATGAGCACCGCGGTGTCCCCATCTTCGGCGGCCTGCTCGATGCCGCGCACCAGGTAGCGGGCAGAGATCGGATTGATGATGCCATCCACGCTGAGCACGCGAACCTCGCCCGCGGCCGCATTCACACCGTGCGCGGCTGCGGGGCCGAGCAGCACGACGCCGAGGCAGAGCGCCGCGAATGATAGCCCGCGGTGGAGCGTCCGCGCGGGAGTCGCTGGTCCACCCACGGTCTTCATTGTCAACGATCACCAGTCCTGTGCCAGCAGTCCCGACCCTGACCGCAAAAAGGGAAACGGACCGTACGCGCAAGAAGCTGGCCGCGACGCTCAATCCGGATCCTAACGGATACCCAGCGCGTTCACCGGCGCGTGTTCCGGCTCGGCCCAGAGGGCCGTGGGGCGGGGACCTTGTCCAGCACACCCGAAAGTGGCCGTCTGGCTGGCAGTCGCAGCGAGGTCTGAGCGCTGTGGCACAACGCCGGCGGCGGCTCGCATCGGGTTGTCTTGTGTCGTCGATACCCTACGGTGCGCTTAGGTCACGGGACGACAGAGCCATGAGTGATGTCCATGTTAGCGATACACATTGTTGCTTATTCAGGCAATAAGTCGTATCGTTAGCCCTCATGAGCGATAGCCGGCTGACCGACGCGCAGGTCATCGAGTTCTTCCACCTGGCGTTTCTCCAGGTGCTGCAGGCACGCCTGAATCAGTCACGGTACGTGCTCAAGGGTGGCGCCAGCCTGCGCTACTTCTTCGGAAGCCTTCGGTACTCGGAGGACATCGATCTGGATGCGATCGAGATCGAGCCTTGGAAGCTCGAGGCGAAGATCGACGAGGCATTAAAGTCGCCAGCCATCGAGATCCTGCTTCGCAGTCGGGGACTGGTACTGGATCAGGTGACCAAGCCCAAGCAGACGACTACCACGCAGCGCTGGAAGCCGATGGTGATCGAGGCCGGTCGACGCTCGCCCGTTCGCACAAAGATCGAGTTCAGCCATCGATCCGCGGACCCGCGCAGGATCCTGGAGGCGGTGCCCGAGCGGGTGGTTGCGCCATACGC
>JBDTNK010000105.1:0-5114 GCA_039933775.1 Chloroflexota bacterium | reverse complement strand
CTCAGCCGCGAGGCCATGATCACCACGTTGCCGATGGCGCCATAGTCGTAGCGTCCTTCGAAGCCGATGCGGCCCAGTGTCGCGTAGCCAACCGCGATACCGACGCCGAGGCCCAGCTCGTACCCACGCTTGCGCCACCCGGCTGTCAGCGGCTGGAAGCGCTCGCGCACAGCGAGCGCCATGCGCACCGCGCGCTCGACGTGATCGGGCTGCAGAACCGGGTCGTTGAAGAAGGTCATCACACCGTCGCCGGCGAAATGCTCGAGCGTGCCCTCGTGCTCCAGGATCGCTTCGCCGATGAGCCGGTGGTATGCGCCAAGGACCGCAAACAGCTCCTCGGGCTCGGCTTGCTCTGCGAAGGTGGTGAAGCCGCGCAGGTCGCAGAAGACCGCCGTGATCTGGCGCCGATGCCCGCTGAGCAGTTGCTCCCCTTCGTCCGAGGCGATCAGTGCGGAGATCTGCGGCGAGAGGAATCGGCTGAGCTCCTCCTTCTGACGCTCGATGGTCTCCGTCAGCGCGGTCTGTCGCGCGAGGTAGTCCCGCTCCATGTCGCGCATGCGCTTCGCGCTCAGCGAGGCATTGATCCGCGCGCGCAGGATGCTGGGCTCAATGGGCTTGGCGAGGTAGTCGGTCGCGCCCAGCTCGATGCATCGGACGACGCTCTCGAGCTCCTCGACGCCGGAGACGATGATGACCGGGATGTGGCGGATCGCCTCGTCGTCCTTCATCGCCGCCAGGGTCTGGTAACCGTCGAGCTGCGGCATCAGCACGTCGAGCAGGACGACGTCGATCTCGGCCGGCCGCTGCCGCAGCACTTCCAGCGCGGCGACGCCGTTCTCGGCCTGCAGCACCTCGAGGCCCAATGCCTCGAGCTGCCGCACCAGGACCAGGCGGTTGACGAGGCTGTCGTCGACGACGAGCGCGATGCCGTTGCTCATCGGCTCGTCGCCTTGGCGGTCCACTCCCGAAGCGCCGCACCGGTGACCTGCCACTCGCCATCCAGACCGTCCAGATCCTCGCGCGCGCCCTCGAGCTCGTTCACCAGACTCGCAAGCTCCAGCCGTCGAGCTCGGGACGCCAGCCGCTGGGCGCCGACCGTCGCGCTGCTCGATTTGAGCGTATGCGCGGGTCGCACCACCGACGCCGCATCGCCGGCGTCCGCGGCCCTGCGGATCTGTTCGATCTGCTGTGGCGCATCGCCAAGGTACGCCTCGATCAGCTCCCTCACGAAGGCGATGTCCCCGCCCACAGAGACCGCCAGCTCCGCGAGTGTCGCCTCGTCGAGGAGTGGCTGATCAGGCTCGTGCACGGCGGCGCGCCTTTCGTTTCATTCGGTTGCCGCCGCCCGCCGGCGCAGCCATCGGCTGGGTCTCCGGCGTCCGCTCGAGGGCGGCGGCCAGCTCAGGCGGACGAATCGGCTTGCTCAGGTAGTCGTTCATGCCCGCTGCCAGGCATGCTTCGCGATCGCCGGCCATGGCGTTCGCGGTCATCGCCACGATCCACAGCGGCCACTCCGGCCAGCGAGCGCGAATCTGACGCGTCGCCCCCAGGCCGTCGAGCTCGGGCATCTGAACGTCCATCAGCACCACGTCGAAGCGCTCCTGCTCGAGCGCCGCGATCGCCTGCATACCGTCGCCGGCGACCTGCGCGGTGTAGCCGAGCTGGGCAAGCAGGCGCAGGGCGAGCTTCTGGTTCACGGCGTTATCTTCGGCGAGCAAAATCCGCAGCGGATGGCGCTCGGCAAGCTGACCATCGCCGGTGGTCGCAACTTTCGCAGGCGCCGGCGCGGCCGGCACCGCCCCGAGCAGGACGGTGGCGATCGTGTCGTGCAACGCCGAGGGCTTGACAGGTTTCGCAAGCCAGGCGGCAATCGGACCACCATCACGGTCGCGCATTCCGACCGATGAGAGGATCACCAGCGGCGTGCGCTCGCGGTGCGCCGCGTCTTCGGCTGTGCGGGCGCGGACGGCGAGCTCGACGCCGTCGAGCTCGGGCATCAGCAGGTCGAACAGCGCGATGTCGAACCGCTCGCCCTTTTCGAGCCACTCGAGCGCCTGCAGCGGTGAGCCGGTCTCGCGGGGCACCATGCCCCAGCGCGCGGTCTGGGCAACGAGGATTCGACGGTTCGTCGCGTTGTCATCGACGATGAGCACGGTGCGACCGCTCAAGTCGGCTTCGATGCGCGCCGGGCGGCTGGGCGCGACGGCATCGGCCTCCGCCAGTGGCATGCGGACGGCCAGGTGGAAGACGCTGCCCTCGCCCGGCACGCCCTCGCTCTCGACTGTCAACGTCCCGTCCATCAGCTCGGCCAGCCGACGGCTGATGGCGAGGCCCAGCCCCGTGCCGCCATAGCGGCGCGCGATCGAAGCATCGGCCTGGCTGAAGGACTGGAAGAGCCGGTCCATGGACGACGTCGGAATGCCGATGCCCGTGTCCCGGATGTCGACGCGGATCTCCCAACGCCCAAGACCGCCGGGTCTGGCGGCCTCCAGCTGGCTGCCGCCGACTGTGACGACGACCTCGCCGCGCTCGGTGAATTTCACGGCGTTCGACAGCAGGTTCAGCAGCATCTGGCGCAGGCGGCCGGCGTCGCCGACGAGCGTCGCGGGCAGCTCCTCGTCCACGGCGTAGACCAGCTCGAGACCCTTCTTCGCTGCCGCGGGCGCGATGATGTCGAGCGAGACCTCGACGGTATCGCGAAGGTTGAACGGCGCGTTCTCCATGTCGACGCGCCCCGCTTCGATCTTCGAGAAGTCCAGGACGTCGTTGATGATCGTCAGCAACGCGTCGCCGGAGGTGCGGACCGTCTCAGCGAAGTCGCGTTGTTCGTCGTCGAGCTGCGTGTCCGCCAGCAGCCCGCTCATGCCGATGATGGCGTTGAGCGGGGTGCGGATCTCGTGGCTCATGGCCGCCAAAAAACTGCTCTTGGCCGCGTTCGCCTGCTCCGCCGCCTCGCGTGACTCCTGCGCCTCACCGAAGAGCCGGGCATTCTCCAGAGCGATGGCCGCCTGCTGCGACAGGCCGATGAGGAAGCTGAGGTCCGCATTGCTGAACAGGGTTCGGGCTTCGGTGCGCCACACGGCCAGGATCCCGGCGACCTGGCCACGCACCGTGAGCGGCACTGCCATCAGGCGGTCCTCGACCTCGTCGGTGCCCTCGATCGTCACCGCGCGGGGATCAACGTGCGGATGATTGATGGCCTCCGGCTTCCCGGTGACCGCGATATCACCGATGATCCCGGTTCCTCGGGTGATGACCGATGCGCGGAGCTGCTCCGCGATGTCACCCTGCGCCACGACGGCGCGGAACGTCTCGCCGCCTTCGTCGGGCAGGAAGACGGCGCCGGCGTCGGCGCTGAGCAGTCGAATTGCTCCCGAACAGATGACCTCGAGCACGGCCGACAGCTCGAGGGTTGCAGAAATCTCTCGACCGACGTCGGCGAGCCCCGCCATCTCGTCGGCGCGGCGCCGCGTTTCGTCGTAGAGACGAGCGTTCTGAACGGCCACGCCGACATTGGCCGCGATCGTGGCCAGCAGGCGCGCATCCGCCTCGCCGAACCGGCTGTCGGTGGTCGTGCTCTGAACGCTCATGGCGCCGATGGCCCGGTCGCCGACCATGATCGGTACGCCGAGGTAGGAGCGAGCGCGCGTTCCAACACCACGATCGCCCAGCTCGTCCCAGTCCTCCTCGCGATTGAGGAGCAGCGGCGCGGCGCTCTGGATGACACGGGAGGTGAGACCGGTGCCCAGCGGCAGCGACGCCTGGCCCGCATCGCTGCCGGTCTCAACGAAATACGGGAAGTCGATGATGCCCGACTCCTCGTCGAGCAGCGCGACGTAGGTGATGTCCGCGTCGAAGGCCTCCCGCGTCTTCTCGCCGACGAGCGCCAGCAGCGGCCCGACCTCGAGCTGAGTAGTGAGCGCCTGGCCCACGGTGTTGATCGTGCCGAGCTCGCCGACGCGCTGGCGCGTTTCGTCGATCAGCCGGCCGGTGCGCAGCGCGACGCTCAGGGATGCGGCAATCGTCGTCAGCAGCGAGACATCGGCCTCGTTGAACGCATCCTCACGATCGAGGTTCTGGAGCGAGATCACCCCCAGGACGCGATCGCCCAGCAGTAGCGGGGCAAAGATGGCCGATTGGGCTGGCTCGCCGCTCAGCTGCTTCGGCTGGCCCATCTCGGCCCCGACCTTGCGAAGATCGTGGGTGATGAGCAACGGCTCTCGTGTCTCGATGACGTGCTTGCGGAATCCCATCACGGGGCGCGTCTCGACCGGGGAGCGCTCGCCGCGCTCGATGGTGAACGGGAATTCCATCGTCTCGGTTGCCTCGTCGTAGATCGCGATGTCGACGACGTGGGTGTCGAAGACGTCGCTCGCGCGCTTGCCCACGAGCTCGTACATGGCCTGCGCGTCGACCTCGGCCGCGAGGCTGCGTTGCACGTCGTTGACGATCGAAAGCTCGGCCGCGCGACGATCGGTCTCGGCGAGCAGCCGCTTGGTCTCGTCGAAGAGTCGCGCGTTCTCGATCGCCACGCTGAGGCTCGACCCCAGTGTCGTGAGCAGCCGAACATCCGATTCCGAGAACGCATGCTCGCGATCCAGGTTTTGAAGCGAGATGACACCCCGCGATTGATCGCCGACCACCAGCGGGACCCAGAGTCCCGACCTTGGCTCTTCGCCCTGGATCTCCAGGGGCCACCCGCGCTCGCGAGCGTGCCGGCGGATATCGCTGTTGATCAGCAGCGGCTGACGCGAGGCGAGCACCTCGTGGCGGATCCCTTTGCTGGCTGTTGTCGGCACGTCTGGCAGGCGCTTGCCGCGTTCGATCGTGTACGGATAGTGGATCGTGTCGGTCGTGCGGTCGTAGATCCCGATGTCGACGACCTGGGCCTCGAAAATCTCCTGGATCTTGTCGCCGACGAGGTCGTACATCGCCTGCATGTCCACGTTCTGCGCAAGGCCCTGTTGGACCCTGTTGACGACGGCCAGCTCCGCGGCGCGCTCGTCGGTCTCGGCCAACAGGCGCTTGGTTTCATCGAACAGCCGCGCGTTCTCGAGAGCCACGCTCAGGCTTCCGGCCAGCGTCGACAGCAGCCGAACGTCGGCATCGGTGAA
>JBDTNK010000104.1:0-5256 GCA_039933775.1 Chloroflexota bacterium | reverse complement strand
GATCGGTTCGAGGTGCTCAACCCGAGCAAGGTGCCGCCGTTCTACATCAACGAGGAGCAGCCGGGGCTCGACGAATCGCTGCGGCTGAAACACCGCTACCTGGACCTGCGGCGTCCGCCGATGCAGCAGCGCATGCTCCTCCGCTCGCGCCTCGCCTCGGCGATCCGACGAGCGCTCGAGGACGAGCACTTCGTCGAGATCGAGACGCCCACCCTGATCCGGAGCACGCCGGAGGGGGCACGCGACTTCGTGGTGCCGTCGCGCCTGCGCCCCGGCGACTTCTACGCCCTGCCGCAGAGCCCGCAGCAGCTGAAGCAGCTGCTGATGGTGGCCGGCTACGACCGCTACTTCCAGCTCGCGCATGCGTACCGCGATGAGGACCTGCGCGGCGACCGGCAGCCGGAGCACACGCAGGTCGACATCGAGATGAGCTTCGTGGCCGAGGAGGACGTGATCTCGACCGTCGAGCGCGTCGTCACCCGGGTCGCCAAAGAGGTCCTGCCCGAGCGCCCGATCCTCGAGGAGCCGTTTCCGCGCCTGACCTACGCCGATGCGATCGCCCGCTACGGGTCCGACAAGCCCGATATCCGCTTCGGGATGGAGCTCACCGACCTGACCGATACGGTGCGCGGCATCGACTTCCGCGTCTTCGCCGATCCCATCGCCGCCGGTGGCGCGGTCTTCGCGATCGTCGCGGCCGGCTGCGGCAACTACTCCCGCAAACAGCTCGACGAGCTGATCGACCTCGCGAAGCGGCACGGTGCAAAGGGACTGGTGCATCTCGCCGTGCAAGCGGACGGCGCCCTCCATGGGCCTGCGGCGAAGTTCGTGGAGGGCCACGAGACGCAGCTGCTCGCAGCGACCGGGGCTGAGGCGGGTGATCTCGTCCTCGCCGTGGCCGACGCCGACCGCATCGCCGCCGCCGAGGCGCTGGGCTACGTGCGGCTGGAGATGGGGGAGCGGCTTGGCCTGCGCCAGCCCGGCGTGCTCGGCTACGTGTGGGTCCACCGCTTCCCGATGTTCACCTGGGACGCGGAGGGGGGACGCTGGGACGCCACCCACAACCCGTTCAGCGCGCCGGTGCCCGAGGACATCCCACTCATGGAGACCGATCCCGGCGCGGTCCGTGCGCAGCAGTACGACCTGGCGCTCAACGGCTGGGAGTCGGGTGGCGGCTCGATCCGGATCCACCAGCGGCCGCTGCTCGAGAAGGCGTTCGCGCTGATGGGCCACACCGTCGAGGGCATGCGCGACGAATTCGGCGCGCTGCTCGACGCGCTCGAGTACGGCGCCCCACCGCACGGCGGGATCGCCATCGGACTGGACCGATGGGCTGCTCTCTACGCGCAGGTCGACAACATCCGCGAGGTGATGGCCTTCCCGAAGACGCAGTCGGGCACCGACCCCATGATGCGCGCCCCCTCACCGCTCGCCCCGAAGCAGCTCGATGAGCTGCACCTTCGCGTGGTCGAGGAGCAGGGCGGCGGCTGATGCTGCGTCGGGTGGGTATCATCGGGCGGTCATGATCTACCTCGACCACGCCGCGACGACGCCGGTGCGGCGCGAGGTGCTCGAGGCGATGCTGCCGTACTTCACCGAGCACTGGGGCAACCCGTCGAGCATCTACGCCGCGGGCCGCCGTGCGCGCCAGGCGCTCGACGAGTCACGCGACACGATTGCGCGCGCCATCGGTGCGAAGCCACGTGAGATCGTCTTCACCAGTGGCGGGACGGAGTCCGACAACCTCGCGGTCAAGGGCATTGCCTGGGCCGCATCCGCGCGCGGACGGCACATCGTCACCAGCTCGATCGAGCACCACGCGGTCCTGCACGCCTGCCAGGTGCTCGAGCGCTCCGGCTTCGAGGTCACCTACCTGCCGGTGGACCGATGGGGCCTCGTCGATCCTGACGAGCTGGCGGTCGCGATCGGGGAGCACACCATCCTCGTCTCGATCATGGCCGCCTCCAACGAGGTCGGCACCGTTCTGCCGATCGCCGAGATCGGTGCCATCTGCCGCGAGCGACGGGTCGCCTTCCATACCGATGCGATCCAGGCCGCCGGCACGATGCCGCTCGACGTCAATGAGCTCGGCGTCGACCTGCTGAGCCTCGGGGCGCACAAGCTCTACGGTCCGAAGGGGATCGGCGCGCTCTTCGTGCGGCAGGGGACGCAGCTGCTGCCGCAGATGCAGGGCGGGGCGCAGGAGCGCCAGCGTCGCGCCGGCACCGAGAACGTGCCGCTCGCCGTCGGCTTCGCCCGCGCGCTCGAGCTGGCGGACGTCGACCGAGACGCCGAGAACGCGCGCCAGGCCGCGCTGCGCGACCGGCTGATCGCTGCGCTGACCGCGATTGACGGCGTCGAGCTGACCGGCCATCCGAGCGGGCGCCTGTCGAACAGCGCCTCTGTCGTTATCGACGGCGTGGAGGGCGGCGATCTCATCGCGGCGCTCGACGTGGCCGGGATCGCGGCGTCCACCGGCAGCGCCTGCACCTCGGGCAGCCTCGAGCCGAGCCACGTGTTGCTGGCGCTGGGCATTTCACCCCAGCTGGCGCACGGCTCACTGCGCCTCAGCGTCGGACGCGGCACGACCAGCGACGAGGTCGAGCGGACGATACAGGCCGTGCGCGAGGCCGTGACCAGGCTGCGCGCCATGGTCGGACCGCGCCCCATGGTGGCATCGGTCTCATGAACCGGATCGTGGCCGCCATGAGCGGCGGGGTGGATTCGAGCGTTGCCGCCGCGCTCCTCGCGCAGCAGGCACGGACCAGTGACGAGGAGGTCGTCGGGGTCTGGATGCGCACCCACGACGGCGAGGGAGAGGGCTTCGAGCACAAGCGCTCGTGCTGCTCGCCTGATGCCGCCGACGACGCGCGTCGCGTGGCGCAGCTGCTCGACATCCCGTTCTACGTGCTCAACGTCGAGCGCGAATTCCGCGAGCGGGTCATCGACGCCTTCGCCGACGCGTACCTGGATGGCGCGACGCCGAACCCGTGCCAGGCCTGCAACCAGTACATCAAGTTCGACGAGCTGCTGCGCCGCGGGCTGGCGGTCTACGGCGCCGAGGCGGTGGCGACCGGCCACTACGCACGCACCGAGCTGCGTGACGGCCGCTGGCGCCTGCTGCGGGCCGCCGACGCGCAGAAGGACCAGACGTATTTCCTGTGGGTGCTGACCCAGGAGCAGCTCGCCGCCACGCGATTCCCGCTCGGCGAGATGACGAAGCCGCAGGTCAGGGCGCTGGCCGCGGAGCTTGAGCTGCCGACCGCGCAGAAGCCGGAGAGCCAGGAGATCTGCTTCGTTCCGTTCGGCGATTACCGCACGATCCTGGCGGAGCGCCGCGGGTACGACGGGGAGCCGGGCCCGATCATCGACGCCGCCGGCGCGCGCGTTGGGACGCACACCGGCTACGCGCACTTCACCGTCGGGCAGCGACACGGCTTGGGCGTGGCGCTGGGCGAGCCCATCTACGTCCGCGAGGTGCGCCCGGCGACGAACGAGATCGTCATCGGCCGGCGTGACGAGATCTTTGCATCGGCCTTCAGCGTCGAGGGGCGCCACTTCATCGCCGGCGAGCCTCCGGCCGAGCGCTTCGAGGCCAGCGTCCGGATCCGGCACAAGGGCAGCGACGTGCCGTGCGAGGTGACGCTGGTGGGGGAGGACCGGCTGGCGATCGAGACCGCGGAGCCGGTCTGGGCACCGGCGCCCGGCCAGGGGGCGGTGCTGTACGACGGCGAGGAATGCCTGGGCGGCGGTCGCATCGCTCGCACATGAGCCCCTGGCTCCCGCTCGTCGTCTTCGTGGCGGTGCTGAACCTGCTCATCTTCGTGATCATTCGAGACCGATGGGGCTCGATCACGCTCCTGCTGCTGCTCGCCGCGATCGGCGGTGCGGTGGTGGGCGATCTCATCGGCGCGCGGACCGGGCTCGAGCCGCTGCGCATCGGTGATGTCCACGTGGTGACAGCCTCGATCGGCGCGCAGCTCGCCATGCTGGTGGTCGTGCTGCTCGCCGCGCTCGGCCCCGAACGAACGGCGCAGATCACGCCGCGGCGCCGTTCGCGATCGACGGGTCAGCGCAAGCCGCGCGCGACGCGGCCGGCGGCCGACGAGGACGAGGAAGGGCCGCGGATCGCCGGGCGCGGCTCGCGCGAGCGCTGATCGCACGCGTCGGACCGAGGCAGGTGAGCTCAGCGCGCCCGGCGCGCATCGGTCCATACTGCGCCGCGGAGGAAGGAGCCCAATGGACCTGGTGACCGCGATCTTCAACGTGGGGGTCGGGCTTGGCGTGCTGCTCGTGGGCGCGGGCGTGGTCGTGCTGAGTGTCGCGACGCTGCCGCTCGTGCGTGAGACGCGGGCATTGGCGAGCGAGGCCCGAGCGCTGCTCGGCGTGGCCGACGCGGAGCTGCGGCCGACGCTCGTCCACACGCGCGACCTCGTCGCGAACGTCGAGGTGCTCAGCGAGGACGTGGCGGTCAAGCTGGAGCGGCTGACCGACCTCATGAACCACCTCGGCACCACGCTCGACGACGTGCGCACGGCGGCCGCCTCGGGACGCGTCTCGCTCGGGCCGGTAGAATCGTCGCCTACACCTGAGGAGCGGTACTACCCATGAAGGATTCCGGATTCGGCAGCTTCCTGGCGGGCGTGGTGATCGGCGGCCTCGTCGGCGCCGCGGTCGGGCTGCTGCTGGCACCCGACTCCGGCGAGAAGATGCGCGAGCAGGTCGCAGAGTTCGTCGACGAGAAGCGCAGCCAGATCGGCGACTCCATCAACGAGGGGCGGCAGGCGGCCGAGCAGGCGCGCGCCGACATGCTCACCGAGTTCGAGACCGAGGCCCGCGCCGAAGGTTGATCCACGCGACGACGGCCGCCCCGCACGAAGAGTCGAAAGAGCCGGTGACCACCGGCTCTTCGCACGCCTCCAGCCAATGACGGATCGACCGATGCACTCCACCGCCGCCGCGGAGCTCCGCGAGCGATTCCAGCGCTTCTTCGAGGAACGGGGGCACACCCGCGTGCCCTCCGCGCCGCTGCTCGCGCGCGACGATCCGACGCTCCTCTTCGTGAACTCCGGCATGGCGCCGTTCAAGCGGGTCATGACCGGCGAGGAGAAACGCGAGTACACGCGTGCCGTCGATGCCCAGCTCTGCCTCCGCGTGCAGGGCAAGCACAACGACTTCGAGGAGGTCGGGCGCACGCCGCGCCACCACACCTTCTTCGAGATGCTCGGCAACTGGAGCTTCGGCGACTACTTCAAG
>JBDTNK010000103.1:0-5280 GCA_039933775.1 Chloroflexota bacterium | reverse complement strand
CGCACACGAGACCCGCTCGCCCGCGAGGTGAAGCTGCTCGGCGCGCTGCTGGGCCAGGTCATCGCCGAGCAGGAGGGCCCGGAGCTCTTCGCGCTCGTCGAACGCGTCCGCACGAGCGCGATCCATCGTCGACGCCGCCCGCACGACGACACGGACCTTCCCGACCTCGCGAATCTGCCCCCGAACACCGCGACGGCGCTGGCACGGGCGTTCACCGTGTACTTCCTGCTCACCAACCTCGTCGAGGAGAAGCACCGCCTGCGCGTCCTCGCGCAGCGCGCGCGAGCTGCCAACAAGCGTCCGCTCGACGAGAGCCTGGACGCCGCCGTCGCCGCGTGGCGCGGAAAGGGCGACATCGGTCCGTTGGTGGATCGAATGCGGGTCAGTCCGGTGCTCACGGCCCATCCGACGGAGGCACGCCGCCGCACCGTGCTCGTCGCGCAGCGACGCATCGCGCGGCTCCTCGAGCGGCTGGATGACCTGCGGCTGACGCCCTCGGCCGACGACGACCTGCGGCGCAGGCTGCTGGAGGAGATCACCATCCTGTGGCGCACCTCGCCGATCCGCGAGCAGCGACCGACGCCGCTCGACGAGGTGCGTGCCGCCATGGTCTTCTTCGACGAGACCCTCTTCCGCGCCACCCCGCGGCTCTACCGCAGCCTCGAACGCGCGCTGGACCGATGGGGCTCCGCCAACGTCGCGAAGCCGCGCGTGCCCGCCTTCCTGGCATGGGGCAGCTGGATCGGCGGCGATCGCGACGGCCATCCGGGCGTCGATGCCCGCACCACGCGGGCCACCATGCGCATCCAGGCCGACCACCTGCTGCGCGGCTACGAGGCCGTCGCTCGGCGCCTGGTCTCGACGCTCGGGCTGAGCGTCGACGACCCCGGACTGGACGACGGCGCCGAGCAGCTCGGCTCGCTCGCGCACGACCTGCAGGAGCGCTTCCCCGGCCAGCCGTACCGCGTCGCCTTCGGGCTCATGGCCGAACGGCTGGCACGCACCCGCGCGCGCCTGACCGATGGCGAAGGGCCGCGCAGCTACGGCTACGCGAGCGCCGGCCAGCTGCTGGCGGTACTGCGCCAGATCCAGGCCTCACTGCGCACACAGGGCGCGGAACGCATCGCGCAGGGCGAGGTACAGGACTTCGCCTGGCAGGTCGAGACGTTCGGATTCCACCTTGCGTCGCTCGAGATCCGCCAGCACGCGGAGGTCCACGTGGCCGCACTGGCACGCGTGCAGGGTCACGGGGACCCGGCGACACCGGTGGCCGCGGGTGCGCCATCCACGGACGAGGTGCTCGCCACCCTGCGCGCGGCCGCCAGCCTGGCGGACGACTTCGGGCCCGATGCCTGCCGCCGCATCGTGATCAGCTTCACACGCGAGCTCGACGACGTCCTCGGCGCACTCGACCTCGCCTCGACCGCCACCGGCCGATCGCCGGTCCCCTTTGACATCGTGCCGCTCCTCGAATCGGAGGACGCCCTCGCCGGCGCCGGTGATCTGCTGCGCGAGATGCTCGCCGACCGGCGCTACCGTGCGCACCTGGCGAGCCGCGGCGATCGGCAGGAGGTCATGGTCGGCTACTCCGACTCGAACAAGGAGCTCGGCTTCCTGGCCGCGGCGTGGTCGCTGTACCGGGCGCAGGAGGCGCTCGTCGACGTCGCGCGAGAGGCGGGCGTGCAGCTGACGCTCTTCCATGGCCGTGGCGGCGCCATCGGTCGCGGTGGCGGCCCGGCCAGCCGCGCGATCCTGGCCCAGGCGCCGGGCTCGGTCGACGGCCGGCTGAAACTCACCGAGCAGGGCGAGGTCATCGCCGCGCGCTACCCGAACACGGGCATCGCCCTGCGCCACCTGGAGCAGATGACGCATGCCGTGCTGCTGTCATCGCGTCCGTCGCACGCTCGCCGGCTGGCCGAGGCCGCCACTCGCTGGCGTCCGCTGATGGACGAGCTGGCCGCGCTGGCGCGGGACGCGTATCGCGCCCTCGTGTGGCGCGACCCGGCCTTCGAGCGCTTCTTCCAGGCAGCGACCCCCATCACGGAGCTGTCGGCGATGGCGCTCGGCTCGCGCCCGTCAAAACGAGGGGCCTCGAGCGGACCGCCGGCCATGAAACAGCTCCGCGCGATTCCGTGGACCTTTGCCTGGGCGCAGTCGCGCGCCAACCTGCCCGCCTGGTTCGGTGCTGGTGCGGCGCTGGCAGCGTACCGCGCGCGACACGGGTCCGAGGCCGACGCGGCGCTCGCCCGCGCCTATCGCGACTGGCCCTTCTTCGCCTCGACGATCGACAATCTCGAGCTGGGGCTGGCCGTCGCCGACCGTTCCGTGGCCCGACGCTACGCCGTCCTGGCGGGTGACTCCGACGGCGCGCGACGCGTGGCCGGAGCCATCGACGAGGAGTTCGCGCGCAGCATCGACGAGCTGTTGCGGATCACCGACCGCAGGCGCTGCTCGATGGCTCGCCGCGGCTCCAGCGCTCGATCGAGCTGCGCAACCCGTACGTGGACGCGCTCTCCGAGCTCCAGCTCGGGGCGCTGGCCGCCCTGCGCGCGAGCCCACCGGCCGCGACGCGGCAACAGCTCGAGAG
This sequence comes from Chloroflexota bacterium, assembly GCA_039933775.1. Classification (GTDB taxonomy): domain Bacteria; phylum Chloroflexota; class Limnocylindria; order QHBO01; family QHBO01; genus JBDTNK01. The sequence goes on along the minus strand of JBDTNK010000103.1, from coordinate 2,693 downwards.
GCTCATCCAGCTCACCGTCAACGGGATCGCCGCGGGTCTGCAGCACACGGGTTAGGAGGGGTCTGGACACGTCTGCTACGGTCTTCACACGTCATTTCTTGCTCGGGAGGGCGTTCTCATTCGGCAGCGCATCGCGACCGCCGCTCAGTTTGAGCTGCGTCCGGCGAGGGTCGGCTTCTGGCTGGGCACCATCGGCATGGGGCTCGTCCTGTGGCTGCTCATCGTCGTCGGCGCCCTGTTCCTGGTCGGCGTGATCGGGTCGCCCGCCGCTGCCACCGCTGACGCGGGCGTTCCCTCGCTCCCCGCGAGCGATGTCGCCGGCGCCGATTTTTCCGATCTGCCGCGCATGGCCGGCGCGATGCGCGTGAAGTACAAGGACTTCCTGCAGGGCCAGTGGGCGGTGACCGAGGTCGAATATCTCGCGGACGCGCCCATGACCGACGTCCAGGGCTACTACCGCCAGGCGTTCCTCGACAACGGCTGGAACCTGCTGAGCGTCGATACCACCGGCCGGGAATGGGTCTACGGCATCGCCTCGGGCATGCGCGAGGGCGTAGTCGAGATCGAAGAGGTCGACGACTTCGTCAACATCGACATCGAGCTGCACCGGCTCGTCGCCCCGACCAAGGTCAGCGAGCAGAACGCCAAGTAGCCCGCGGAAAGGGATCCCGCCGATCAGCCGGCGGGTGACGCCTCCGCATCGGCGCCATCGCCATTCGCGTCCTTCGGCTTGCATTGGCCCGGCGGGAAGCAGTCACCGAACTTTTGCGCAAAGCGCTCGGCCTTGTCGGCAGACCAGCCCGGATACAGCGCGCCGACCCGCTTCCAACCGCCTGCCCATGGAGGGCGCCCCTCACCCCGAATCTCGACGTCGTTGACGCGTCGCACGTCGACTTCCGTCGATCCTTCGCGCGTCAGGCCCTGCACCGTGACCGTCTGGCCGACGAACGGCTCGAGCGGGTTCTCCTCGCGCCAGTACCAGCGCGGCCCGGCGGAAAGCTCATACGTCACATCATCAACGGCGAGCGTGTAGCTGACGCGGCCGTTTTCGTCCGTGGTGGATCCGATGCTTCCTTCGAGCGTGACCTCGACCTTCGGTGCCTTGAGCATGGCCAGCCCCTGGCCGGGCGGACCGTCTGGCGGCACCGCCAGCGTCAGCGTCGGCAGGGCAGTCAGGACCAGGAGCGCCGTCAGCGCGGCGGCCAGCGATCGGTGGCGGTGGGCGTGCATCAGCGGACCATCTCACCGATACCTTGCGCGCGACCTTGCAGCACGCTAGTGAGCCGGGTTGCCGTGATCGTTCGCGGCATTGGCTTGCACCTGATCGAGCGCGTTCTGCAGCCCGGCCTGCGCTTGTGCAGGAGCGTTCTCCATGGTTCCCTCGATCGCCTCAGCGGCGACGGCCAGGCCCGGCGGTGACCAGTCCTCGCCCGGGCCAGCCTCATCGGTGATATCGGTCTCGTCGTCGAGGTCACGGCTCTCGAGCTCATCCGCGTGCTTGTCCGCTTGGGCCGATGCGTGCGCCGCGATGCGATCGGCTGCCTTGCTGACGTGGTCGCTCGCCACGGGGAGCCCAGGGATTGCGGCACCGGCGGCCAGCGCCAGTGCGGCGAGCAGTTCGAGAACCTTTTCGAGCATCTGTTCCTCGCGAGGTACGGTGATTCGGCATGAGCCGTTGCCAGTCATAACGCACCGATACCGTCCGCGTTATTGAGTTGATCGTCCTTGTCGCCATAGGCCCATGTGGCAGCGCTCGATGCGGCTTGACACGCCTGCTAGGGTCGGACCCACGATGTTCCCCGATCACCACGTCCCGCATCACACGACCATGTGTATGCCCTGGCGGCCCCGTTGCCGCGAGGATTGCGTCTGACCCCTGCGCCACCAGCGCGCGCCAACCAGGGTCACCGGTACGCTGACGGGGCCGCACTTCCTTCGCACTGACGAGGAAGCTGCGGTCTTCTTGTTTCTCCTTCGCGGGCGGCCAGCCGCCATCACCACGAACGACCAGGCGTCGCCGTGTGCGACGCCGTGCCCGGCACCCACTTCACGCGAAGGAACACCACATCGATGTCTGACACCAACGGCGACGGCCACGCCCCCGAGCGGGCCTTCCTGACAGAGACGCTCGCCATCCACGCCGGCCAGCAGCCGGACCCGACGACCGGCGCCCGCGCCGTTCCGATCTACGCGACGACGAGCTTCAACTTCGACGACGCCGACCACGCGGCGCGCCTCTTCGCGCTCCAGCAGTTCGGGAACATCTACACCCGGATCATGAACCCCACGACCGACGTCTTCGAGCAGCGCATCGCCGCGCTCGAGGGCGGCGTCGGCGCGCTGGGGCTGGCCAGCGGACAGGCGGCCGAGACGCTCACCATCCTCAACCTGGCGCGCGCCGGCGACAACATCGTCGCCAGCACCAACCTGTACGGCGGCACGCACAACCTGTTCGAGTACACGCTGCCGCGCTTCGGCATCCAGGTGCATTGGGCGGAGACCAATGACGCCGCCGGGTTCGCCGCACAGACCGATGAGCGGACGAAGGCCTACTTCACCGAGACGATCGGCAATCCTCGCCTCGATGTGCCCGATCTCGCCGCGATCGCCGATGCGGCGCACGCCAACCAGCTGCCGCTCATCGTCGACAACACGTTCGCGCCCATCATCGCCAGGCCCATCGACCACGGGGC
>JBDTNK010000102.1:0-5345 GCA_039933775.1 Chloroflexota bacterium | reverse complement strand
GCGCCGTTCGGCCCCACGATCGCAATACGCCGCCCGCCCGCGACCTGCAGGCTGACGTCATCGAACAGGAACTGTGCACCGTGGCTCTTGGCCACGTTCGACAGGGTGAGAAGCGACATGGAAGCTCAATGGTAACGGGCTGGCTCTGTCGGGCGGTTCGGGGCCCGGTCGGGCGCCGCTCCACCGCCGCTCCGCCGCCGCTGTGACTCACCACCGAATCAACCGCCGCTGTGATTCACCACCGAATCAAACGGCCGGTAACGCCGAGTTGCCAGCCGTGTCATCCAGGTCAGCATCAAATCGGGCCAAATCGGGCCAGAACTCCGCCGGAGGGTCCGATTTCATTCAGGTGTGAATGAGACGGCTGGCAACTACCGGCTGGGGGCCGTTTGATTCACACCAGGATCGCGCCGGGGTGCGCAATCACCCGGGTTCGTCCGGAGTCTGAAGTCGCGCGCCCGCGGTGTCGAAGCGCAGCCGCGCCGCCATGCCGGGGATCGGCGCCACGGCCCAGGCCTTCTCGACGGCGTGCGCGGTCAGCGGCGAGTCGCAGATGGCGAGGACGCTGGGCCCGGCGCCCGATAGGCACGCACCCGCCGCCCCGTGGTCATAGGCCATGTCGATCAGGCGCTGTGTCCCGGGCAGGCGCGGCAAGCGGAACGGCTGGTGCAGCCGATCATCCATCGCCACGCGCAGCAGCCCCGCGTCGCTGGTGATCACCGCGGTCGCCAGTAGGGCAGCGCGCGCCGCGGCCGCCGCCGCCTCGTGGTGCGGGACGGCGAGTGGCAGCGCGTCGCGCATCTCGGCGGTGCGGCTCTCCGCCTGCGGCACGAAGATGACCGGGATCCACGCCTCCGGGACGCGGAAGCGGCGCAGGGTCAGAGGCACGCCGTCATCGGTCACCGCCAGCGTGATGCCGCCGTACAGCGCCGCCGCGACGTTGTCCGGATGGCCCTCGAGGCGCGAAGCGAGCGCCAAAACCTCGTCCGGCTCGGGGTTGCGGCGGCCTGCCGCGATGCCCAGCAACAGTCCCGCCACGATCGCTGCTGCCGAGCTGCCGAGCCCGCGCGCCGAGGGCACCATGCTGCGGACGTCGATCCGCCACGCGCCATGTCCGCCGGCGGGCCCGTGCGCAGCCTTCAGCCCGTCGCGAAAGGAGCGGACGACGAGGTTGTCGTCGGATGGCCCGATGCTGGTGGCGCCCTCGCCGTGCGCCTCGAGCACGATGCCCGGCTCGTCGCCCTCGAATAGCTCGGCGCGCAGCTTCAGGCTGAGCGCGGCGGCGAAGCAGTCATAGCCACTTCCCAGGTTCGCGCTGCTCGCCGGGACGTCGACCGTTGCGAGGGCTGGCACGGAGCGGAGTATGGCCGGTCGCGTGCCCCGCGCGACGGTCAACCGAGCGCCCAGGGCGCGATTCCGCAGGGTGGTTCAGATCGCGCGGATGAGGCTCCACCCGCGTGCCGTGAACCAACTGGGTGCATCAGAACGCGCGAGGCGGCACCGAGGCGCGTGATTTGAACCACCCAGTGGAATCACGGGAGCGGTGACGGGCGCGATCGACGCGTCTCAGGCGGCCCCCGAGAGTGCCGCGACCTCCGCGTGGCGGAAGCAGGAGGTGACGTGGTCGTTCACCATCCCCGCCGACTGCATGAAGGCATAGCAGATCGTCGGGCCGACGAAGCGGAAGCCCAGCCGCCGGAGCTCCACGGACATGGCGGCGGAGGCATCGGTCTGGGAGGGGACATCGGTCATGGAAGCCCATGCGTTCTGGCTCGGCGTGCCCTTCACGAATGACCAGAGCAGGCCGGCCGGATCGTCTAGCGCCAACCACGCTCGCCCATTACCGATGAAGGCCTCGATCTTGGCCCGATTCCGTACGATCCCGGCATCGGCAATCCAGCGCGCGCGGTCGGCATCGGTCGCTGCCGCAAGACGGGCCGGGTCGAAGCCGAAGAAGGCGCGGCGGTAGGCGTCGCGCTTGCGCAGTATCGTGATCCAGGCCAGCCCCGCCTGCGCGCCCTCGAGCAGCAGCAGCTCGAGGAGGCGTCGCGGATCGCGGATGGGCACGCCCCACTCGGTGTCGTGGTACGCGAGGTAGGCCGGATCGCCGATCCCCGCCCAGGCGCATCGGGTGCGGTCGTCTTCCACCAGACCGATGATGCCCGACGCGCGACGAATCGTGCGGGCAGCGGCGCTATCCTTCGCGGCGTGACCACGGCCAACCGCTCACCCACCGTCACATTCCTCTTCACCGATGTCGAGGGCACCCGCCTCCTCGAGCGCTTCCCCGAGCTCACGGGCGATGCGCTTGCGCGGCACCACGAGCTGCTGGAGGCGGCGGTGACGGCGCGCGGCGGCCAGGTCTTCGAGCGCATCGGTGATGCCGCATACGCGGCATTCGATGATGCGGCGGCAGCGGTCGATACGGCGGTGGCGCTGCAACGCGAGCACGCCATCACGACGTGGGGCGAGATGCGCGCCTGCGCGTCCGCATCGCACTGCTCACCGGCGCGGTCGAGCGGCGCGACGATCGCTACTTCGGTCCGCCGCTCTTTCGCACCGCGCGGCTGCAGTCGCTGGCAATGGGCGGCGAGACGCTGCTCTCCGGCATCACGGTGGAGGCGATGCGCTGCGATGTGCCCGCCGGCGCCAGACTGCGCGACCTCGGGACGCGGCTGCTGAAGGACCTCGCCGACCCCGAGCACGTGTTCCAGCTCGTTCATACTGCGCGCGATGCGGCGACTGTCGGGGCACCACGTGCGGCATCATCCATCAGCACGGAGGCAGACCAGATCGTGACCGATGAGACCGTGACCGACGAGACGGCACCGATCCGCGTCATGCTCGTCGACGACCACGGTGTCGTGCGGCGCGGCCTGCGCGGCTTCCTCGAGCTGCTGCGCGACATGGAGGTCGTGGGCGAGGCCGAGAACGGCTCGCAGGCCGTCGCGGCGGCCGATCGCCTGCAGCCCGATGTGATCCTGATGGACCTGCTCATGCCCGAGATGGACGGCCTCACCGCCATCGCGCGCATCAAGGCCGATCACCCCGAGATCGAGATCGTCGCCGTGACGAGCTTCATCGAGGAGGAGAAGGTGACCGCCGCGCTCGAGGCGGGGGCATCGGGCTACCTGCTCAAGGACGCCGAGGCCGAGGAGGTGGCAAGCGCCATCCGTGCGGCCTACGCCGGCGAGGTGCACCTCGATCCGGCGGTGGCACGCATGCTCACGCAGCGCATTCGCAACAAGCGCGCCGGCAACGAGCCGGTCGAGGAGCTCACCCCGCGTGAGAAGGAGGTCCTTGCGCAGCTCGGCAAGGGCGCCTCGAACAAGGAGATCGCCTACTCCCTGACGATCACCGAGCGCACCGCCCGCACCCACGTCTCGAACATCCTGGGCAAGCTGGGTCTCGCCTCGCGCACCCAGGCCGCGCTCTGGGCGGTGGAGCACAAGCTGATCGACTCCTCGGGATCGTAGGCGGCGCCCGCTTCGGCGGTTCGGGCCTCGTCCTGCCTCGGTCGCCGGTTCGCCCGTTTCAATCATCCGGTGGTTGAAACCGCGCTCGGGAGTGCCGCACGGCCCCATAAAGCGATCCTCTCCGGATGTTCATGTCTCGTGGCGACCGGAACCTCCGACGAGCCGCCTCCCACCGGCCGTTTCGGTCACCCGGCGGTAGATCGCCCACCAGATCTGGCGCGAGGGCACACATCGGAGCAGTGGCGCCCGACTTCTTCGCAAGGAAGCTTCCGAGCGCCAGCCGTCCGGCGCCGCACGCCAAAGAACTTCGGAACTCGCTTCGAGCGCGGTGAGCGCGGTGAGCGCGGGCACTCCTGATTCAACTGGGTGGTTCAGATCACGCGCCTGGACGCCGCCCTGCGCGATTTGAACCACCCAGTGGGTTCACGGCGCGCGGGTGGCCAGCAATCGGCGCGATCTGATGCACCCGGTGAATCACGGTGGGGAAGTTCGGACGCCGAGGCCCACGCGCAAGCCGCTCGCAGCCCTCGCTCCCCGTCGCACGGTACCGATCAGACACGACGAGGCCGGAGCCCACGAGGGGCTCCGGCAATCGGTCGCTGGGAGAGGGCTGTCAGGCGGTGGCGGTGGTGCCGCGCTCGCTGCTCTCGCTGGTCCCGAAGACTGACGTCCACGCGGTGCGAACGAGGCCGAACGGGCTGCCGTAGACGCGGACGACATCCAGCGCGACGAGGGTGATAAGCGCGACCTCGACGCCCTTGGTGATCCAGCCGAGGGTGAAGTAGGGGCCCACGACCAGGTACCCGGCGATTGTCATTGCCGCGAAGCCGGGAAGCGCCAGTCGGGGGAACCAGCTGAAGCGCTCGACGAGCGCAGACGGGGCGATCGCACCGATGACGTACAGCACGACCAGGCCGGCATAGCCGATCGAGTTGAGCGTGAAGAGCAGACCGCCGAGGCGGAAGTGGATGATGCTCGTGGTCATCGCCAGCGCGACGATGGCCAGGGTCAGCACGACGCCGGTCGCTCGGTTCTGCAGGAGCTTGGTCACTTCGGGGTCCTCCATTCGTTCATCGAGCGCCGCTCAGCAGGCGTCGCGTTGGTTTCGATGTCACGAAGGTAGGTGCGCAGCCACGCCAGCCCATCGGGCAGCGGATGCAGACGACGGGGGCTTTCAGGCCGATGCCGCGGCTCGGCCCAATGACGTAGGCGCCATGGCCACATCGCCGTCCGACGCGTCTTCCACGGCGCGATACCATGCCGTGCGATGACCGGTGTGATCTCGAAGGATCCGAGAAGCCTCGACGATCTCGCGGCCGCGGGGAGTCATGACCTCGACGACGGCACGCGACGTCTGCTTCAGCACGCCGTGGACGAGGCGGCGCGCCTGCTCAAGGCGGACGGCGCGATGGTGTACCTGGTCGACCGCGAGGCGCAGACGCTCCACTTCGGCGTGGATGCGGGGATCCGCAACGCGGAGGCGCGCGAGCTGGTACGCAGCCTCAGCATGCCGCTCGGGCACGGGCTCTTCGGCACCGCCATCGAGCGCGCCGAGGTGGTGACCACCACCGACTATCGTCGCGACCGCAGCTTCACTCACTCGCCGGTGGCGGATCGCATCGTGAGCGTCGCGAACATGCGCTCCATGGCCGTCGCGCCGCTGATCGCCGAGGGAGAAGCGCTGGGGGCGCTGGGCGCATACACCTCGACCATCGACGACTTCGACGAGGCGGAGATCGCGCTGCTGCGTGCGCTGGCCGATCACGCGGCCGGCGCGATCTGGAATGCGCGGCTCATCGCACGCCTCAATGCATCGGAGCAGCGCTACCGCTTCCTGGTCGAGAACGCACCGGACCTCATCTGGTCGGT
>JBDTNK010000101.1:0-5389 GCA_039933775.1 Chloroflexota bacterium | reverse complement strand
CGCCGTTCGTCCCGCTGGCGAACGAGTTGGGCGAAGATTTGACCGATACTCCCGCAGGCGCGCAAGCCGGCGGTACTGGCGCGAACGCGGCCTCGCCGCGTCGAATTCACGCCACATGTACGCGGAGGTGCTCGGCGAGCCATCGAGCCGTGCCGATGCATGCGTGGTGTGAACTGCGACCGTTTCCACGGTCGTCCAGCCGTTTCGTGCCGGCGTATTGTCCGCCTCACGTGAAATCGGACGTAAGAGGAGCGCACTAATGTCGGATGCCGGCCACGACGAGCACGCGGGGCATGACGAGCACGCGCGCGACGACGACCACGCCGGCCACGGCGAGCATCAGATGGTGCATGCCGGCCAAGCCGAGGCGCACGAGCAGCACGGCGCGGCGCACGGCGGGCATGACGCGGCGCACGAGCAGCACGGCGCGGCGCACGGCGGGCATGACGCGGCGCACGACGAGCACGCTGGGCATGACAAGCACGCCGGGCATGATCCGGCCGTCTTTCGGCGCCAGTTCTGGGTGCTGCTGGCGCTGACCATCCCGGTCGTCATCTGGAGCCACGAGGTCCAGATGTGGCTCGGTTTCACGGCGCCGGTCTTCCCGGGCTCAGATTGGGTCGCGCCGGTGCTCGGCACCTTCATCTTCGCCTACGGCGGGCGCGTCTTCCTCGTCGGCGCCCGCGACGAGCTCCGCAGCCGGCAGCCGGGAATGATGACGCTCATCAGCATGGCCATCGTCGTGGCGTTCGTGGCAAGCTGGGCCGCCACTATCGGCATCTTCAGTGTCGACGTGTGGTGGGAGCTCGCCACCCTCATCACGATCATGAGCCTGGGCCATTGGCTCGAGATGCGATCGATCATGCAGGCGCAGGGCGCGCTCTCGGCGCTTGCCGAACTCCTGCCCGACGAGGCCGAGCGCGTCAGCGGCGAGGGCACCGAGATGGTGCCCATCGGTCATCTCCAGGTGGGTGACCTCGTCCTCGTCCGTCCCGGCTCCCGCGTCCCGGCCGACGGGCGGGTGACCGATGGCGCCGCCGACGTCGACGAGTCGATGATCAGCGGTGAATCGCTTCCCGTCCCCAAGGTCGCCGGAGATGCAGTGGTGGCGGGCACGGTCGTCGCGGGCAGCAGCCTGCGGATCGAGGTCACCGCGGTGGGCGAGGCGACGGCGCTGAGCGGCATCATGCGCCTCGTCGCCGAGGCGCAGTCATCGAAGAGCCGCGCGCAGGCGCTTGCCGATCGCGCCGCGGCGCTCCTCTTTTACGTGGCGCTCGCCGCGGGCATCCTGACCCTGGCCGCATGGCTCCTGCTCGGCCAGCCGGAGGAGGCGCTCATTCGCACCGCGACCGTCCTGGTCATCGCCTGCCCGCATGCGCTGGGCCTGGCGATCCCGCTCGTCATCGCGATCAGCACGACGCTCGGCGCCCGCAACGGCCTGCTGGTACGCGACCGGCTCGCGCTCGAGCGCGCGCGACAGCTCGACACCGTCATCTTCGACAAGACCGGAACGCTCACGCGCGGCGAGCCGGCGGTCGTCGAGATCAGCCCTGCAACGGCAAGTGCCGAGGAGCTCCTGGCGCTCGCCGCGGGCGTCGAATCGGACTCCGAGCATCCACTCGCGCGGGCCATCGTGCGCGCCGCGTACGAGCGCGGCATCGCGCCGGCAGTGGCCACGAGCTTCGAGGCGCTCGCCGGGCGCGGCGCACGCGCCACGATCGGCGGCGCCACGGTGGCGGTGGGCGGCCCGCGGCTGCTCGAGGAGCTGGGCATGCCCGCCGCTCCCGACGCGAGTGGCCGAACGCTGCTGCACGTCGTGCGCGGTGCCGAGGTCATCGGTTCACTGGCGCTCGAGGACGAGCTGCGCCCGGAGTCGATCGAGGCCGTACGCGCACTCCACGAACGTGGCATCCGGGTCGCGATGATCACCGGTGATGCACAGGTCGTCGCCGACGGAGTGGCGCAGCGGTTGGGGATCGACGAAGTCGCGGCGCAGGTCCTGCCCGCCGACAAGGCGGCCGCGGTGCGCCGCTTCCAGGCCGGTGGACGCCGGGTGGCGATGGTCGGCGACGGGGTGAATGACGCCCCGGCGCTGGCGCAGGCCGACGTCGGCATCGCGATCGGCGCGGGGACCGATGTGGCGGTCGAGTCGGCCGGCATCGTGCTCGTGCGCAGCGACCCGCGCGACGTCGTGGCGGCCATCGAGCTGTCGCGTGCGAGCTACCGCAAGATGGTCCAGAACCTCGTCTGGGCGACCGGCTACAACGCGCTCGCGATTCCGGTGGCGGCGGGCGTGCTGGCGCCCATCGGTTTCATCCTGCCGATGAGCATCGGGGCGCTGGTGATGAGCCTGTCGACCATCGTCGTGGCGCTCAACGCGCAGTTGCTGCGCACTGTCCGCCTGCGGCCGCAGGCGGCATCGGTCTAGAGCACGAAGGTGAAGAGGCCCGCCAGTCGGCTGAAGGCGTTCGTGAAGATGAGCACGCCCATGAGCACGATGAAGAGGCCCGCGGCGATCTCGATCTGACGGTGCCATCGTGCCAGGGCGGCCATCACCGGCCGCATCCTGGGCAGCGCGACCGCGGCCAGCAGGAAGGGCAGTGCCAGGCCGGCGGAGTAGGCCATCAGCAGCAGCCCGGCGACCCCCACGCTCTGGCTCGACGCGCCCATGAGCAGGATTGAGCCGAGCACAGGACCGATGCACGGGCTCCAGCCGATCGCGAAGAGCCCACCCAGCGCCAGCGAGCGTGCCGACCGGGCGGCAGGCAGCCGATCGGGCGTCAGCTGCCACTGATAGCGATCCAGGATGGGACCGAAGAGCCCCGTCATGAGCAGCCCCAGCCCGATGACGATGATGCCCGCCACCTGGCGCGCGGCGGGGATGGCGAAGAGGCCGGTGCCGATGAGTCCGACGCTGATGCCGATGACGGTGAAGACAGTTCCGAAGGCGAGCACGAAGAGGAGCGCCTGCCCCAGCACCGCCGACCTGGCGCGCCCCAGCGCCAGCGTGCCGCCGCCGGCATCGAGGGCCGCATCGGCCGCCGTCTCGCCAAGGTAGGCGACGTAGACCGGCACGAGCGCCAGGACGCAGGGCGAGATGAAGGAGACGACGCCGGCCAAAAAGGCCAGCGCCAAGCTCAGCTGCTGCGGGTCGATGCTCATGCGCGCCTGACGATAGCGAGGCGCCCGCAGCCCGTCGAACGCCTTCGCCCGGTCGGTCGCCTCACTCCGCGATGCGTCGCAGCGGACGCGCCGCGATCAGGATCGTCACCAGGCCGGCGGCCGCGACGACGAGCAGTGCCAGGCGCAGCGAGGTGAGCCCCGCGATGCCGCCGATCAGCGCCGGACCGACCAGGAATCCGGCGTAGCCGAGCGTCATCACCGTCGCCGCCGACTGCCCACCGCCGCCGTGCAGCGTGCCGGCCATCGAGATCGCGATCGGGAAGAGGGACGAGAGGCCGATGGCGACCAGGAAGAAGCCGCTCAGCACGATCGCCGGCTCGTCAGAGACGAGGGCCAGCGGCATCGCCACCAGCGCCAGCGTACCGCCGGCGAGCAGCGTCCAGCGGCGGCCGATGGCTGCCACCACGCGCCCACCGGTCAGGCGGCCGACGACCATCGCGGCGTGGAAGGCGGCGACGCCGGCGACGCCGAAGGTGGCGGGGAATCCGAGCGTCAGGCGCAGGTAGATCGCCGTCCAGCTCTCGAGCGCACCCTCCGACAGGGTGGCCATGGCGGCCACGATCCCGAGCGCCACCAGGATGAGGCTCCATGTCCGGCGGCTGCCGTGCGCCTCGGCGCTCGTGACGGCTCCAGCTCCGCCTTCGCCGATCGACGAGCGGCCCACGACGAGCATCGTCCCCGCGAGCGCGACCGGCACCGCGAGGTAGAGCAGGTTGAACGGCGTGCCCGCCGCGAGCAGCGCCCCGGTGCCGAGCGCGCCGATCAGCGCACCACCGCTGAAGGCCGCGTGCAGGGTCGTCATGAACTGCATCCCCGTAGCGCGCTCGAAGGTCAGCGCCGCCGCGTTGATGGCGATGTCGAACGCCCCGCTGGTCCCGTAGAAGAAAAGCAGCAGCACGATGAGCAGCAGGTAGGCGGGGATCGTGGCGAAGGCGATGTACGCCGCCGCCATGACCGCCGCGGTTAGGTACAGGACGCGCTTCGCGCCGAAGCGGTCGACGGCCCGTCCGGCCAGCCACATCGACGGCAGGCTCGCGCTGGCTCCCAGGGTCAGCGCCAGGCCCAGCTGCGCGTCGTCGATGTCGAGCGCCAGCGTCAGGTCTGGCAGGACCACCTGCCACACGCCAAACAGCATCCCGAACACGCCGAAGACGAGCAAGAGCGGGATACGGCGCATCATCGGACTGTAGGCGAAGCGGCACCGCGGCGTGCCACCCGCCGCCGATGGTCCTGTGCACGTGCAGGACGCTACCGGCCCCATGGTCATGGGCCGCAACCGGGACGACCGCGCTACAGACCGCAGGCCCACCGGCTCGTAGCCTCGTAGACCGATGATGGCCTCAACGTCCCCACGCTCGGTGCTCGGACGCGCCTCGTTCCTGGCGATCAGCAGCCTGCTCGGCGCCGCGCTGCTGCTGTCGGCCAGCCCGCAGGTGGCGATCGGCTGGAACCAGGGCGCCGCCGAGGGCACGCTGTGGCAGCTGCTCAACGGCGCGCGGACGAACAACGGACTCGCCCCGCTGCAGTCGCACGGCACGCTCATCAGTCTTGCCCGATGGCGCAGCAGCGACATGATCCAGCGCAACTACTTCAGCCACGACATCGCCGGCACCGGCTGCCAGATTTACTGCTACTTCGACTCGAACGGGCTGGCCTATACGCTGGGCGGCGAGAACATCGCATGGAACAACGGGCAGCCCGACGACTACTCGCCGGTGGCGGCGCATGAAGGCTTCATGAACTCGCCGGGCCATCGCGCCAACATCCTGTCGCCCGCCTGGACGCATGGCGGCGTCGGCGCCGCGGCGGCGGACAACGTCAACTTCCTGGGCAGCATGCGCAGCCCTCGGCTCTACACCGAGCTCTTCATCCAGGCAGCCGGAGCACCGGCACCGCCACCATCCGGCGGCGGTGGCAGCGCGCCCGCGCCGTCATACGGTGGTGGCTCTGCGCCGGCCAGCTCCGGCCAGGCGCCGGCAGCCGCGGCCAGCCAGGAGCCGAAGGAGCGCGAGTACGCCGTTGACGCGCCCGAGCGACCGGCGGCATCGGCCGCCATGGACGGCTCGGAGCTGATCGTTGCCGCCGCACCATCAATCTCCAGCGCCGCGGTTCGCGCCATGGCCTGGAGCGATCCGGGCATCCACGACGCCTCGCCGCCAACGCCCGAGGTGGCCGGTGAGTACCGCGTCCAGGCGGCGGCCCCCGC
>JBDTNK010000100.1:0-5567 GCA_039933775.1 Chloroflexota bacterium | reverse complement strand
ATGATCGTCGCGGCTGGCGCGCTGTCCTGTTACGTCGACTACGAGCCGCCCTTCGGACGCGGGCCGTTCGGGCACTACATCTGTACGTCGGTCAACGACGCCGTGCTCCATGGACTGCCACACGATTACACGCTTGGTGACGGCGACCTGCTGACGCTCGACCTCGCCGTCTCCAAGGGCGGAATCGCCGCAGACTCCGCCATCAGCTTCATCGTGGGCAACGCAAGGCCTCCCGAGAGCGTCGCGATGATCAACGCGACCGAGCGTGCATTGAGCGCAGGGATAGCGGCTGCCGGACCCGGCGCGCGCATCGGCGACATCTCCCATGCCATCGGCTCCGTCCTCGGGGAGGCGGGGTACCCGATCAACACCCAGTTCGGGGGTCATGGCATCGGATCGACGATGCACCAGGAGCCGCACATTCCAAACACCGGCCTGCCTGGCATTGGATACATGCTGCGCCCCGGGCTGCTGCTCGCAGTGGAGCCATGGGTCATGGACGACACCGATGAGCTCATGATCGATGCCGACGGGTGGACACTCCGAAGTGCGACAGGCTGCCGGACAGCACACACTGAGCACACGATCGCCATCACCGACGACGGAGCCGAAATCCTCACCTAGCCGCCGCAAGACGCATCCACGCTACACTCGGGCGCATGGGAGCCACCGAGACCGTCGACCTGTTCATGGAGCTGATCAACGACGATCGCCGCGAGAAGGCGATCGAGCTGCTTGCCGAGCATGCGGTGATGGGCATCAGCGTGCCCGGGTCCGATGAGCGGACCAACCTGCGCGGCCGCGACAAGGTCGGCGGCTGGTTCGTACGCGCCGGCGACGGCTTCCGGATGTACACGAATGACAGCCGCAGCATGGGCGCCAGCCAGATCAGTGACGTGACGATCATGCGTCCCGGCGTTCCGCCGATGCACGTCGAGGCCAACTTCCGCGTCGAGAACGGCGAGATCGTCGCACTCTTCCTGCAGCCCGGCTAGCCTCCACTGGACCGATGCCGCCGCTGACGCGGCGGAAGCTCAGCCTTGGCAAGCCTCGATCAACGAATCGAGCGCGTCCTCGGCGGCCTTCTTGTTCATGGACTCGATGCCCTCGGGCAGCGGCGCATCCAGCCCGCACGCCTCGCGATATCGTTCGATCGCGCGCTGCACTGGGCGTGACAGCGTGCCGAAGTCGAGCGTGGACGCCGGCGTGGCGGCCACCGTTGGCGTCGCCGTGGGCGCGGGGGTGGCGGCCACTGTTGGCGTGGGCGTGACCGATGTGACCGGGCTGCCAGCGCGGTTCGCGCCTAGAAACGCGCTAATGGCAAGTGGGATGGTGACGAGGGCGGCGACCACGACCAGCGTCACGGTTGGCGAGAAGCGCCGCCGAGGGCGCGGCGCGGCATCGTTGACCGGCGCGGGAGGCACGACCGACGAGGTGACGGTCGCGTCGTCGTCCGCGGGTGCCACTGCGGGACGTGCCGGCTCCCAGGCGCGGAGCTGCGCAGCGAGGATGCCTGCCGTCTGCGGCCGGTCCATCGGATCGGGTGACAGGCAGGTACGCACGAGCGCGGCGAGTCCCGGATCGACATCGGGCAGTGGCGGCGGCCCCTCGCGCTGCGCCGCTGCAATCACCACGGGTAAGCCGCTCTCCCATGCCGGCCGGCCGTCGAGCGCCTCGTACATGACGGCGCCCAGCGCATAGAGGTCAGTCCGCGGCCCGATCGCGCCGTCTGCGAGCTGCTCGGGCGCCATGTAGCGCGGCGTGCCGACAATCGTGCCGGTCAGCGTCAGCCGCTCGGCCGCGTCTGCGAGCGAGTGGGCGATCCCGAAGTCGACCAGTCGAGCCCGGCCGCCGCGATCCAGGAGGATGTTGCTCGGCTTGACGTCGCGGTGGACGACACCGCGCTGGTGGGCGTGGAAGAGAGCATCGGCCACGTCGGCGCCGATCCGTGCCACGTCATGCGGCGCAAGCGAGCCATCGCGCGCGATCAGCGCTCCCAGCGACTCCCCCTCGACCAGCTCGAGGACGAGCGCCGGCCGTTCCCTGCCGGCATCAATGTCGTAGATCGCCACGATGCCGGGATGGCTGAGCGCCGCCACCGCGCGAGCTTCGACCTCGAGGCGAGAGCGCGAGGCGGCATCGGGCAGGAGGTGCGGGTGGAGCAGCTTCACCGCGACGTCGCGATCGAGCTGGGTGTCGTGCGCTCGCCAGACCTCGGCACTGCCCCCGGTCGCGATCCGCTCGTCGAGGCGGTAGCGACCGAGGACGAGCGCCTCTTCGCTCACGGGAAGAGGTCCAGCTCCCGCGGCATCACGAGCGGCGTGGCACCGGCATCCGACGCGACAACCGAAAGCCCGCGCACCAGGACGACCGGCCGCCGCGCTACTTTCCCGCCCGCGAGATCCGCGGCCGAGGCGATCTGATCGGCAACCGCGATGATCGTGGCGCGCATCGGGCGTCCCTCGGCGTCGAGGTCGCCTCGCAGGTCGGCCAGCGGCTCGATCCCGGCCGCCCCGATCGCGACGTTCACGATCCCCATCCGCCACGGCCGCCCGAACGAGTCGGAGATGATGATCCCCGGCGCCACGCCGAACGCAGCGCCCAGCCCGTCACGCAGTGTGCGCGCGGACCGGTCCGGATCCTCCGGCAGCAGCGTCACGTGGTCCACCCCGGGCACGTTCGACTGGTCCACCCCGGCATTCGCGCACACCAGCCCGTGCCGGGTGCGGCTGATGATCAGGCCGCCTGGCGCCATGCGCACGATCGACTCGCTCTCGCGCAGCACGACCTCCACCTGCCGCGCGTCCTTGCCCCAGCGCTTCGCCCAGTCGCGCGCCACCTCAGATGGCTCGACGGTCGCGAGGTCGACCACGCGCCCCTCGGCCTTGCTGACGATCTTCTGCGTGACAACCAGGACGTCGTCTTCCCGCAGACCGATGTCGCCGCCACGCAGCGCCTCGACGATGATCGCGACGAGATCATCGCCCGGCTGCACCTCTCCGATCCCGTCGAGCGCAGTGAGCTCGACGCGAGCCGTCACGCCGCGTCCCCGAGCTCGAGCCAGCGCGCCAGGTCGGCGGGCGTGTCAAGGTCAAAGGAGAGCCCCGCGCGGCTGACGGCGACGAGCGGCACGCCGGCACGCTCGACCTCCTCGATGTGCGCCGCGAAGCTGCCGATCCCGAATCGGAAACCGATGATATCCGGCGGTCGCAGGACGAGCGCATTGGTGCCGGTGCCGGCACGGTCGGGAGCGATGGCCACGCCCGGCTCATCGTTGGCGGGCAGCGCCGAGACCAGCGCCTGGATGTCCGAGGGACGCACGTTGGGAAGGTCGCCGTGGATGACGACCAGCGTCCCGACTCCCTCCATCACCGCGTCGAACCGCGCCTGGTCGAGGCCGGAGTTGAGCCCCATGCCGCGCTGCACGACCAGCTGCGCGCCGGTCGGGTCGACGACCTCGGCCAGCGGGAGCGACGGCGAGATGACGATGACGTCGTCCGAGACGCGACACGCGACATCCAGAACGCGCTCGAGCAGCGTGCGCGCGAGCATCATCCGCTGCGCGGGGGAGAGCGTCGGGGCAAGACGTGTCTTCGCCGCCTCCAGGCCACGGTGAGGCACGATGATCCGCGTGGTGGACACGCGGTGAGCATACCCGTCAGGCGCGAAGTTGGCTCCCCAGCGCCAGGATCCGGCGTGCCAGGTCCGCGCGGCCGTCGCCATCCCCCATCACCGTCGGAAGCACGGCCGCCTGCACGCCCAGGGATGCGACCGCCGTCGCCAGCTCGCCGTCCGCATCGTCGAGGACGAACGCATCCACGAGAGCGGCGTAGAGGCGCGCGACACCGAGCGCCGACGCCTCGTGGCCGAGCGAGGTCAGCATCCGGTCGGCGGGTCCCTTTAGCGCCCTGCCGCTGATGATCGGGGAGACGGCAATCCTGCGTCCGGGCGACGACGCCAGCGCCTGCCGCATCCCCTGGATCTCCAGGATCGGACCGATGCTGACGATCGGATTCGACGGTGCCAGCACGATGAGGTCGGCATCGGCCAGCGCCGACAGCACGGCCGCCGTCGGCCGCGCCGCTTCGATGCCGTCGAAGCGCACGCCCCGCACCTCGTCGGCCTGGCGATGTGCGACGAAATAGGTCTGGAAGTCGAGCTCGCCGGCATCGGTCTGCAAGAGGGTGCGCAGGCGATCATCGGTGGCGGGGAGCACGCGTGCGGCGATCCCCAGTGGCGCGGCGATCGCGGCGGTGACATCGGTCAGTGAGGAGCCGGCACGGAGAAGCTCGGTGCGGCGCACGTGGAGCGCGAGGTCCGCATCCCCGATGCGAAACCACTCCGGGGCGCCAAGCCGCGAGAGCATGCCGAGCGCGGTCCACGTGTCGTCGCGCACGCCCCAGCCGCGCTCCGCATCGGTCAGGCCGGCGAGGGCGTAGGTCACCGAGTCGAGGTCGGGGCTGATGTGCAGGCCCCAGTGCTCGAAGTCGTCGCCCACGTTGACGACAACAGTCAGCGCACCCGGTTCCAGGATCCGCGCGAAGCCGTCGGCGAGCTTTGCGCCGCCGGTGCCGCCGGCCAGGACGACGACGCGCGCCGCGGGTGTCAGACGGACTCCAGCATCGGCTTCACCTCGCCGATGAGCCGCTCCATGGTCTCGATGTCATACGGGCTCGGGAAGCCGACGATGAGGTGGCGGAACCCAAGCTCGACGAACGGGCGGAGTCGCTCGGCGACCATCTCGGGCGTGCCGATGGGCTGATCGGTCCAGAGGCGAGCATCACCGTTGTGCGCGAACGTGTCCGCCAGGACGCGCTGGGCCTCCTCGAAAGTGTCGCGGATGATGATGGCGCCGGTGCCGGTCGTGCGCTCGATCTCCGACTCGTCGCGGCCGATCTCCTCGCAGCGCTCGCGCAGCACCTCGTCCTTGTGGCGCACGTTGTCGATGCCGCCCCCGAAGTTGCACGCGTCGGCATAGCGCGCCACGGTGCGCAGCGTGCGCCGCTCGCCGCCGCCGCCGATGAGCAGCGGCAGGTGGTCCTGGATCGGCATCGGGTCGTTACGAACTTCGTGGCTGGTGTAGAACTGGTCGCCCGACGGCTTCGTTCCGTGAAGCATGCCGTGCATGATCCGCGCGGCCTCGTCGAGCCACTGCAGGCGCTCACCGGGCGAGCCGCCGAACTCCAGGCCGTAGGCGCGGTGCTCCGTCTCGAACCACGCGCCGCCGATGCCCAGCATGGCGCGCCCGTCGCTGATGTGGTCGAGCGTCGTGGCCATCTTCGTCACGAGCGCCGGATTGCGGAACGTGTTGGCGCCGACCATCAGGCCAAGGCTCGCATCTTCGGTCGCCTCGGCCCAGGCGGCGAGCGTCAGCCAGCCCTCCAGGATCGGTCCATCGTCCGACCCGACGATCGGATACAGGTGGTCCCACGTCCAGAGGCTATCGAAGCCCAGCTCGTCGGCCCGGGTGCCCGCCTCGCGGAGCGACGGCCAGTCGGCGTACTGGTTCCAACACAGCGCCCCGAGCTTCACTTCGTTCGTCATACCGGTCGAGCGTAGCAGGAGTC
>JBDTNK010000099.1:0-5677 GCA_039933775.1 Chloroflexota bacterium | reverse complement strand
GCATTCGCCGCAGAACTTCGTGCCGGGCGCATTCGACGCACCGCAGGCGGAACAGGCGAGCGCCAGCGGCGCACCGCATTCGCCGCAGAACTTTCTACCGGCCTCATTCTCGGATCCGCAAACCGCGCAATTCACAGCGCCGCGAGTATACGTGGGGCGCCGCACGGCCAATGTCGCGTGAGTGGGGCTTCATCGGTCACGGGACCGGCCGTCGAGTCTCGGACTCGGTCGTGTCAGCAAATATAGCAATAGTGATATATCGGCTGACACGGCGAGGACGCCGCTCGATCGCTCGGCTGGGGCTGAGCGACTAACCACCCAAGCCTGTGAACGTTTCGCGATCCGCGGTAGCGTAGGCAGCTTGCAGTTCGGCGATTTCCGCTTGGAATTCGGGGTCGGTTGCGGCGACTCGCCATGCTTCCGACTCGCGTTCCTCGCGTAGGCGCCGCTCGAGCTCGTCGACGATCACCTCAATCACTCGTGCCATGCGGTTGATGGTTGCACCTCCCAGCATCTGTGTGATCCAGTTAACCGTATACGTCTCGACGATGGCCGATCCTGATAACGAGAATGAGCAGCCGATCGTCGTAGACCTCGTACAAGATCCGATGATTCCCCACGCGGACACGCCAGACATTGTCGCTGCCGCGAAGCTTGACCGCGTTGCGGCGCGCGTCCTGGGCCAGGCGGTCCAGCGCGGTTGCAATCCGTCGTCTCATTGGCTGCTCCAGGTTCATGACCACTCTGGCCGCTGATGGAAGGAGCTCGACGGAATACACGAGCGGCTCCTACAAATCCAGCCGAGCCTTCAGGTCGTCCCACTTGATGCGGTCGCGATTGCCCGGGTCTGCGAGGGCCGCACGAACGTCATCGAGGTCACGAGCGTCCTCCAGTGCCTCGATGAGCTCCAGATCTTCGATGGAGACAACCGCAGCGACCCGTCGGCCGTGCCTGGTCAAGACGACCCGCTCTCCACCGAACGCGACCCGATTGACCGTGGTGGAGAAGGTTTCGCGGGCCTCACTGATTCGATGTTCGCTCATGTACGAATTGTACGTTATGTACGTGACGGCTTGGCGCGCAGCCGTTCTACCATCGGTTCCGAGCAGACCACGACCAGGTGCGAGCGCGCTCGTGTCGCGCCGACGTAGAGCAGCGACGCCAGTTCTGCCTCATCCACGCGCGAGTCGATCTCGCACAGCACCACGACCGCCGACTCCAGGCCCTTGTACCGATGAATCGTCGCGACCCGCACCTCGAGACCGCGGGTCGGCATCGGGAGGACCGCGCCTTCTGGCCCGTACTCGGGCATCAGCCGGTACGGCCAGGCCTCCACGGGGGCGCCATCGGGCGACATGAGCCAGGAGGAGCGGGGCGAGCGAGGCGTCAGGACCACCACGTCGGAGGCGGGCACGCGTCCGGTATCGATCACGCGGCGCAGCGCGGTCGCCAGGACCTTGCGACAGGCATCGGGCGAATCATCGGTGTAGGTGAAGATCTCGACCTGCCGTCCTGCCGGGCCAACCGCGATCGGAGCGGGCGCCGCAGCATCGGTCTTTGCATAGCGCATGGCAAATTCGTGGATGGACCTGGTCGAGCGCCGGTTCTCGTTGAGGTGGTAGGTCGGCGGCGATTCCGGCATCACGACGCCCAGCTCGGAGGGCTCCCGGGCGTGGTACAGATCCTGGTTCGCGTCGCCGAAGACGTAGACGATCCCCCGCTCCGGATCGCGCAGCAGATCGAGCAGCGGCAGCCACCAGACGCTGTCGAGATCCTGCCCCTCGTCGACCACGATCGCGTCGAACCGCGGCTCAGGCAGGATATGGAGCGCGCGGTCGAGCACGTCGGGCAGGTCGTCGAAGTAGGCCGTGTCATGCGCCGGATCTGGACCGATGATCCCGGCCTCCTGCCCCAGCCGTTCGCTCAGCCGGTGGAAGGTCGAGACGGTGAGGCGATCGAGCCGGCCGACGGTCGCCGCGAGGTGCTCAGCAAGCGGTCGGTTGAAGCAGGTGAGCAGCACCTCGAAGCCATGTGCCGCCAGGCGGCGCGCCTTCTCGGCCGCGAGTAGCGTCTTGCCGGAGCCCGCCACGCCCAGGATCAGCGCGCGCCGCTGCGTGCTGAGCAGGTCGAGTGCGCCGAACTGCTGCGAGCTCAGGGCGATCCGTGCTTCATCGGCGCTGACGCCGGCCGCCAGCGGCGAGTCGATGACCAGGTCGCGTGCGACGAGCTCATGGAGCGCCGCCATCCCCGTTGCGCCCGGCGGCCCACCACTGACCGATGCGTTCCACCAGGCGAAGATCTCTCTCACCCGATCCCCCACCCGCTCCAGGTCGTCGTGGTCGATGACGATCTCGCGCGGACCGTCTGGCGTCATCGATCGGTCGTAGGCGGCATCCGGGAAGCAGACGGCACGCGTGAAGCGCACATCGTGCGACGGCCATGCCGGGAGTGCTTCGCAGACGCGCTTGAGCCGATGCATCGCGCCGGTGACCTGCGCGAACGGGTCCTTGATCCTGTGCGCCGTGCCGTGACGGTCGAGCGACTCCCATCTGCCGCCTATGCGCTGCACCCGACCACCCTTGATTTCTATGACCATGACGCCGAGCTCCGGATGCGCCAGCACCATGTCCGCCTCGCCGTCCTGCGGCTCGGCGCCCGGACGTTTCTCGAGCCAGGCGACATTGCGGTAGAGCGCCCATGGCGGCTTCAACTGCCCCTCGAGCGCCGATGCCAGCCGCTCCTCACCGGACATCAGTACGGCGGCTCGAGGCCATCGAACATGGGAAAGTGGCGGACGTTCGACGTGGCGAGCTGCGCGCCGAGCTCCTGCGCGGTGGCCGCGATCACGAGGTCCGGCGTCGCCAGTGCGTGGCTGCGCCGCCACGTCCGACCCAGGGTGCCAGCGCGTCTCGCGATCTCCTCGTCGAGCCCGATCCAGCGCAGCGCCCGCATCAACCGCTCGGCGCCGGTTCGCTCGCTGGTGCGAACGCCGCGCAGCAGCTCCACGCGGGTGATCTCCGAGCACACAGCCGTCTCTGCCAGCGACGTGAGATAGGTGCGCGCCGGCGCGTGGCCGCGGAGCAGGTCAATCAGCACCGTCGTGTCAAGGACAATCACGTCTCGCGGCGCTCCTCGAGGTCGCTGTCGCGGCGCTTGTCGCGCGCTCGAAGCTCGTCGACATAGGTCGCACCATCGGGGAGGTACGGCGCGATGCCGAACGACGCCTCCACCGCCGCTCGGAATCGGGCTTGCCGCTCGTCCGCGTCCTCCGGCTCGGCGAGATACTGGTCGATCGCCTCGCGAATCATCTTCGACGCGGTCGTACCGCGCGTCTTCGCGCGCCGAGACAATTCGGTGGCCTGGTCATCGTCGAGGTAGATCTGGGTGCGGCGCATGATGTACGAATGCTACATCATCGGTCCAGTGGCGCTCTGGCTGTGGCCGGTGGACTGAGAACCTAGGCCATCCGCCCGCGTATCGACCGACGCTTGCCGCGGCTGACGCGCGACATATGCCCGACGTGCGGCCGGGTCCTCATCGTCGAGAATCGCTCCAATCCGGCCAACCAAGCGCCGCTACAGATATGGAACGCACACCATGAAGACTTCGATCCGATCACTGCTCGTACTGTCCGCCGTCGCCTTCGTGCTGGCGGCGTGCGCGAGCGTTGCACCTTCTACTCCATCGGCCGATCCATCGACGACTCCGACGCCGACGCCGACCGTCGCGCCGAGCGATGCGCCGGCGGAGACGCCGGACGCCACGCCGGAGGTCATCGGCACGCTGACAGTCGTCGGCGCCGCCGTCGATGGCCCCGGCGAGAGCCTCGAATCCGCCATGACAGGTGATCTGTCCGAGCCGGTCTTCATCCGTGGTTTCGTGTTCAAGGACACGGACGGACAGGTGTACTTCGCTGATTCAATGACCGATGGTCCCCGCATCGCCGTTGAAGGCCATCCGACCGACGGCCCGACGTGGGATATCGGAGATGCCGGCGTCACCGGGCTCCAGGAGGCCGATGGCGTGCTGTTCTACGAGAACGCAGCGATCTATGGCACGCTCGAGGTCTAGGTTCCTCAATACCGCGAACCGCTGGTGGGGTTCCGCCAGCGGTTCGCGCTATCACCGCGCCGAACGCCGTTACGCAGGGATCACCACCGTGAGGCCCGCCTCGCGCGCCGCATCGGCCAGCCGCCGGTCGTAGGAGACGAATCCGTCGAGCTCTGGCGCCACCAACAAGGCGGAAGCGAGGTGAATGGCGTCGAGTGAGCGCAACGACCCTGGCGTCGTCGACCCAGCCAGTTCTGTGACGGCACCGTCAAGCTCGATCAGCTGGAGGCCCTCCAGCACTTCCCGGGCATGTTCATCGTCGCCCGGTTCGGCCACTCGAGCCACCGCACGGCGCACCTCGACCTGCGCGATACGGCTGGAAAACGCGACGGGCATATCTGCCAGGTAGGAGATGAGCGCCTCGGTCTCCACTTCCGGCAGGACGAGCTTCACCAGTGCGGAGGCATCCAGGTAGACACGGCGATCCGCTACCACGGCTCCTCGTCTCGCATCTCTTGGAGAATCTGCGACAAGGGCTTTCCACTCCGCGCAGGCAGGGGCGGCGGCACATCCTTCCACTCACGAGTCGCGGGGGTGATGCGGCCATCGGCGATCATCTGCTCGATGTTCGACATGGGCCGATCCGAAAGCGGCGTCAGACGCGCGACCGGCTCGCCACGCTCCGTCACCTCGTAGGCCCGGCCTTCCTCACGCACGCGCTTGACATAGACCGATAGGTTTTGGCGCAGCTCGCGAATCCCCACTCGCTCCGGCTTTGGCGCTCTCGTGCTCATGACGCACAACTGTAGCACATGGATGTGCTGCGGCCACACCCGTATTGCAGCCGCACGCTCAGACTAGGAGACGAAACACCGCACCCAGGAGCCACGCATGCTCAGCGACCATCCCGTCTTTCCGATTCTGCTCGCTAAGGACCTCGACACGACCCGAGCCTTCTATCGCGACACGCTGGGGCTGGAGATCGTGCGCGAGGACCCCGATGACCGCATCGTCTTCCGCTGTGGCGGCGGCACCCAGCTCGTCGTGACCAAGAGCACGGTGGGCACCTCCGACACGCAGACCCAGATGGCGTGGCGCGTCCCCGAGATCCACGCCGAGGTCGCCGATCTTCGTGCGCGCGGCGTGCGCATCGAGGAGTACACCGCGCCCGACCCGGTCACCGTCGACGGGATCGCCGACATGGGCCATTCCTGGGCAGCGTGGTTCATCGATCCGAACAACAACGTCCTCGCAGTGGTCCAGCCCAAGTGATCCGTGGCTGACTCGCAGGGCGCCATCGACTGGCTGCTGGCCTCCGACGAGCCGATCGTTCGCTATCGCACGCGCACCTGGCTGCTGAACCAGTCAGAGACCGATGCCGCGGTCCGCGCAGACCGCAAAGCCATCCCCCACGGCCGCATCGTTTCGACCCTGCTCGACTTCCCCGAGGCTAAGCTCACGCCGTATCGCAAGTGGTATGGCCTGCACTGGCGCCTCGTCTCGTTGGCCGATTTCGGCTTGCCGCTCGACCATGCCGACGCCCGCGCCCGGATCGATAGAGGCATCGACCGTGAGCTCGACTGGATCGCCAATCCGAGGCATCTCGATTCGATCAAGCAGATCGATG
>JBDTNK010000098.1:0-5722 GCA_039933775.1 Chloroflexota bacterium | reverse complement strand
CCCGGCCGTATCACGTGATCCTCAATGGCTGGTACTTCTACTCGCTCAACTTCCTTCCCATACCGGGTGGCTCCCTGGGTCGGAGCCTGCCGGGAATCCTGCGGCGGGCGCTTCGCTCGCCGCGACGTGTGGCGGTCATGATCCCGCCGACCGTGCGCCATGCCGTCGCCCTCTATGAACGTGAATGGCGTGAGGAGCTGCTCCCGCGGTACCGCGCCGTCGCCGCCGGCGCAGCGGAGTCGGTGGAGACGTTGGCCATCTCGGATCTGCCGGGCATGATCGATGAGCTGAGCACGCTTGCCGGCGAGTATTTCGCCTCGATCACTGTGGTCGCGGGATCCGGCTACAAGCTGGAGACGAACCTCGCGCTCTTCTACCGTCGACACCTGCACCCTCACATCGGCGGATCGCACCTCCAGCTCCTGGCTGGCCTCGCGACATCCGACGCTGCCGGCGGGCAGGCGGTTGAATCGCTCGACTGGTTCCGTCCAGTCGTTGCCCTTTCGGCGACAAAGGTGCCGCGCCGGAGCAGCGACGGGGTCACGTCCGCGCGTCGCGACGCCCAGGCGGCGGCAGAAGCGGCACTGGCCGGCTCCCCGCGGAGGCTCCGCGCATTCCGCCGGCTCCTTGCTGATGCGCAGCATCTCGTGCCCGTCCGCGAGGAGCAGGTGCGCGAGCTCACGATCTCGTGGCCGATCATGCGGCGGGCCGTGCTGCGGATCGGCGAAAGGCTCAGTGGGGGCGGAGTCTTGGCTAGTGCGGAGGACGTGTTCTTCCTTACCCGCACCGAGGTCCTCGAGGCTTTGGGCGGCGATGCCCGCTTCCGTGGCAGCGAGGTGGAGAGGCGGCGGGCCGAGCGGGAGCGAAGCGCCACGCTGGTGCCGCCCCTGTTGGCGGGCAGACTGCCGCTGGCGCTGCGCCTCATGTTCTCGACCACCGAGCGGGCCTTCGGCGCCACGGCCTCCGAGCGCGCCTTGGTCTCCGGCTCCCCTGCCTCGCCGGGCCGAGTGGATGGCCGCGTTCGCATCGTCCGAAGCAGCGACGAGTTTGATCGGCTCAAGGACGGGGAGATCCTTGTTGCGCCGCTCACGGCGCCGGCGTGGACCCCGCTGTTCGCGCAGGCTGTAGCGGTCGTTACCGATGTGGGCAGCGCGCTCTCGCACGCCTCGATCATCGCGCGGGAGTATGGGATCCCCGCTGTCGTCGGCTGCGGGGATGCCACGACCCGGCTCCGCGATGGGATGGTCGTGACCGTCGACGGCACCCGTGGCACCGTCGAGCCAGCGCTCGCAGAAGGAAGGAAGTTGATACATGACCCGCCAACAGAGCAGCGCTGATTTCACTTGGATTCATTGCGCCCGGCCGGGAGCCGTACCGGACTCCCAGAAGGATGATCAGTGAGCACTCTCGCTCGGTTCGCCGGACCGCTACCTTGCTCGCCGGCGCAATGTGCGATAGCGGGAACGGCCGAGTTGGGGATGATTGCCCTCGGGACCTGAAGTACCGCTGCGCAACGGTCGCCGCCTGGGGGCGTCAAGTGGGGCGTCAAGACTCGTCGCAGCGGCCGAGCGATTGAGCGCCTCAAGAAGTTCTGAGCGTGGATGGTGGAGCCGAAGGTGGGATTCGAACCCACGACCGTCGGTTTACGAAACCGGTGCTCTACCCCTGAGCTACTTCGGCCCGGCCGGGCGAGGCGTGAGCGCCTCAGCGCCCGCGAAGGGTACCAGCCGAACGCCGCAACCGCCAATGGGACCGATGTCGCCTACGCCACGGGTTGCGTGCGCCGCGCCGACATCCAGCCACCGATCGCCGCCCCGATGAGCAGCGGCAGCCCGACGATCGCCATGATCACGAGCGCGCCGGCGCCGACGAGCGCCCCGATGAGCGGCAGCGCCAGCGCCGAGCTGACCAGCACGATGAGCAGCCCGACCGCGATGGCCGGAATGAGCGCCGCCAGCACGGCGCTGCCGACCGACTTCGCCAGCGTCCCACCGATTACGCCCGCCACGAGCGAGCCGATCACCGGAATCCAGCCCAGGAGCAGCGACAGCACGAACATCACGAGCGCGGCCAGCCACAGGTTGCCGCGTCCGGTCGTGGGCGGCGCGGGCCGGTTGTCGCCGAGGGTCATCGGTCCTGAGCGCCGCCGCTGAGCGGCTCCCCGCAGTTGGGACAGACGGTATCGGTGTCGGTGATCGGCTCACCGCAATTGGGACACGTTCGTTGCTCGTCCATGCGGCCCCTCGTCTGCAGATCCCGGGCCGCAACGCCGCGAGTCGGGTCAGATGCTCGCCACACGCGCGATTGCCCCGGAAGCATCGCTCGCTCGGTCATACGCGCGCCCCATGCGCGTTAGCCGGGGAATCGCCCGCAATTCGGGCGTTTTGTCTCGATCCTACGCTCAGCGATGTCAGCTCCGCGGCGTCGGAGCCGGCCAACGCGCGCCACGCGCCCATTTGACCGAGAGATAGGCGCGCCGGCGGGTCAGACGTGCATCGGCCTCTGGGAGGACATCGCAGCGGGGCGCTGATCACGTGGTGACCGAAACCGAGGGTGGGACAGCGGATCGGGCGAGATTCGGAGGCCTCAGTGGCTGAACGGGTCATCGGGTGACAAAGCGGCCGGTGAGCCTCATGCCAAGCGCTGTGTAGGTCACGCGGTGACCACGCACCACTCAACACCCCGCACCCAGCACCCAACAGGCGGCACACTGCACGCGCCCGTAGCGCTACTCAGGGGGCGTCCAGCCGTGGATGAGCTCGTCGTGGAAGCGTGGCGGAGCGTCGGCGAGCGCGCGGCGCGGGATCGGCGCCATCGGGGCGCGGCCGCGGGCGGCGAGGACGTAGTAGTCACAGATGTCGGTCAGCGGGCAGAGCCCGCAGATCGGGCGCGGGGCGCGGCAGGTGTCGCGCCCCTGTTTGATCATCTCGACGTGGAACGGGTACATCTCGTCGGGCGCGAGCGCGGCCTCCAACAGGTCATGTGCGCGCGTGACATCGGTCTTGGGTGGCAGGAGGCCCAGGCGAGAGGCCACCCGGAAGACGTGCGTGTCGACCGGCAGGGCGGGACGGCCGAAGGTGAAGAGCAGGATGATCGCGGCCGTCTTGCGACCGATGCCGGGCAGCGCCGTCAACCAGCCACGCGCCTCCTCCAGCGGCAGGTCGGCCAGGAAGTCCAGGTCGAGCGAGCCGCGGTCAGCGAGCACCTCGGCCAGCACGTGCTGGATGCGCGGCGCCTTGGTCGGCGCCAGGCCGCCGGGGCGTATGACGTCGGTCAGCTCGTCGGTGGGCGCATCGAGCACCTCCTCCCAGGACCGATATCGCTCGCGCAGCGCGGTGAAGGCACGGAACGAGTTCACGTCGGCGGTGTTCTGCGACAGGATCGTCAGGACCAGCTCGCTGACCGCGTCGAGCCGCTCCTCTCCGCGGGTCGGGTACTCGTAGCGCTCGCCCAGGCGTTCGAGCACGACGTCGATCTTCGCGCGCCGCCTGCGACGATCAGCGGCCAGCTTTTGCGGCGACGGGCCGCGACGACGCTTTGGCGAAACCCGCTTCGCGCGCTGCTTCACGGGACGCGGCAGGGTCACGCGTCGGGGCGGTAGCGGCGCTCGCCGGTGGCCGGATCGAGCCAGACCCGCAGCTGCTGGCTGGTGGTGGGGTCCACGAAGCGCTCCTCGGTCGGCTGGAAGCGCGCGTCTGCGGAATCGCCAACGGGGCGACCCGGATCACCGCTGCGCTCGGCCGCCTCGGAGTGGTATCGGGTGCGCTCGAAGGCGACCGCCACCAGCCCGGCGGCCCCCAGTACCAGCAGCCACAGGCCGCCCAGGCCGGGCAGCCCGCCGACCACGATCGTGACCAAACCGCCCAGCAGGAGCAGCAGCGACACGATCGCCACGATCACCCGCAGCGCGTTGAACATGCCGCGCCCGCTACTCGACCGGCTGGGGAGCGCCGGCGTCAGGCGTGACGATCACCGCGGTGCCGTAGGCCACGATCTCGCTCATCGAGTTCGCCAGCTCTGAGCTGTCGAAGCGCATGCTGATGACCGCGTTGGCGCCCATCACCGTCGCGTTCTTGACCATGCGGTCGATCGCCTGGCGGCGGGTGTCCTCGAGCAGCTCGGTGTATTCGTGGATCTCCCCGCCCACGAGCGAGCGCAGGCTGGCGGTGATGTTGCCCGCGAGGCCGCGGCTGCGGACGACGAGCCCGAAGACCTGGCCCATCGATTCGGTCACGCGCTGGCCGGCGACATACGGGGTGGTGGTGATGATCATGCGCGCAGCGTAGCGCACGGTCAGTGTTCTGGCGTCTGGCCGATGTCGAGACCGATGCCGATGCCGCGCGCGGCGCGCGCGGCGGCGTTGCCGAGCAGACGGGCGGTGTCGTCCATCGCCTCCGAGAGCGGCGCCGGCCGATCGCCGATGGGCTGCACCACGCCGAACGCGCCCGATGCCTCGACCGCCTCGGCGCCGCTGCCCAGCGCGCCGCACAGCAGCACGACCGGCGTGCTGCGTGGCTTGGCCAGCGTGGCGACGCCCATCGCCGCCTTGCCGTGCAGCGTCTGCTCGTCGGCGCGCCCCTCGCCGGTGATGACGAGGTCGGCGACCTCGAGCGCCGCGGCGAGGCCCACGAGCTCGGCGACCACCTCCGCGCCGGGACGCAGCGTGGCACGCGTGAAGCCCATGAGCCCGGCCGTCGTGCCGCCGGCGGCGCCGGCGCCGGGCAGGTCGGCCACGAGGCGGCCGGTGCTGCGCTCGATGGCACGGCCGAAGGCCCCCAGCGCACGGTCCAGCTCCTCGACGGTGGCGGGATCGGCGCCCTTCTGCGGTCCGTACGTGGCCGAGGCGCCGCGCGGGCCGCACAGCGGATTCGTGACATCGCAGGCGACCGACAGCGCCACGTCGGCCAGCCGCGGGTCCAAGCCCGAAGCATCGATCCGATCGACCGATGCGAGCGCGGCGCCGCCGTCGGGCAGCTCCTGCCCGCCACGATCCAGGAAGCGCACGCCGAGCGCGGCGAGCAGCCCTGCGCCGCCGTCGTTCGTGGCCGATCCGCCGAGGCCGATCGTGATGCGCCGCGCGCCGGCGTCGAGGGCCGCACGGATGATCGTGCCGGTGCCGCGCGTCGAGGCGCGGCGGACGCTCTCCGGCGTGCGCTCGGCGGAGTCCAGGCGCGCCAGGCCGCTCGCCGCGGCGAGCTCCACGAAGGCGCGCTCGCCGCCATCGAGGAGCAGGTACGTCGCGGTCACGGCACGGCCCAGGGCATCGGTCGTCTCGACCTCACGCGACTCCACGGCATCGCCCAGGGCGACCTGGATCGCCGCGAGGGTGCCCTCGCCGCCATCGGCCATGGGTCGCAGGGCAATTTGGTCGCCGGGACGCACGCGCATCCAGCCGTCGCGGATCGCCTGCGCGGCCGCCAGGGAGTCAAGGGCACCGCCGAAGGAGTCGGGAGCGACGACGAGCGAGAGGCGTCGCTGGGTCATCGGGCCTTGAGCGCCTTGCGCTTCTCCTGGTAGGCGGGGATGGTGTTGATCGGCGGACGCAGCTGGTCGCCGATCTCGCGCACCTCGAGGCTGAAGCGTGCCTGCTCGTTGACGATCAGCTTCATGCTCTGCCCAACCTCGGTCAGCAGCTCGATGCGGTGTCGCTCCTCCAGCTTGCGGATCGCGGCCTGCAGGATGACGAAGCTCATCTGCGACAGGTTCAGGAGCGGCTGGTTGC
>JBDTNK010000097.1:0-5788 GCA_039933775.1 Chloroflexota bacterium | reverse complement strand
TGGTCGCCGCGCGGCCACGCGATCCGCGACTACCTGACGCGCAACCAGGTGCCGTACACCTGGCTCGATCCCGAGGCGGAGGAGGAGGGCCGCCGGCTCGCGGACGCCCTCGGCGCCGACCCGGCGACCCCGACCGTCCTGCTGCCGGACGGCACGACCCTCTCCGATCCATCCAACCGCGAGCTCGCTGACCGGATCGGCCTCTCGACCCACGCCGCGCTGCCGTTCTACGACCTCGTCATCGTGGGCGGCGGCCCAGCGGGCATGGCGGCGGCCGTGTACGGCGCCAGCGAGGGCCTCGCCACGCTGCTCGTCGAGCGCGAGGCGCCTGGTGGCCAGGCCGGCACCACGAGCCGGATCGAGAACTACCTGGGCTTTCCATCGGGCCTCAGCGGTGCCGATCTCGCGCGGCGCGCGCTGACGCAGGCGCGGCGCCTCGGCGCGGAGCTGCTCGCCTCGCAGGAGGTGCGCACGATCCGGCGCAACGACCCGTACCGGACCGTGGTGCTGGAGGATGGCGCCGAGGTCAGCTGCCAGGCGGTCGTCATCTCGACCGGCGTCGCATATCGCCAGCTGCAGCTCGACGGGGCGGATCGCCTCGCCGGCGCCGGCCTCTACTACGGTGCCGCGACGACCGACGCTATCCTGCATCGCGGGGCGCAGGTCGCGGTGGTGGGCGGCGGCAACTCGGCGGGGCAGGCGGCCGTGCACCTCTCGCGCTACGCCGAGCGCGTGCACCTCATCGTTCGCGGCGGCGCGCTCTCGGGCATGAGCCAATACCTGGTCGACCAGATCGCGGCGGTACCCACGATCGAGGTGCGCACCAACGCATCGGTCAGCGCCGTCCATGGCAGTGAACGGCTGGAAGGCATCACGCTCGAGACCGCGGATGGACCGATGGAGCTGCCGCTCGGAGCCTGCTTCATCTTCATCGGGCAGCAGCCGCACACCGATTGGCTGGAGGGCGTGGTGGCCCGCGATCCCGGTGGCTTCCTGCTTACCGGTGACGAGCTTGAGACCGATGGCCGGCTTCCCGCCGGCTGGGGGCTGCGGCGCCGCCCGTTCTTCCTGGAGACGAGCCTGCCCGGTGCCTTCGCCGCCGGTGACGTGCGACATCGGTCTGTCAAGCGCATCGCGAGTGCTGTCGGCGAGGGCGCGATGGCGGTGCAGCTCGTCCACCAGTACCTGCTCAGCGTCTGATGCCGGTCGAGCCGCAGCTGCTGCGCAGGGCGTCGCTGTTTGAGGGCCTGAGCAACGAGACGCTGGCCGACCTGGCGCGCGCCTGCGAGCGCGTCTCGTTCGCCCCGGGGGCTCTGCTGCTGACGGAGGGCAGCGAGGGCGAAGCGCTCTACGCGCTCATCGAGGGCGACGTCGAGGTCACGAAGCGCAGCGGGAATGGCGAGGTGCCGCTTGCCACCCTGGGAGAGGGCGAGGTGGTGGGCGAGATGGCCGTGCTGGAGCATCGGCCGCGCAACGCGTCGGCGCGAGCGCTGGGCCAGGTGGAGGCCGTCCGCGTGCCGGGCGCCGCGCTGCTGCAGCTGATCGAGGACGCACCGAGCGCCGCGCTGGCCCTGCTGCGCACG
Source organism: Chloroflexota bacterium (assembly GCA_039933775.1). Taxonomy (GTDB): domain Bacteria; phylum Chloroflexota; class Limnocylindria; order QHBO01; family QHBO01; genus JBDTNK01. The sequence continues at coordinate 4,205 of JBDTNK010000097.1, read as the reverse complement.
GGTTTGGGGCGCCTGCGCTCGACCGAGGCGCTGCTGCGCCAGCGCGAGCAGCTGGCCTCGCTGGGCACGCTGGCCGCGGGACTGGCGCACGAGCTGAACAACCCCGCGGCGGCGCTGGTGCGCGCCGTCTCGGCGCTGGACGCGGCGCTGGTCTCGCCGGTCGGCGCGCCGACCGGTTCGCCGCCGAGCGATGCGCTCGAGCGCTCAGATCGCATCGACGCGGTGGCCGAGCTCGTCGCGGACTCCGATGCCGCCGCCGCGCTGGTCGACGCGGGATGGGATGCGGTGGCGCTGGCATCGGTCCCGGAGGAAGAGCGGGGGAGGCTGGCTGCCGGGGCTTCGGTGGGCTCGCTGGTGAGCGAGATCCGTCTCTCGGCCGAACGGGTCAGCGAGATCGTGGGGGCGGTGCGTGACTACACCTACCTCGACCGCGCGCCGGCGGGGCGTGTTGACGTGCACGATGGGATCGAGAAGACGCTCGTGATCCTGGGACACCGGCTGCGGCAGGGGGTTGAGGTGGAGCGACGGTTCGCGCCCGACCTACCGCAGATCGAGGCGTACGGCAGCGAGCTGAGCCAGGTCTGGACGAACCTGGTCGGCAACGCGATCGACGCCATGGACGGGCGCGGTCACCTCGTCATCTCGACACAGCGAAAGGCGGAGGGGGTGAGCGTGCGCATCTGTGACGACGGACCCGGCATCCCGGCTGAGCTGCGCTCTCGGATCTTCGAGCCATTCTTCACGACGAAGCCGCCCGGCGTTGGCACCGGCCTGGGTCTGCACATTAGCCACAGCGTCGTCGCCCGCCACGGGGGAAGCCTGGTCGTGGAGTCGCGACCCGGCGAGACGTGCTTCACGACCAATCTGCCGCTCGAGCTGCCGCGGCGCGACTGAGGGCTTGCCGCGCCCGTCGCGGGCCTTCGTCGAGGTGTTGTGTCGCACGTCGGCGGTTATATCGTTAGTGATATATCCGCTGACGCGGCGGCGCCCGTCGCAATTCTGATGACGGCATGACTGGCGCCTGCGGCTCATTGCCGATTCGGGCGCTGGGCATCCAATCGCGGATCGGGCTTGCCGCGCCACTTGCTGCGCGACTTGCCGCGCCAACGGATCGGACGGAAACTGCGAGCCGCATGCCCCAGCTGCCGACCGGCACGGTCACCTTCCTGTTCAGCGACATCGAGGGCTCAACGCGCCTCGCGTCGGCGCTCGGAACAGGATGGCCGCCGATCCTGGACCGCCACCACGCCATCATCCGCGCGGCCGTCGAGCAGCTCGATGGCAGCCTGGTCTCCACCGAGGGCGACGGAGCCTTCGCCGTCTTCAGCAGCCCGCGCGCCGCGGTCGAGTCGGCGGTCGCCATCCAGCACGCGCTGGCGGCAGAGCCATGGCCCGATGGCGTGGCCATCCGCGTGCGAATCGGTGTGCACAGCGGCGAGGCGCTCCCATCTGCCGAGGGCTACGCCGGCGTCGCGGTGCATCGCGCCGCCCGCATCGCGGCGGCAGGGAGCGGCGGCCAGACCGTACTCTCCGACGCCACCCGCGCTCTGCTCGCCGATGCGCTGCCGGAGGGTGTGCGGATTAGAAATCTCGGCGCTCATCGGCTCAAGGACCTTCACGAACCGCAGCCGCTCCACGACCTCGTTATCGAAGGGTTGCCGTCGTCGTTTCCGCGGCTGCGGACGAGCGCCGAAACGGTTTCGCACCTGCCCGGCCAGCTCACGCGCTTCCTTGGCCGCGGACGCGAGGTCGCGGAGATCACGGCGCTGCTGCGTGACGCCCGGCTGCTGACGCTCACCGGTCCAGGAGGGACCGGCAAGACGCGCCTCGCGCTCGAGGTCGCGGCCCGAATCGCGGACGACTTCGATGGCGGCGCCCATTTCGTTGACCTGTCGCCGGTCGATGACCCGGTGCTCGTGCCGCCGATGATCGCCGACCAGCTCGAGCTGCCCGACCGCGGCGGGCGTGATCCGATGGCGGCGCTGGCGGAGCGCCTGGCCCGCGGGCAGACGCTCCTGGTGCTCGACAATTTCGAGCAGGTCATGGGGGCTGCGACGGTGGTGCGCGACCTGCTTGCCGCCGCGCCGGGGCTGACGGTGCTGGCCACGACCCGCAGCGCCCTCCGGGTCTACGGCGAGCGCGAGTACGCGGTGCCACCGCTCGGCGTGCCGGATCCGCGTCGGCTGCCGCCGATCGATGTGCTCTCGCAGTTCGAGGCGGTCGCGCTCTTCATCGATCGGGCGACGGCGGTGCGTCCCGACTTCGCCGTCACGAACGAGAACGCTCCAGCGGTGGCGGAGATCTGCGTCCGGCTGGACGGGCTGCCGCTCGCGATCGAGCTGGCCGCTGCCCGGATCCGGGTGTTGAACCCGCAGGCGATCCTGGGCCGTCTCGAGCATCGCCTCGGTCTCCTCTCCGGCGGATCGCGCGACCTGCCGGCGCGCCAGCAGACGTTGCGCGGGGCGATCGCATGGAGTCACGACATGCTCGATGACGAAGAGCGCCTCCTGTTCGCGTCGCTCTCCGTGTTCGTTGGCGGCGCGACGCTGACTGCGATCGAGTCACTCTGTCGCGAAGGCTCCAGCGCCGACGTCTTCGACACCGTCGCGTCGCTCGTCGACAAGAGCCTGGTTCGGCAGCGCGATGGGATCGGCGACGAGCCACGCTACGAGATGCTGGAGACGATCCGCGAGTTCGCCACGGAGCAGCTCGCCGCGTCGGGTCGTGGAGCCGCCCTGCAACAGCAGCATGCCGATCTCTACGCACAGCACGCCAATGAGGCGCGAGACCAGCTCACCGGTCCCGACTCGCGTCGCTGGCTGGACCGGCTGCAGATCGAGCACGGCAACCTCCACGCCGCTCTCGGCTGGGCGGAGGGGGACGGGCAGATCGAGAGCGGGTTGCGCATCCTGGCCGGTGCGTGGCGCTTCTGGCAGCGGCGCGGCTACCTTGTCGAGGGGCTCGGTCACGCGCAGCGCCTCATTGCCCGAACCGATAACTCGGTCGAGCCGGGACTCATGCTGCTCGCGCTCGAGGCGGCCGGCGGTCTGGCCTACTGGACCGGCGATCAGGCACTTGCCGCAACCTGGTACGACCGATGGATCGAGCTGGCCCGAGCCACCGGCGATCGCGCCTCAGAGGCAGCCGCGCTCTACAGCCGATCATTCGCCTACTTCTTCTCCGAGGAGGGGCCGCAGCACAGCGCCGAGCTCGCACACGCCGCACTCGAGCGGTCGCTCGCGATCTCCACCGAGCTCGGCGACCGGCACGGGATGGCGCAGGCGCTCTGGGCGCTGGCGAATGCCGCGTTCGAGATCCGCCGTCCCCGGGAGGCGCGCGCCTACGCGCTGCAGGCGCTCGAGCAGCTCGAAGGAAGCGACGACGTGTTCCTCACCGGCTGGGCGTCATTCACTGTCGGGTCGAGCTACCTCATGGAGTCGAAGCCGGCCGAGGCCATGGACTGGCTGAAGCGCGGGCTGCGGCTCTTCATCGACGCCGGCGACGTCACCGGATACGAGCTCACCTTCGATGCCTTCGCCATGGCGCTCGATGCTCTCGGTGACCGTGACAAGGCCGCGTGGTTTGGCGGTGCTGTCGCCAGCCTGGAGCGGACGAGCGGCACGGGACTCAACTCTCGCAACCGCCAGTTCGTCGGATGGGACCCTGCGAGCCTCCAGGGCGATCCGGCGTTGGCCGAACACTGGCAGGCGGGCGAGCACGCGGCGATCGAGGAGCTCATCGACGCGGCCCTGGCGCTCTAGTTGGGGTGACGGCTCGTCAGCCTGCCGCCGTGCCGCTGCCGCCCGCGTGATCACCACGTGACCGAAACAGCGCTCGGGACCGGGCTCGCCGGTCGTTCGGTCAGCGGGTGACACGTTCAGCCGCTGCGCCTCCGGAATCTGGTCGGAACCGCTGTCTCGTCCGCTGTTTCGGTCACGCGGTGACAACGCCACGGGACTCAAGGCGCTTCCCGCGCTCGAAGCGCGGGGTGCGGAAGGAGCGCCACGCGGTCGTGGGCGGGTGGCCCTCGGCTGCTCTCTCGCGCGAGACTGGTGAGGCCGATCGACGACAGATGTCGGCTCAGGCGAGCCTTAAGTCAGCGCTCCGCCGATCCATGCCCGAAATGGCGCGAAATGGCCCGATTTGGGTGGGCGGTCTCCAACGGTCAACGCAACACCTCGGCCAATGCCTCGCATGGTTTCATC
>JBDTNK010000096.1:0-6481 GCA_039933775.1 Chloroflexota bacterium | reverse complement strand
GCGCCGACCATCAGCACCGTGCCGCGCAACAGGTCCATGCCGACGAGGCCGGGAGCCGCAGCGCTGGACGAGGGCCGCACGAAGAGGCGCGGCAGGGGCAGCGTCGCGTCGCCGACGTGCAGGAACTGGTCAGTGACGACCGAGCCGTGCACCTGGGTGCCGCTCACGCCGCGCCCGCCGGCCTCGCGGATATCGGTGCCGAGGTCGGGCACCGCCGAGTCGGCGAACTCGGTCGCCTTGCCGCCGCTGTCGAGCATCGTCACGACGGGCGCGAACGGCTCGATCGCGGCGCGGATCTGCACCGTCGTGTCGCCAGGCTCGCGACCGAGCCACAGCGGTCGCAGCTCGGGATGCTGGCCGATCAGCTCCGCGCCGACGTCGACAGGCTCCCCGTCGATGATCGCCAGCTCATCGCCGGCGAGGTCCAGGATGACGTTTGCCGTCGGATGCAGGTGCTGCGGGCTCAGAAAGCCGCCGATGCCCCAGCCCTCGAACGGCTCGGGGCCATGGAAGGCGACGACGTTGTCGAGCGGCACGATGAGATCGCCGATCGTGACCGACAGGCTGCCGACGGACCAGGATTCAACCGAGGCACCGGCGGCATCGGTCCCCTCCTCGCCGGGTTCGACCGACAGGTTGGCGCGGGCGGCGAGCTCCATGGTCAGGATGTGGTCGGTGCAGCCGGTGTCCAGGATGAGCTTTGTGGCGACGCCGTTGACACTGGCGTGGACCATCGGTGCATGGACCGCGCGACCGGGAACCTCGAAGGTGATCGGGCTGCGGAGGAGAATGGATGGCATCGGTCAGATGATGCCATAGAACAGGTGTTCACAAGCTGGCATGGGTCTGATAGAATGGATCCGAATCGGTTCATGGGGATGTCAGGTTTCGACAGGGCCCGGGGACCGAGAATCGCAGGTCGAGGTTGCTCGCAGGCCTCGTAAAAAAGCGGGCAATTGCTGTAACTGGCAACGATAGTTACGCCCTCGCTGCTTAGGCAGTGAGCATCGACCCCGTCCACCCTCCCCGGACGGTGAAGATGTCATCAGGGGAGGTGCGGCGTCGCCGACTCCGGTGAGTGGCGTCAAAGAGCCGAGAGGCATCACCGGATAGCAAGCGACGCACCCCGCCGGTCGGGGGCCCGCAACGTGAAGCGCAAGTTGGCCGGAAATACCTGTAGGAAGTTCTCGGCGACTGTGTTTTGGACGGGGAGTTCGATTCTCCCCCATCTCCACCATTCATCCGGCTGGCATTCACGCCCGACGCACGACCACCGTGCTCGCGATCTTGTCGTGCCAGCCCTGCTTCGAACGCGGCCTGCAATCATCTTGCGCCTGCACGGCAGCATGATCCCCTCGCCGGCACATGAAGAAGAGGCCGCAAGGCCAAGGCGAGCGACGCATCGGCCAAAAGGCCTAGGAAGCGTGCCTCGGCTGTGCTAGGGTGCGACGCGCGCGGACGAACCGAGCTCATCCGTCCTGATCGATCGTTGCCGCGCCCAAGCGGAGGGTCTCGTGGATTTCAACAAGCTCAGCGCCAATGAGAAGCTGGCCGTCTACGGCTCGGCGGCCGTCATCGTGGCCGGGCTCATTGGGATCGGTGTCGGAGGAATCGGGCTCTTGGCCGTGCTGGCCGCGATCGCGATGCTCGCCGTCGTCTTCCTGCCCCAGTTCTCGCCGAATACGACGCTCCCGGGAAGCAAGGGCAGCTTGCTGCTGATCCTCGGAGGCGTCGCCGCCATCGTCATGGTCCTCGGCCTGCTCCAGATCATCGGAGCGCTCGGGTTCTGGTTCGAGTTCCAGCCGCTCGGCGCGATCTTCTTCCTGGTCGCGGTTGCCGGCGCCGTGCTGATGGCCTGGGCCGGGTGGCAGGAATTCCGAGCTGAAGGCGGCAAGTTCGTCCTTGGCACGCCGGCCGGTGGAAGCGCCAGCGCGCCTGCCGCCCCGCGGACCGACACAATCGAGCGGACCGACACCGCCCCGCCGGCGGTCGCACCGCCAGCCCCAGTCACGGATGTCGACGAGGATCGTCCGGCATCGCCGACCGTCTAGGCCCGATGCCTGACGCCTAGCGCGTCAGGTCGCGATAGCGCTCAGCGAGCAGGTCGATCGGATCGGCCTGCTCGCTTGCTGTCCGGGGCGTGCTGGCGGCCGCCGCTTCCAGGCAGAGCATCACCGCATCGGTCGCAAGCCCGTCGTCGATGGCGTCGAGAGCTGCCAGCAGCAGCGGACGTGTGACGTCGTCGGGCGCCGTGGCGGCGAGCCAGCGGACCAGATCGGCCACGTCACCGTGCGTTGCCTGCAGCTCGTCGGGTGGCGCCTCGCCGTCGTCGAAGTAGACGAGTGCGGCGCACAGCAGGTCGTGCCGCACCGTGGCTCCGCTGGGCCCGCGTCGTTCGGTCGAGCCCTCGCCGAACGCCAGCGCATATCCGCCCTCGTCCGCGGCGAAGCCAACCCACGGCCCGCCAGCGGAGAGGCGGCCGACCGCGACGGCCGGCCCGCGCTCCATCGTTGGGCTCCGGCTACTCCGCCTGGCTCGCGGGCAGGATCACGATCCGGCGGCTCGGCTCGACGCCCACGCTCTGCGTGCGGATCCGGGTGTTCTCCTTCAGCGCCATGTGCACGATCCGACGCTCCACCGCGGGCATCGGCTCGAGCTGGATGATCTTGCCGGTCTGCTGCACGCGCTTGGCGGCGCGCTCGGCGACCTCGCGCAGCTGCTCCTCGCGCCGGCCGCGATAGTTCTCGACGTCGACCGCGATGCGCAGGCCCTGGCCCTCCTTGCGCTGCACGATCAGGTTGACGATGTGCTGCAGGCTCGCCAGCTTCTCGCCACGGCGACCGATGAGGATTCCCAGCTCGCCGCCCTTGACGTTGAGCTTGGCGGTCTCGGCACCGAGCGCGACCTCGACCTCTGCCGGGATGCCCATCAGGCGCAGGAGCTCCTCGAGCACCGCCTTGGCCTGCTCGACGACGGCACGCTCCTCGTCGGAGAGCTCCTCGAGCGGCTTGGCGGAGACGAAGGGCGCGGGCTCGCGCATCGGGCGATCCCCACGCGGCTCACGATCCGCACGCGGCTCGCGGCGCTCGCGGGCGGGACGATCGGCACGATCCGAGCCGTAGCCACCTCGCGTGCGGCCGGCTCCGCCGCGGCCGCCGCGGGACGAGCCGCTGCGCCGGGGGGCGGGGGCATCGGCGGACTCCACGAATGGCTCACCACTGGCCTCGGTATCGCCGTAGCCCAGCGGCGTGCCCACGGCGTCAGCGTCGGGCTGGGTGACCTCCTCGACGACGGCAGTCGGTTCCGCGACGACGGCGGGCTCGGGCTCGCGCCGCGGCTCCGGCGCGGGACGCGCGATGGGGGCTGCCTCGACCGCCGACTTGGGCGCCGCAAGGATGCGGGCCTCCTCGCCGCCGACCCCCAGGATGCCGCGGCTCCCCTGGGACAGGATCTCGATATCGAGATCGGAGAGGTCGGCGGTGTATTCGCGCATCGCCGTGCGGATCGCCTCCTCCACGTTCTTGCCTGTGAATTCTCGGAATGTCATCGCTTTCGGCCTCGTCGTTTCTTGGTGCCGGGGCGCCGGTCGGCGGGGCGCTGTTGCCCTCGCTGCCCACCGCCGCCCGAGGGCTGCTTGGGGGGATTGGGGGTGGGTCTGGCGGTCGCATCGGTCTCTGCTGCGCCTGCGTCGCGCGGCTCCTGCTTCGGCCGCTTCGGCGAGCTGGCGATCCCGGTCTCGATGCGCGGGACGAAGCCCGGCTGCCATCCGAAGAGCGGGAAGAGGTTGCCCCAGCCCATGACCAGGAACTGCTGAACCACCAGGTACGCGGTGTAGATGATCCAGTACAGGATCAATCCACTCGGGAAGAGTCCGCCCCAGAAGATCGTCAGGAGCGGGAAGAGATAGGTCATCGTCGCCTGCGTCGAGGCGGTCGGGTCGTCTCCGGTCGGCTTGGCGGTCGTCATCCGGACCTGGATGAACTGGAACAGCGCCGCGATGACCGCCAGGAAGGAGAGCGCGAATCCGCCGAAGAGCGGCACTGAGAAGACGTGGTCGACGACGGCGAGGTCCAGGTTGAAGAGCCAGCCGATCGTGGTGTCGACCGGCGCCGACAGGTGCAGTGGCTGGATCAGCTGGCAGTTGAGCGGCAGGAAGTGGGTGAACGGGCCGGAGGCGAAGTCGGGAAGGTTGCAGGGCCCGTTGAATGGGGCCGCGAACTGGACCTGGCTCCCATCCGCAGACGCGGTCAGCCGGCTGATGCCGGGGAGCGCGTTCTGCAGCGTCGCGAAGGCGTCGGAGCCCGCCTGCTCGGCGGTGATCGTGACCGAGTTCGAGGCGCGGATGATGGCCTGGTACAGCGCGAACAGGATCGGCATCTGCACCACGACCGGCAGGCAGCCGCCGAACTGGTTGACGCCGTGCTCGCGGTACAGCGCCATCGTCTCTTCGGTGATCTTCTGGCGGTTGCCCTTGTGCTTGCGCTGGATCTCCTTGACCAGCGGCTGCATCCGCTGCATCTCTTTCTGCGACCGGATCTGCTTGACGAAGAGCGGAGCCAGCACCGTGCGGATGACGAGCGTGAAGACGATGATCGCCAGGGCGAAGTCGTTGAAGAGCACCTGGTAGGCGAACATCAACAGGTTGAAGAGCGGCAGGTAGAAGATGTCCCAGGGCGGCGAGAAGTGCTCGATGCCGAGGAAGCCTGCGGCGAGCGGTGGGATCACGAACGCTCCTTCGCCGGCACCGGGTCATACCCGCCGGGGTGCATCGGGTGGCATCGGCCGATCCGTCTCATCCCCATCCAGGTGCCGCGCAGCAGGCCAAATCGATCGATCGCCTCATAGGTGTAGCGCGAGCAGCTCGGCGTGTATCGGCAGCTCGGCGGCATCCACGACGTCAGCTTCTGGTACGCGGTGATCAGTCCCAGACCGATGTACTTCATGCACCGATATCCGATCGTCGAAGCAGCGAGACGAATGCGTCGCGCAGCTCCGTCCAGGTGGCCCGCGCCGCCTCGGGTCGAGCGATGACCAACAGGTCGATCCCCGACGGCAACGTGCCGTAATGCTCCCCAATCAGCGCCCGCAGCCGCCGCCGCACCCGATTGCGCTCCACTGCGCCTCCCAGCTTCCGGGGAGTGGCGATGCCGATCCGCGCCAGCGGGCCGTCGGTGCGCAGCGTGCGCATCACCATCAGCCGGCCCGACCGCGCATTCCCGCGTCGCGCGATGGCCTCGAACTCGGCCTTGCGGCGCAGCATCGGAACGGCAGCCAAGGGCCCTCGCAGGGTCAGACGCTGAGCCGCTTGCGCCCCTTGGCGCGCCGACGGGCAAGCACGCGACGACCACCCTTCGAAGCCATGCGTGCCCGGAACCCGTGCTCTCGCGCCCGGGCGCGCTTCTTGGGCTGGTAGGTCTTCTTCATCGTGCCTGCCTGAGTGTGAACGATTGAACCAGATCAGCGAGCGGAGCCGACAAACACACGAGAGACTGGCCTTCGCCAGCCTCGCCTCGTGCCGTGCACGGCATGGTTCGCTTGCGCAGCGGATTCTAGCGGCGGGTCCGGTGCTCGGTCAAACACGGCCGCCGGGACGGATGACGCGGACCGATGCGAATCGGCATTGCCGCCGCCGAATCGCCGCTGCTACACTGGCCCGACCCCCGCGGCCGGACGCCTCTTCTCGACCGATTTTCGCCCGCCCGGGTGTATCCCCGACCCGGTAACGCGGTGCGCCCGCATATGGTGGAGACGGCTTGTTGATGGAAGCGAAGCAGGTATGGCGCGCCGCTCTTGGCGAGCTGCAGGTCAGCCTTTCTCCGGCGAATTTCGACACCTGGCTGAAGGACACGCAGCTCGTCGAGATCGACGAGGACGATCGCTTCCGCATCGCGGCCCCCAACGGCTTCGCGCGCGACTGGCTCGACAACCGCTACCGCACCCTCATCAGTCAGACGCTGGCCCGCGTGGTCGGGCACTCGGTCTCGGTCGAGTTCGTCGTCGCAGATGCGTCGGGTGCGGTGCCGATCCAGGTGCACGCCGACGGCGACCTGCAGGCGCTGCCACCGGCATCGGCCACCGGCAACACGGTCAACCTCAACAGCCGCTACACGTTCAACAACTTCATCGTGGGCTCGGCGAACCGCCTGGCACATGCCGCGGCGCTGTCCGTCGCCGAGCGGCCGGGGCATGCCTACAACCCGCTCTTCCTGTACGGCGGGGTGGGGCTGGGCAAGACGCACCTGATGCACGCCATCGGCAACGCGGTCTCGATCAAGTTCCCGCGCAAGCGGATCCTGTACGCGACCAGCGAGAAGTTCACCAACGACTTCATCAACTCGATCCGCGAGCAGAAGATGGAGGACTTCCGGAACCGATATCGCCGCATCGACGTGCTGCTGATCGACGACATCCAGTTCATCGCCGAGCGCGAGCGGACCCAGGAGGAGTTCTTCCACACCTTCAACACGATCCACGAGGCCGG
>JBDTNK010000095.1:0-6664 GCA_039933775.1 Chloroflexota bacterium | reverse complement strand
ACCCGGCCGTTGATCAGAAAGGCGCCGAGCACGACCCCGATGCCTGCGGCAAGCGCCACGGTGGCACCGGCGGCAACGACGACCCAGCGTGGGCGAGCAGTGGAGGTGGCGGCGGTGAAGCTGGACATCGAGCTCGGGACCTCAGTGGCGCGCCGGGCACGTGGAGCCCCCGACGCCGTGCAGTGGACAGTGCCGACAAGGATACGGCCCCCATCGGCGCATGGCCACAGGACTACCGGGTCACCGCGACCGCTTCGCCACCGAACCGCTGCGCCACGTAGACCGGGACGATCGAGATGACGATGAGGGCCAGCGCAACGACGTTGACGACCGGAATCGCGTTCGGCCGGCTGAAGTTGGCGAGGACCCACAGCGGCATGGTCTGGGTGCCGGCGCCGGCGGTGAAGCTCGTGACGATCACCTCGTCGAACGACAGTGCGAAGGCCAGCAGGCCGCCGGAGAGCAGCGCGCTGCGCATCCCAGGCAACAGGACGCGGCGGAACGTGGCCCAGGTGTCGGCGCCCAGATCCATGCTCGCCTCCTCGTACGTCCTGGACAGCCGACGCAGACGGGCCACCACGTTGTTGTAGGCGAGCACGACGCAGAAGGTGGCGTGGCCCACGATCACGGTGGCCAGGCCGAGGTCGATGCCGAAGGTGCGGAAGGTCGTGCTCAGCGCCATGCCGGTCACGATGCCGGGCAGCGCTATCGGCAGCACCACCAGGAAGCTGATCGTGCCGCGTCCGAAGAACCGGAAGCGCGCCACGGCGATGGCCGTCAGCGTGCCGAGCAGCAGGGCCAAGAGCGTTGCGCCGCATGCCGCCAGGACCGAAGCCAGCAGCGCATCGCGCACGCTGCCGTCGGCCGCGGCGCGCGCGAACCAGTCGAGCGTCAGGCCGCGTATCGGCCACGACTGACTGCGACTGGCGTTGAAGGCGTAGACCGCGATCACGATCAGCGGCGCCCACATGAACGCGATCGTCAGCCACGCGGCCATCCGCAGCAGGACGCGCACGAGGCGAGACTCAACCATGCGCGCTCACAGCGAGTCGAAGGCGCCGATGCGTCGCGCAGCGAAGAGGTAGCCGATCATCACCACCACCGGGACCAAAGAAAAGGCCGCGGCCAGCGGAATGTTGCCCGCGACGCCCACGTTCTCGTACACCACGTTGCCGATGAACTTGGTGTTCGAAACCAGGCGCGGCGTGATGTAGTCGCCGATCGTCAGGCTGAAGGTGAAGATCGAGCCGGCCGCAACGGCAGGGATCATGATCGGCAGGATGACGCGACGAAACGTGAACCCTGACCGAGCGCCCAGGTCGGCCGATGCCTCGAGCAGCGAGGCAGGCAGGCGATCGAGCGCCGTGTAGATCGGCAGGATCATGTAGGGCAGCCACAGGTACGTGAAGACCAGCCAGATCGCCAGCTCACCGAAGCCCGGCGAGGCGAGCCCGAACGGCGCCAGCAGCCAGTCGAGCAGGCCGTTGCCGCCCAGGATCGTGCGCCACGCGTAGATCTTGACGAGATAGCTCGACCAGAGCGGCAGCAGCACCGCGATGAGCATCATCGCGCGCGTCCGACGCGACGCGATGCGCGCCATGTAGTACGCGATCGGGAAGGCGATCAGCGCGCAGGCGACCGTCACGAGCGCCGCGATGCCGAGCGTGCGCAGGGTGATCGTGCGGAACACCTCGGTCGTCGCCAGGTGCACGAAGTTGTCGAGCGTCAGCTCGCGCACGACCTGCCCCGTGAACGGGTCGAGGGACCAGAACGCGTTGAGGAAGAGGACAGCCAGCGACCCGAGGTAGACGATCGCCAACCAGCCGAGTGGCAGCGCCAGGAGGAGCCAGCGGCCGAGCCGCGGCCGCCGCCACAGGGCGCCGGCCAGGCGGCGTGGCGCGTCGCCGGACGCCCGCGGCACCCCGGTGTCGGATGCCCCGCGGGTCATGCGCGCGGAGCGAATGACTCCCCGACGAGCGTCGTGCTCGCCGGGGAGTCGAGCTGCCGGGTCAAGGTCGGCTCACGCGCCGGTGATCTCGGTCCATGCCTGCGTCCAGGCATTGAAGTCCTTGCACACCGCGCCGCGATCGTCACCACACTCGGTCTGGGGCGTGGTCCAGTACCAGATCTGGTCGAAATACGCCTCATCGGTCGCGTGGAACGTGTCGCAGTGACCCGGCGAGAGCGCTTCGGCCGCCTCGCAGCCCGCCTCGCTGACCGGCGCCTCGCCGAACCAGACGGTGGCCATGGCGTTGGCATCGGGACTGATGATCCAGTCCATCCAGCGGTACATGCAGTTCGGATGCGCCGACTGGGAGCTGATCATCCAGGTATCGGACCAGCCGGTCGAGCCCTCCTCCGGCAGCACGGCATCCACCGGAGCGCCATCAGTGGTCAGGACATTGGCCTGGTACTGCCAGCTGGTGCCGGCCAGCATGTCGCCGCTTGCGAAGTTCTGGATCTGCTGTGCGGCATCGCTCCAGTACTCACCGATGATGTCGTTCTGCTGCTCGAGCAGCGCGACGGCCGCGTCGAACTGCGCCTGGTCGAGCTCATACGGGTTCTCGATGCCCAGGTCCGGCTGATGCTTCATCAGGTAGAGCGCCGCGTCGGCGATGTAGATCGCGCTGTTGTAGACGCTCACGGCGCCGGCCGCCGGCGAGTCGCTGTCCCACAGTACGCTCCAGCTGGTGGGAGCATCGGCGAACTCCTCGGTGTTGTAGAGGAGCAGATTGGCGCCGCGACCGTGGGGCACGCCGTAGGCCACTCCGTCGACGCTGTTGTGCGGCTGCATCTTGAGCCCCTCGAAGACATTCGCGTAGTTCGGAATGAGGTCGAGGTTGACCGGTTGCACCTCGCCACCGGCGATCAGCCGCAGCGTCGCATCGCCCGATGCCGAGACGCCGTCGTACTCGCCCGATTGCATGAGCTGCACCATGTTGGCCGAGTCGGTTCCGACCTGGGTGTTGACCTGGCAGCCGGTCTCGTCCTCGAACGGTGTCACCCAGTCGTAGGCCGGATCCGACGAGCCGTCCTCGGCGTAGCCGGGCCAGATGACGAGATTGAGCTCGCCCTCACCCTCACCCAGCGAGGCGAGGGGGGTGGCCGCCGCGCTGCCGGAGGTGCCGGTCGAGCAGGCGGCCAGGACGATGACCAGCGCGGCTATGAGCGCTGGGAGGCGCAGGGATCGCATGGGTTCTCCTCCGTAAACGATGGTGTCAACCGCTGCCCCCATGAACGTCGCGCACCGGAAGCAGGTGCTCACGCGACCACGCCAGCCGGACGCGACGGCCACGTGCCGCCAGGACCTCGTCCGACGATGTCTCCAGGTTCTGCTGTGTCACGACGAGCTCGGCGCCGGCATCGAGGGCCACGATGTAGCGCGTGTCCGGGCCGAGATAGACGACTTCGCGCACGGTCCCCGTGGCACTGAGCCGGCCGGGCTCGACCAGCGCATCCTCGGCCAGGATCCGGATCTTCTCGGGGCGCACCGTGAAGGTGCCGCGCTGCCCGGTGACGGCCTCGGCGGCGTCATCGGTCAGGAGGTTGGAGGTTCCGACGAATCCGGCCACGAACCCGGTTGCCGGGCGCTCGTAGACCTCGGCCGCGGTCCCGACCTGCTCGATCCGGCCGCGGTTGAAGACCGCGATCCGGTCGCTCATGGTGAGCGCCTCTTCCTGGTCGTGCGTCACGTACACGAACGTGATGCCGACCTCCTGCTGGATCGCCTTGAGCTCGATCTGCATCTCCTCGCGCAGCTTCAGGTCCAGCGCCCCGAGCGGCTCATCGAGCAGCAGCACCCGCGGCCGGTTCACGAGCGCGCGTGCCAGCGCGATGCGCTGCCGCTGCCCGCCGGACAGCTGGAGCGGCCGGCGTGCCTCGTAGTCGGGCAGCCGCACCATTGCCAGCGCCGCGGCAACTCGCTCGCGCTGCTCACGGCGCGGGACGCGACGTACGGCGAGGCCGTAGGCCACGTTCTCACCCACCGTCATGTGCGGAAAGAGCGCGTAGTCCTGGAAGACGGTGTTCACGTCGCGATCGAACGGTGGCACCCCGGTCACGTCGCGTCCGTGAAGCAGGATCTGCCCGGTCGTGGGCGCCTCGAAGCCAGCGATCATGCGCAGCGTCGTTGTCTTTCCGGACCCCGATGGGCCGAGCATGCTGAAGAACTCGCCGTCGGCGATGTCCAGGTTGATCTCCGCGACCGCCTCGATGGCCCCGAACCGCTTCGAGATGCCGGTCAGCCGGACCGCCGGCGCCGGATCGAGTGCTGTGATGGCCGGCTGGCGTTCGACGCGCGCGCGCAGGCCGTCACGCGGCGGGGCCGGAGTGTCAGCGGTCATCACGCCTCGACGAATCGTCCCGCAGCTGCGCGCATCGGCCTGGCTGGCCACTCGGAGCGTGCGCCGTCGGCGCGGGATTGGCGCACTCTGCGGTCCGCGCCCGCCGCCTGTCAACCCTGCTAGGCTCGGACCGGATCGGGCCCGCGGCGGCCCCGCGCGCGGAGGGTCGGTGGAGCTCGGAATCCTCTTCGGACTCGGGTCGGCGCTGGCGTTCGGCGCCGGCGACTTCACCGGCGGCACCGCTGCTCGCCGCCTGCCGGCCCTGGCCGTTGCGGCCGGCGCGCAGGTCGTGGGACTGCTTGGACTGCTGGCGCTGCTGCTCATCACCGGCGCCACGGCACCGCACGCCGGGGCGCTCTGGATCGGGGCCGCCGCCGGAATTGCCGGGGCGACCGGGCTCGCCGCGCTGTACCGCGGCCTGGCGATGGGCAGCATGGGAATCGTCACCGCCCTGTCGGGCCTCGGCTCGGTCATCATCCCGCTCGGCGTCAGCGCCCTGCTGGGAGCAGCCGTCTCGTCACTGCAGCTGGTCGGCGTGGCGCTGGCCGCCGTCGCGGCGGTCGCGGCGAGTGGCGCATCACTGTCCGGTGGCGTGCGCGGCGACGCGCTGCGCATGGCGGCCCTCGCGGCGGTCGCCTTCGGCGCCTGGTTCGTGCTGCTCGACCTCGCCGCCGAGGGCGACGCGATGTGGGCGCTCGTCGCCTCGCGCGCCTCGGCATCGGTCTTCATGGTGGCGGTGGCGGTCGTGGCGGGGACCCGGTTGCAGCCCGGGCCGCGACAGGTGGGGTTGATCGGTCTGGCCGGCATCCTCGATGTCGCCGGCAACGGCCTCTTCGTGCTGGCACGAGGCGAGATCGCGGTGGGTCTGGCGGCGGCGATGTCGGGCATCTACCCCATCGTCACGATGATCCTGGCGCGAGTCGTGGGCGGCGAGGCACTCCCCCGCCTTGGCCTGGTCGGGGTGATCCTGGCGGTCGCGGCGATCGTGCTCATCTCGCTGGGCTGAGGCCCCCACGCAGAAGCGGTAACTGCGCAGTAAGCGCGTGGTAAGTGGCGTCCGCTTTCATGTCGGGGCGCCCCGAACCGGCTGTAATCGGCCGGAAGTCGCGCACGCTACGAGGCACCCATCCCATGTCTTCGTTCCGCTGGCGCCGGTCCGGCACAACCATCGCTGCGCGCGCGCGCCGCCGGCTCTTCCCGCTGCTGGGGCGCTGCTCGTCGGTCGCCCTGGCGGCGTGGGTCGCGGTCTCCACCGGCGGCGGCTTTCCGCACTGAGCCGCACCGGGCTCGGCGGCTATGATGCGATTCCCCACCATTCGCAGGAGCCCGCCGCCGAGCCCGCATGACGTTCGACCGCGTCCCTCTCGTCGAGTCCGCGCTGGACGCCTACCTGGCCGGCGCGGAGTCGCGACCGCCCATCGATCTCGATGCGCCGCTGCACCCCGGTGGGCAGCTCAGCGCGCGTCACGCGCTGCGCCTGTGGGAGGACCAGGTCCTGAGCCGCGCGCTCGACGTGGCGGCGCGCGAGCTGAAGAAGACCAATCGCAGCTTCTACACCATCGGAAGTGCGGGGCACGAGCAGAACGCGGTGGTGGGCGCGCTGCTGCGGATCACCGATCCGGCGTTCCTGCACTACCGCTCCGGTGGCTTCATGATGGCGCGCAGCCGGCAGCTGCCCGGCAGCACACCGACGTTCGACACCCTGCTCAGCCTGGTCGCGTCGGCAGAGGATCCGATCGCGCAGGGCCGCCACAAGGTGTGGGGCAGTCGCGCGCTGTGGGTCCCGCCGCAGACCTCCACCATCGCCAGCCACCTGCCGAAGGCCATGGGCCTTGCTTTCAGCCTGGCGCGTGCGCGGCGCCTTGGCGTGGCCGGCGATCTGCCGGCCGATGCCGTCGTGCTGTGCTCGTTCGGCGACGCCAGCGCCAATCACGCGACGGCGCTGTCGGCGATCAACACGGCCCGCTACGCGGCTCGCATCGGGCTGCCCATGCCGATCATCTTCCTGTGCGAGGACAACGGCACCGGGATCAGCGTCGCCACGCCCGAGGGCTGGATCGAGGAGTCCTTCGGCAGACAGGCGCACCTGCACTACGCGCGTGCCGACGGCGAGATGGACGAGGTCTGGGACACGGTCGCCCAGGTCGTGAGCATGGTGCGCCGCAGCCGCCGCCCGGCATTCCTGCACCTGTCCACGGTGCGCCTGTGGGGCCATGCCGGGTCCGACGCCGAGCAGGGCTACCGAACAGTCGAGGAGATCGCGGCGGTCGAGGCACACGACCCGCTGCTGCGAAACGCGCGCCGGCTGGTCGAGACCGGCA
>JBDTNK010000094.1:0-6683 GCA_039933775.1 Chloroflexota bacterium | reverse complement strand
CGCGCCTTTGCGCGCGGAGTTGACAAATGCAGTTGTCAGGAACCGGCCTCGGACTCCGGCGCGCCCGCGGCGCGCGCGCTCGAGGACC
Organism: Chloroflexota bacterium; assembly: GCA_039933775.1. Classification (GTDB taxonomy): domain Bacteria; phylum Chloroflexota; class Limnocylindria; order QHBO01; family QHBO01; genus JBDTNK01. Next base: position 6,595 of record JBDTNK010000094.1, on the reverse strand, counting down.
GCGCGCCCGGAGGCACGCCAAGCGGCGGCGCGATGGCCGCCGGTTCGACCAGCAGGCACGCTGCGGCGCGCCCGGGCCCCACGACAAAGAGCGGCGGATCGACCAGGCGGCATCGGTCAAACGCGACCGGGCAGCGCGGGTGGAAGCGGCAGCCGGAGGGGATGCGCGAGGGATCGGGCGTCTCGCCGACCAGGATGACCGGACGGCGGCGCGCGACCGGATCGGGCACCGGCACGACCGAGAGCAGCGCGCGCGTGTACGGATGCTGCGGATCGGCGAGGGTGGCGGCGGTCGGGCCGGTCTCGACGATGCGCCCCAGGTACATCACCGCGATCCGATCGGCGTAGGCGCTCACCGTCGAGAGGTCGTGAGTGATCATCACGATCGCGATCCCCTCCTGGTGCGCCAAGCGGCCCAGCAGGTTCAGAATGTCGGCCCGGATCGAGACATCGAGCATGCTGACCGGCTCGTCAGCGACCAGGACCGATGGCTGCAGCGCGAGCGCCGCGGCGATCCCGACGCGCTGGCGCTGCCCGCCGGAGAGCTCCCACGGATAGCGCCGCAGGTAAACCTCTGGCGGCGCGAGGCCGGCGAGGGTGAGCGCCTCGGCGACACGCTCGCGCTCCTCCGCGGCCGATCCTGCCAGGCCATGCACGCGCAGCGGCTCGGCCACGATGTCACGCACGCGCATGCGCGGGTTGAGCGACTCGTAGGGGTCCTGGAAGACCATCTGCACCGTGCGGCGAAGAGTCTGCAGATCCGACCGCTCGAGGGTCGCGACCTCGCGGCCGGCGACCCGCACGCTGCCGGCGGACGGCTGCGTGAGGCCGATGAGCAGGTTGCCGGTGGTCGTCTTGCCCGATCCCGACTCACCGACGATGGCCAGGATCTCGCCGGGCGCGACATCGAAGCTGATGCCGTCCACCGCGCGCACGATCGCCGCGGGGCGGCCATGGACGACGTCGGACACCGAGCGGCGCCCCGGAAAGCGTTTCTCGAGGGCACGGACGCTGACGATCGGCTCAGCCATGCCGGCCCGCCTCCGCGGGATCGAGCAGGAAGCAGGCGGCGCGATGCTCGGGCCCTGCCGGGTAGTCCGGGACGCGCTCGACGCGGCAGCGGTCGAAGGCGTGCGGGCAGCGCGGCGCGAAGCGGCAGCCGCGTGGCATGGCATCGAGCCGCGGCGGCGTGCCGGGGATGCCCCGCAGCGCGCGGTCCGGATGCGCCACGTCGGGGAACGAGCTCAGCAGCAGCTGCGTGTAGGGATGACGTGGGGTGCCAAAGAGGGCCACGGCATCGGCCTCCTCGGCGACCGATCCGCCGTACATGACCACGATCCGGTCGCAGGTCTGCGCCACCACGCCCAGATCGTGCGTGACGAGGATGGTCGCCATGCGCAGCTCCGCCGCCAGGCCCGCGAGCAGCTCCAGGATCTGGGCCTGGATCATGACGTCGAGCGCCGTCGTCGGCTCGTCGGCCACGATGAGCTCCGGGTCACAGGCCAGGGCCAGCGCGATCATCGCCCGCTGACGCATGCCGCCCGAGTAGATGTGCGGGTAGTCGCTCGCCCGCTTCGCCCCGATCCCGACGCGCTCGAGCAGCTCGCGGGCGCGCGCATTGGCGGCACGCCGCCCGATTCGCGGCTCGTGGACCCGGATCGCCTCGGCGACCTGGTCGCCGACGCTGCGCACCGGGTTCAGTGCGTTCATGGCGCCCTGGAAGACGATCGAGAGGCGCGACCAGCGGACGGCGCGCAGCTCGTCGGGCGGCAGGGCAAGCAGGTCGCGGCCATCGAAGCGCACCTCCCCGGCCACGACCCGCCCGCCGGGCGGCAGGAGGCGCATCAGGCCCAGGACCGCGGTCGTCTTGCCCGACCCCGACTCGCCGACGAGCCCGATCGTCTCGCCGCGTCCGACGTCGAAGCTCACGTCGTCGACGGCGCGCAGGGGACCGGCAGGCGACTCGAACTCGATGCAGAGCCCGCGAACGGAGAGCAGCGGCGCGGCGCCGTCAGGCGCGACCACGGCGGGGGCAGCTGCATCGGTCCGGATCTCGTCGGCGACCGCAGTTGCCTCATCGGCCTCCAGGTGGTGGCGCTTCAACCGGGGATTGAAGACGTCCTCGAGTGCGGTGCCGAGCAGCGTCGTGCCGAGCACGACCCACACGATCGCCAGGCCGGGCGGGATGAGGGCCCACCAGGCACCGGCGCTCACGGCGCCGCGGGTGAAGGCGTAGTTGAGCATCTGTCCCCAGGAGACGAGCGTGGGATCGCCCAGGCCCAGGAAGGCGAGCGTCGACTCGGACAGGATCGCCAGGCTGATGACGAGCACCGTGTTGGCCAGCATGAGCGGCACGACGAGCGGCAGGATGTGGCGCCGCATGATGTGCAGGTCGCCGGCACCGATGGCCCGTGCGCGCGTCACGAAGGCGCGCTCGCGCACCGCCAGCGTCTGGCTGCGGACCAGGCGCGCCGTCGTCGTCCAGCCCAGCACCCCGATGACCAGGATGATGTTCGTCAGGCTCTGCCCGGCGATCGCCACGATCACGATCTGCAGGGCCAGGTCGGGGATGACGAGGAAGACGTCAGTGATGCGCATCAGGCCGGCGCCCAGGCGCCCTGCGCGGTAGCCCGAGACGAGCCCGACCGTGCCGCCGATCAGGAGCGCGATGAGGGCCGCCGAGAAGCCGACGAGGAGCGAGACGCGCGTCCCGAAGATGAGCGCCGAGAGGACGTCCTTGCCGCCGTCGTCGGTCCCCAGTGGGTGCGCCGCCGACGGCGCCTGGTAGATGTCCAGGATCGTGACCCGCACCGGCGCGTACGGATCGTACGGCGCGAGCAGCGGAGCCGCCAGCGCCACCACGAACGCGACGAGCAGCATGCACAGGCCGATGACCCCGATCCGCTGTCGCAGGAAGCCGCGCAGCGGGTGGTCGATCCGTTCGGCCGGCGCCCCGACCGGGGACCCGGGCAGGGTCTCGAGGGCGGCCGCGGTCATCCCTCGGCCACCCGCGGATCGAGCCAGCCGTAGACGAGCTCGGCGGCGAGGTTGGCGATGACGACGGCGACGGCGAGCAGCAGGAACGCGCCCTGCAGCACCGGGTAGTCGCGCCGCCCGACCGCATCCACGGTCAGGTCACCCAGCCCCGGCCAGGAGTACACAGCTTCCACCTGGATGGCGCCTGACACCGTGAAGCCCAGGTTGAGCGCGATGAGCGTGACGAGCGGCAGCATCGCGTTGCGCAGCGCATGGTCGCGGATGATGCGCAGCGTGCTGAGACCCTTGGCGCGCGCGGTGAGGATGTAGTCCTCGCTGAACACCTCCAGCACGCTGCTGCGCATGATGAGCATGTACTCCCCCAGCAGCACCAGCGTCAGCGTCAGGGTCGGCAGGAGCAGGTGACTCCCGAAGTCCGCCACCTGCTCCCAGACCGATGCGTAGACCGCCCCGATCGTCTCTCGCCCCGCGGTCGGCAGGTCGAACCAGGCCGCACCGAAGAAGAGCAGGATGATCCCCAGGAAGAAGGTCGGCAGCGACCACGTCACCAGCGCGAAGCCGAGCGCGGCGACGTCGACCAGCGTCTTGCGCCGCCATGCGGCGATGAGCCCCAGGATCGTGCCGAGCACGATGGAGAGCACCTGGGCCGGCAGCACCAGCCACAGCGTGTTCACCAGGCCGCGGCCCAGGAGCTCCGCGACCGGCTGGTCGCGATAGGCGTAGGAGGTCCCAAGGTCGCCGCGCGCCAGCGAGCCGAGGTAGGCGAAGTACTGCGAGTCGAACGGGTTGCCGCCGTCGAACGCCAGGAAGACGGGACGATCCAGCCCGAAGCGCTCCTGGAGCGCCGCCTGCGCCGCGGGGTTGAGTCGCGGATCGCGCATCCCCGACTTCGCCGGGTCGCCGGGCAGGACGCGGAACAGGAAGAAGTTGAACGTGACGACGATGGCGATCGTGACGATCGCCCACGCGATCTTGCCGAGCAGGTACCTGCCGCGCCCGCGGGTCATGCGCCGCTCGTCATGGTCGCGTCGATGGACGGCGGAGCCGGCGCCGCGCCGGCTCCGCCATCGGTCTCAACGCCGGTCGCTACTCGACCGGCCGGATCACCGCCAGCGAGCCCACGTCCTGCAGGCCCGGCGAGCGTTCGCCGAGCTGCCATCCGGTGAACGTGTCGCTGCGGTAGGCCTGGGTCACCTGGTCGTAGTACGGGATGATGTACGGCACATCGTCCATCAGGATCTGCTGCATCTCGTGGATCTGGTCCACGCGTGCATCGTGGTCGGTCTCGACGCCCTGCGCCGCATAGAGCGCGTCGAAGTCCGGGTTGCAGTAGCCGGTCTCGCTGAAGCCGGTCGAGATCTCGTCGCACAGCGCGACGCCGAGCAAAAAGGCGGGATCCGGATCGGAGCCCCAGCCCCAGCGGATGACGTCGTAGTCGAAGGTCGGGCAACAGACGCTGGTGAGCGTGTCGGGATCCAGGCCCTGGACCGTGATCTTCACGCCAACCTCGGCCCACATGTCGCCGATCATCTCCGACTCGCGCGCGCCCGTGTCGGAATCGGTCGGGTACATGAAGCGGAAGGTGAGATCGCCGGTCGGGCATTCCTGGTCGGCGAGGCACTCGCGCACACCGTCACCGTTCGTGTCCTCGTAGCCGGCATCGTCAAGCAGCGCGTTCGCGGCGTCGACGTCGTACGCGTAGTCCTGCACCTCCGAGGCGTACCAGTCGCCCAGGCCCGGCGGAACCAGCCCAAGCCCCGGCGAGCCGAGGCCGAGGAGTGCCACGTCGACGAGCTCCTGCTTGTTCGTGGCATGCGACAGCGCCTGGCGTACCGCGACGTCGCGCAGCGCCGGGTGCCCGGTGCACACGCCGCCGGCATCGGTTGGGCAATCCGCAGGATCAACGACATTGAAGATGATGTCGCTGAGGCTGCCCGAGGTGCCGTCGGCCACGTAGACCTCGACGTTGTCGGCGTTGCGCAGCGCGGTCACCGCGGTCGCGGGGAACTCGGTGATCATGTCGACGTCACCGTTGGTGAGCGCCGAGACGCGTGCATCCGAGTTCTCGATGGTCTGGAAGATCAGCTCGTCCACGTTCGGGCGGCCATTCCAGTAATCGGTGTTGGCGGCGAGCTCGATCGAGGTCCCCTGCTCGTACGCGGTGAGCTTGAAGGGTCCCGAACCGATCATCTCCTCGTTCTCGAAGGCGATCGGATCCTCCTGCGCCTCCCAGATGTGCTTGGGCAGCACGTACATGAACAGCATGCGCGACTCGAAATTGCCGACCGGCTCCTCGGTGGTCAGGACCAGCTCGGTGGGCGATGGCGCCTCGATCTCGGTGAAAACGTCCGGGTACGAGGGCATGTACGGGAAATCGGCGGTGTCGCGGTAGAGCTCCAGCGTGTACGCGATGTCCTCGCTGGTGAGCGGCGTCCCGTCGTGGAAGGTGGCGTCGTCGACGATCTGCAGCGTCCAGGTCAGCCCGTCGTCGGAGACCTCCCAGCTCGTGGCGAGCTCGGGCACATATTCGCCGTCAGCGGTCATGCCGATCGGCGTGTCGTAGACCAGCTCGTACAGGTCGTAGGACTCCGAGAGCAGGCCATTGCCCGGATTCAGGCTGTCGGGCGACCCGCCCGACGCAATGCGGACGGTGCCACCGGTCGCCGTTCCGGCATCGGTGGGAGCAGCCGCTCCCGAACCGCTCGGGCTGGTGGCGGGACCCGCGCCGCAGGCGGCCAGTCCGATCGCCAGGGCGCCCAGCAGGGCCGCGCCCCGCGACGTTGCTGAAAGATGACGCATGCCCTCTCCTCCGTATGCGGCCGGCAAGGACCCCCGTAGCTCGTCTTTTTGCCGGCCCGATGACCGACGGCGCCTCCGCCGTCGGCGATTCCGCGACACGATAGCGTCTGGATGCGGATTCGGCGATGGTTTCGCCGCATTCGCACTCGATCCGTGAGGCATACTCCGCTGCGCGTCGCCTCGTTCAGCGCGCCCCCATGAACCGATCGGAGTCCGATGTCCGAGCCTCTCCTCGCCCCCGGCGGTTCCGCGCCGCCGGCGCCCCGCGCCCGGCCGCGTGAGCTGGGGGTGCGCATCGGGCTGCTGGAGCCGGGTCCACTGAACGCGATCGTCGACGTCCCCGGCGTGCGTGTCGGCCATGCGACCGCCTGGCGCGACGATCCCGACGGCACGGTGCGCACCGGGGTCAGCGTGGTGGCCCCGTTCGAGCCGGCCTCGCTCTTCGACGAGCGTGTCCCGGCCGGGGCCGCGGTGCTCAACGGCGCCGGCGAGCTGATCGGCATCACCTCGATCGCTGAGTGGGGCGTGCTCGAGACGCCCATCTTCCTGACGAGCTCGATGGCGATCGGCCGCGTCTACGATGCCGCCGTCGAACATCTCGTGGCCGCGATCCCCAAAGCGGGCATCGACGACGCGCTGATGCCGGTCGTCGGCGAGTGCGACGACGGCTGGCTCAACGCCTCGCGCCGCGTGCGCGTCACATCGGCCGACGTGGCTCGCGCACTCGACGATCTCGACGCGGGCGGCGCTGCCGGGGGCGTGGTCGGTGCGGGGACCGGCATGGTCTGCCACGAGCTGAA
>JBDTNK010000093.1:0-6684 GCA_039933775.1 Chloroflexota bacterium | reverse complement strand
ATGCAGAGCTTCTTCTGGACCGAGGAGCGCATCAACCAGAGCCTGCGCGAGATCATGGATCGCGCCTTCGCTGACGTGCACGGCATGAGCAGGCGGCACGACGTCGACATGCGGACCGCCGCGTACATGGTCGCGGTTGCGCGCGTCGCCGAGGCGACCACGCTGCGCGGCCTGTACCCGTAGGCGACGAGATGCTCGACCACGAAGAGCGCTTCCTCTTCCGCGAGGAGATGCTCAACCTCGCCAACGCACTCACCGACGCCGGCACGCTCGACAACGTCGAGGACCTGCTGGCCGAGGTGACGACCTCGCCGCGCTTCGATTCGGACGTCTTCACGCTCGAGCGCTCGCTCCAGGTCATGCTCGGCGCGCGTGCCGGGTCGACGCTGGTCGGGCTGCTCACCGTCGACCGCGAGGTGTTCGACGAGATCGGCGACATCGGCATCCCACCCGAGGTCCACGAGCGCCTGGTGAGCTGGCGCGCCCGCTTCGGCCTGGCGATCGACAACGCGCTGAACTTTCTCAACAACCCCGACGGCATCCAGGGCCACAACTTCGGCACGCAGCTCTCGCACACCGAGGGCGGTCTGACGCTGCAGGGCCGCCTCACGCTCGTGCGCTACAACAACGAGCCGCAGTTCTTCATCGCCGATGCCGAGGTGCTCCTGGCGGTCGCGGCCGACATGATGGAGCGCCTCGGCGAGCACATCGAGCCGGAGATGCTCGATGCCGAGCTCGTCGGCCGGCTGCGCGAGGGCGTGGAGCTGCTGGAGCGGCGCACCAAGGCTCGCGGGTGACCGCCGCCGCGGGTGAGGCGCGGCGCATCTTCCTGGCGGCCACGGGTCAGAACCGCGGCAAGACGACGGCCTCGCTGGGCCTCATCGCCGGCATCCTGTCGCGCGGCCATCACCTCGGCTTCCTGAAGCCGGTCGGCCAGCGCTATCTCGTGGTCGACGGCCAACGCGCCGACGAGGACGCGGTGCTCATGAAGGCGGTCTTCGACATGCCCGACAGCCTGGATGACATGAGCCCGGTGACCCTTCCGCGCCACTTCACGACCGACTTCATCATGGGTCGCATCCGCGGCGACCTGGCAACCAGCGTGACCGATGCCTACCGGCGCCTCTCCGCCGACAAGGAGCTGGTCGTCATCGAGGGCACCGGCCACGCCGGGGTCGGGGCCGTTATCGGCCTCTCGAACGCGAAGGTGGCGGCCCTGCTCGATGCGCCGGTCGTCATCGTCTCCGGCGGCGGCGTGGGGCAGCCGATCGACGAGATCGTGCTCAATGCCGCCCTCTTCCATGACCACGGCGTGCGGGTCCTGGGCGCGATCGTGAACAAGGTCTATGCGCAGGATCGCCCCGAGCTGCCCGATGTGCTGCGTCGGGGGCTGGCGCCGCACGGCATCGAACTGCTGGGCTGCATCCCGTACAGCCGCTTCCTGGCCAATCCCTCGCTCGAGTTGCTCGTCACCCATCTCGAGGGCGAGCGGTTGGCGGGCGAAGCCAGCGCGAGCGCGGTCATCGGCCGCGTCGCGATCGGCGCGATGGAGGCGCGGCACGCCATCCCCCTCCTCTCCGCGCGCACGCTGCTCATCACCCCGGGCGACCGCGAGGACCTGCTGCTGGCGGCGGTCGAGGCGAATCGCGGCGCTCCCGTCGGTGAGCCCAAGGTCATCGGGCTCGTGCTGACCGGTGGCTTCCGGCCGCCCCAACGCGTGCTGGCCGCGTTGCGCGAGGCGCAGCTGTTCACCTACCTCGTCGATGACGACACCTACCGCGCGGCGCAGGCCGTCGATGAGCTGCTCGTCAAGACGCATCCCACTGATACCGAGAAGATCGCGACGATCATCGATCTCGTGGCGCGCTCGATCGACCTGGACGCGCTGCTGGCGCTGCTGTAAAGGCGCGGGGCGCGAAAAGAGGCCGACGTGGGCACTCGTCGGCCTCTTGCGTCGCATCGTCGCGCCGGGGAGCCGGGACGTCAGTAGTACCTTCGGCGCCGTGCGCCGCTAGGCCACGTCCCAGGCGAGCGGCAGGGCATCGGTCAGGCGTACGCGTCCGATTCGTGCGGCCACCAGCGCCAGCGCCGGGCCGCTGACGCGTCCCAACTCGGCGAGCGTGTCGGCGTCCGCGATGCTGACGTAGTCGATGCGCACGCTGGGCTCCCTGGCGAGGACGTCATGCATCCGGGCGCGCAGCACCTCGGCAGAGCGTTCGCCGGCATCGTAGGCGTGCTGGGCTGCCTTGAGCGCGGCGTGGAGGCAGGGCGCCGCGTGCCGCTCCTCGATCGACAGCATCGAGTTGTGTGAGCTCACCGCCAGGCCGTCCAGCTCGCGGACGGTGGGGCAGACCACGAGGTCGACATTCACGAAGAGGTCGCGCAGCATGCGGCGCAGCACCACGACGCGTTGCGCGTCCTTCTGGCCCAGGTAGAGGCGCGCCGGGCCGACCAGGTGGACGAGCTTGAGCAGCACCGTCGTCATCCCATCCATGGTGCCGGGGCGGCTGGCGCCCTCGAGCCGCTCGGTGAGGCGCTCGACGACGATGCGGGTCGCATCGTGCGGCGGGTAGATCGTCTCAAGCGCCGGTGCGAAGCACAGCTCGGCGCCCTCGCGCTCCAGGAGCGCCAGGTCCCTCGCCTCGTCGCGGGGGTAGTGAGCGACCTCGTCGACGCCGGAGAGCTGGCGCGGGTTGACGAAGATGCTGACCACGGTGCAGCCGTTGTCGGCACGTGAGCGCCGGACGAGCGAGAGATGGCCGTCGTGGACCGAGCCCATCGTCGGCACGAAGCCGAGCGCGTCGCCGGCGACCCGGCGTTCCAGGATCGCGGGGCGCAGCTCGTCGATGGTGCGGAGGAGGCGCACCGGTCAGCGGCGCCGGCCGCGCGTCGGGCTGCTGCCGCTCGAGGGCTGGGCTGCGGCGTAGCGGTCGCCGATGAGATCCCAGAGGCGCTCGGCGACCTGGCGCTTGGGCAGCATCGGCCAGTCGGTGAGCTCGCCTTCGGCACCGAACACGGTGACCTTGTTCTCGTCGGAGCCGATCGCGTCGAACGGACCGCCGATGGTGTTGCCGACGATGAGGTCCAGGCCCTTGTCCCGCAGCTTGGCCGCGGCGTTGGCCTCGAGGTCGTCGGTCTCCGCCGCGAATCCGATCAGGAAGGGCCGGACGTCCCCCGGCATCTCACCGACCTCGGCCACGATGTCGGGGTTCGGCAGCAGCTCGATGTGCAAGGCTGCCCCTGAGCGCTTGATCTTGCTCTTGGCGGCGCGCACCGGCGCGAAGTCGGCGACGGCGGCAGCCATGACCAGGATCTGAGCCGATGGCGCGGCGCGCAGCACCGCGCTGCGCATGTCGGCGGCGGTCGTGGCGCTGACCACGGTGACGCCGCGCGGGGACGGCGTGCTCATGGCCCCGGCGATGAGCGTGACGCTGGCGCCGCGATCGCGTGCCGCCTCGGCGATCGCGACGCCCATCTTGCCGCTGCTGCGGTTGCCGATGAAACGTACCGGATCGATCGGCTCGCGCGTTCCACCGGCGCTGACCACGACGTGCAGCCCCTCGAGGTGGCCGGACCGCGCGAAGAGGCGCTCGACGGCGGCGACGATGGTGCCCGGTTCGGCGAGGCGGCCGATCCCGGTCAGGCCCGATGCCAGCGAGCCGACCTCCGGCTCCACGAACAGGTAGCCGAATGATCGCAGCGTCTCGACGTTGCGCTGGGTTGCCGGATGAGTCCACATGCCGGCATCCATGGCCGGCGCCAGGACGACCGGGCTGCGGCCGGCGCAGGCGATGGCGGTGACCGCATCGTTCACGAGGCCGGCGGCGAGCTGCGCCAGCACGTTCGCGGTGGCGGGCGCGATGACGAGCGCATCCGCCCCTTCGGCAAGCTCGATGTGGCCGATCTGCTGCTCGGCGTCGAGCTCCATGACGTCGGCCAGGACCGGCCGATGGGTGAGCGACGCAAAGGTGAGCGGCGTGACGAACCGCGTCGCGGCGGGCGTCATGGCCACGTCGACGACGGCGCCCGCCTCGAGCAGGCGCCGGACCACGAGCACCGCCTTGTAGGCGGCGATGCTGCCGGTGACGCCGACCACGATGCGGCGGCCGGCGAGCGGCCCCAGCGGTTCCTTCATCGGCTCGCGACGCCGCGCGCCGCACCGCTCAACACGTGCGCCATGCGGATGCCGCGCAGGGTGAGGTCCGGCTCGACGGCGTCGATGCCGGGGACCTCGGCCAGCCACGGTTCATGAGTGTAGCCGCCGGTCGCGATCACGGTCACGCGCGATCCCGCCGGAGAACGCCCGATCAGCTCGCCGCGCAGGGCCGCCAGCAGCCCGGTCACGAGTCCGATGTAGCCGTTGACCGTCCCGCTCTGCATGGCGTGGATCGTGTTCGTGCCGATCGCCGAGGGCGGACGCTGCAGTTCGATGCGCGGCAGCTTCGACGCGCGCCCGACGAGTGCCTCGAGCGAGAGGCCCAGGCCGGGGGCGATCGCGCCACCGATATAGGCTCCATCGGCCGAGACGAGGTCGAAGTTGGTGCTGGTGCCGAGATCGACGACGATCGCCGGACCCCCGTGCGTCTCGCGCGCGGCGAGCGCGTTCGCCAGTCGATCGGCGCCGGCCTCTGACGGGTGGTCAATCTCGATGGCCAGGATGCCCTCGAGCGACGCGGCATCAACGGCCACCGGCGCCAGGCGCAGCCGCCGCTGGAGGAACTGGGTGAAGGTCTCGGTCAGTGGCGGCACGACCGAGGCCAGCGCGACCGCATCCAGCTCGTCGAGCCGGTGACCATCGAGGGCGAGCATGCCGGTGACCTGCAGCGCCAGCTCGTCGGGCGTCGCGGAGGCCCGGCTGGTTGCCCGCCACGAGCCGACGAGCTCGTCGTCGTCGAAGAGCCCGAGCGTGAGGTCCGTGTTGCCGATATCGGCCGCGAGCAGCATCACCGGGCACATCGTAGCAGCCGATTTCGGCCCCGCAGGCGGGGACCGGTGCTAGACTCGCCGACGATCCATGACCACCTCAGACGCACGGGCCAAGCTCTACATCAACACCGGCCTGGTCACCTCGCGCCCCGACATCTACAACATCCTGCGGCCTCTCGTGAAGCAGACGGTGAGCTACACCTACCACCGTGGCCAGCAGGTGATCGGCAGCGGTACCGGCTGGGTCGAGCGCCTCGTCGTCGACCAGCCCGATGTCGCGAGTTACTTCACCCCGCTCGCCATCTGCCTCAACCTCGACTCGTTCGACTATCTCTCGTTCGACACGACCGATGACCAGCTGCTCGTCTACACGCTCGTCGTGGGTGACGAGAGGGTCGTGCTCGAGTTCGCCGCCAGCGCGCCGCGGCTGCTGGAGCCTGACGAGGAACGCCCGTCGCGACCGCTGCCACGCAACGCCGACGAGCTCGCGCGCGACCTGCGCTTCATCCAGATGGAGCTGATGATGTCGCCCGACGAGGACGAGGAAGCCCAGTGACGAGCGGCCTCACCGCGCGCCGCCTGCCGGCGCCGGTGACGGCGATCCCGGACCCGCCGCATCGGCGGACGGTGCTGCCGGGCGGACTGCGCGTGGTGACGCAGACGATGCCGGCCGCGCGCTCGGCATCGGTTGTCATCCTGGTCGGCGTCGGCTCGCGCCACGAGGACGAGCGCGAGGCGGGCCTGAGCCACGTGCTCGAGCACCTAGTCTTCAAGGGGACGCGAGGGTATCCCGATGCGGGCGCGCTCTCCGCGGCGATCGAGGCGGTCGGTGGCAGCGCCAACGCCTCCACCGATCGAGAGCTGACGGTCTTCTCGGCCAAGGTGCCACGCGAGCAGCTCGCCAGCGCGCTCGAGGTCACCGCCGAGCTGGCGCTGCGACCGCTCCTGCGCCGCGCCGACTTAGTTTCGGAGAAGCCGGTCATCGTCGACGAGATCCGCATGTACGTCGACTCCCCGAGCGACCACGTCTTCACCCTCTTCGACGAGCTTCTCTTCGGCAGGCATCCGCTAGGGCGCGAGATTGCCGGCTCGCCGCGCAGCGTGCGGCGCCAGACGATCGCGGCGGTCAGAGACCACTGGGGCGGCTGGTATGGCGCCGAGCGGGTCGTGCTCGCCGCCGCCGGCGCCCTGGATCACGCCACCGTCGTCGCGGCGGCGGAGGGATGGCTGGCCGATCTGCCGCGCTCCGACGTCCCGCGTCGGGCCGTGACGCCACCCATCCCGGCAGCGCCGGGCGCGCTGACCGTCCGCCATCGGAACCTGTCGCAGGGCAACCTGTGTCTCGGCATGCCCGGCGTCGCGCGCGACCATCCCGATCGCTGGGCGCTCGACCTGCTCGGCGCGGTCCTCGGCGACGGCATGAGCTCACGCCTCTTCCTGGAGCTGCGCGAGCGGCGCTCGCTGGCCTACGACGTCTCGACCTTCGCGAGCTCCTATGCGGACTGCGGCACGTTCGGCGTGCATGCCGGGTTCGATCCCGACAACGCCGAGAAGGTCGTCGGCGGGATCCTCGACGAGCTGGAGCGGATCGTCAACGATCCCGTCTCCGCCCGTGAGCTTGAGCGCGCGCGTGCCTACACCCGCGGCCGTCTGGAGCTGCGCATGGAGGACTCCGCGGCGGTCGCCGGCTGGATCGGCAGCGGCGAGAGCCTGCTGCCCCGGATCCTGACCGTCGACGAGGTGCTCGAGCGGCTCGAC
>JBDTNK010000092.1:0-6749 GCA_039933775.1 Chloroflexota bacterium | reverse complement strand
GGTGATCGGTCTGCTGCAGGAATCGGCCGAAGACGATGCCGCACTCGAGACGTTGGCCGAGGACGCGCGTGCGGCCGGCGTCGAGCTCGCCTGACCCACGACGTGCTTGTGGGGTCGTGGGCTCATGGGGCTCGTTCGCTCGTGGGGTGGTGGGGCCTGCGGGCCGAGGGTCCGCTAGCCACGCTGGCCGATTGGCGAAGGAAGGACGATAGATTCGTCGTACCGCCACTCAGGCTGGCGAGTCGACCGAGGAACCAGCCGATCCAGGCGTTCGATCGTCCATAGGCCAGCGTCGTTGGCATTCGCAGGTCCGCGTGCCGGAATCCACGCCGTCGCCCCGCCTCATTCACCTGGATGGTTCAGATCACACCGATGACTGCCCAGATGCGCGGCGTGAGTCAACCTGGGTGGTTCAAATCGCGCAAGACGCCGCCTCGATACGCGATCCGATGCACCCATCTGAATCAACGGCGTTCCGGGAGTCTATCCCGGGAGTCCGCGTCCCGGAATGCGCGTCCCGGAATGCGCCCCGAATGCGCGCCGGGCGCCATCGCTCAGACGGAGGCATCGGTATACTCGACGAAACGCCGAAGAGCTCTGCGTGAACCCGATTCGAGCCGTCTCCCACCGCCATCACATCCATCGCCCGCGCGGCATGTGCCGAGCGCGGGCGTTTCTGTATTCGCGACGCGCGAGGAGGATCGATTGATCGAGCAGCCAGGCGCCGTGCGGGACGCGGTGGAGTCCCGGCTGCGGCGCGCGTACGGCTTCGAGGAGGTCGCGCTCGTGCCCGGCGAGGTGACGGCCGATCCCTCCGAGGTCGACATCTCGACCGATATCGGGGGGCTGCACTTCGAGATTCCCTTCCTGGCCGCGGCCATGGACGCGGTGGCCGATGTCTCCTTCGCGGCCCGGATGAGCCGCGCCGGGGGCGTTGCATTCGTCAACCTCGAGGGCCTCTACACCCGCTACGAGGACGCGTCGCCGATCATCGAGCGCGTCGCCGCGGCCGAGAGCGCGCAGCAGGCGGCGCAGCTACTGACCGAGGCCTACGCGGCGCCGGTGCGCGACGATCTCATCGCTGCCGTCATCCGCGGCATCAAGATCAGCGGCGGCATCGCCGCGGTTTCGACGACGCCGGCGGCGGCCTGGCATCACGCCGAGGTGGCCGCCGATGCCGGCGCGGACCTCTTCCTCGTCCAGTCCCAGGTGAGCTCGGCGCGCCACATCTCGACCTCTGGACGCGTGCTCTCGCTGGCCGATCTCGCCGGCGGCCTGCGGATCCCGGTCCTGGTCGGCAACACGGTCAGCGGCGAGGCGGCGTACCAGCTCATGCACCAGGGCGCCGCCGCGGTGCTGGTCGGCGTCGGGCCCGGCGCGGCGTGCACCACGCGCGAGGTTCTCGGGATCGGGGTGCCGCAGGTCTCCGCGACGCTCGAGGTCGCGGCAGCGCGTGATCGCTTTGCCGCCGAGACCGGTCGCTACGTCCCGGTCGTCACCGATGGCGGCATGAAGACCGGCGGTGATATCGCCAAGGCGATCGCCTCGGGCGCCGATGCGGTGATGCTCGGCTCCCCGTTCGCAGCGGCCCTCGAGGCTCCGGGACGCGGCTTCAACTGGGGCATGGCGGCGCCGTCACCGACGCTGCCGCGCGGGACGCGGATCCGCATCGGGGAGCGCCTGCCGCTGGAGCAGATCCTCTTCGGTCCGTCGACCACGACGCACGGCACGCAGAACCTCGTCGGCGCGCTGCGCCAGTCGATGGCCGCGCTCGGAGCGCGCACGATCCGCGAGATGCACGACGTGCCGATGGTCATTGCCCCGGCGATCGCCACCGAGGGCAAGTCCTGGCAGCTCGCCGGGGGGGAGTAGCGAGCCGTTGCCTCAGGCGGCGACGCCTGCCGCCAGCTTCGCGTCGACGGTGATCGATGCACCCGCGAAGAGTCGCGAGATGGGGCACAGGTCCGCCGCCTCGTCAACGATCGACTGGAATGTCGCGTCGTCGAGGCCGGTCACATCGGCCCGAACCTGGAGTGCGGAGGAGACGACCGTGGGTCGGCCACCGACCTCATCGAGCGTGACCGTTGCGCTCACGTCCAGGCGCTGGGGCGTCACCTGGTGCTCGCCGAGTCGCAGGGCCAGCGCCATCGAAAAGCACGACGAATGTGCCGCCGCGGCAAGCTCCTCGGGGCTCGTCATGCCGTTGGACTGCTCGGTGCGCGCGGCCCACGTCACGGGGAGCGTCCCGAGTGCGCCGCTGCCTGACCTCACGGTTCCCTTCCCGTTCGCCAAGCGGCCTTCCCAGGTGGTCTGTGCCGTTCGTTCTGCAATTGCCAAGGTGTCGTCCTCCTCATGATTTATACGGCCGATGCCGTGTCAATAGGCTACCAGAGAAGGCGACAGAGCCCCGAAAGGACAGGCAACCGCAACGCCGAACGCCGGTGCGGAGCGCTTTCGTTCGTCAAGCGCCTCGTCGACGGGCAGGTCGCCGGCACGTGGCGCCATGCGCCGCCGGGCATCACACTGCAGACCTTCGCTCCGCTGGCGCCATACGCCGCGAGGTCGAGGACGAGGCGCGTCGCCTCGAGTCGCTCTTCATCCACTGAGGAGGCATGTCGCGAAATGAACCGGACCAATGTCCAGGCCTGGCTGGATCGTTACATCGAGTCGTGGCGCGCGAATCGCGCCGAGCTCATCGAACCGCTCTTCAGCGAGGACGCCGTGTGCCGCTACCGTCCGTACGCCGGTGACGATCAGGCCAGCAATGGGCGCGACGCCATCGTTGCGGCTTGGCTCGAGGAACCTGACGAGCCGGGGAGCTGGGAGGCGCAATACGCACCGTACGCCGTCGATGAGGACCGCGCCGTGGCGACCGGCACCAGCCGCTACTTCGCCACGGACGACAAGCCGGAGCGCGTCTACCACAACGTGTTTCTCCTTCGCTTCGATCCAGATGGCCGCTGCAGCGACTTCACCGAGTACTGGATGCTCGAGGAATAGGCTCCGCTACGCACGTGACGGCGCAGACTTACTCAGCACGCTGAGTTAAATTGCTCACATGCCGAGGCAAATCTTCCGCCGCCCCGTGTTCGACGAGATCCTGGCCAGGGCGCACGAGCCGAGGCGATTCATCCAGGTGTTGGCCGGCCCGCGGCAGGTGGGCAAGACGACGCTGGCGCGACAGGTCATCGACTCGGTCGGCGTGCCGGCGCACATCGCCTCGGCCGACGATCCGACGCTGCAGCATGCGCAGTGGCTCGAGACGCAGTGGGCGATCGGCCGCGAGCGCGCGCGGAACGGTGGACGGGCGGGCGGCCTCCTGGTCCTCGACGAGGTGCAGAAGGTCTCCGGCTGGTCCGACACCGTCAAGGCGCTGTGGGACGAGGACACGCGCAATGACGTCCAGCTGCGGGTCATGCTCCTGGGATCGGCGCCGCTCCTCGTGCGCCAGGGGCTATCGGACAGCCTGGCCGGACGCTTCGAGATCATCCGCGTCGGCCACTGGAGCTTCGCCGAGATGCGCGATGCCTTCGGCTGGGACCTGGACCGATACCTCTTCTTCGGCGGCTACCCCGGTGCCGCGCCGCTCATCGGTCGCCAATCGCGCTGGGAGGCGTACATCCTCGACTCGCTCGTCGAGACGACGCTGTCGCGGGACATCCTGCTCCTCAACCGGGTCGATAAGCCGGGACTGCTGCGCCAGCTCTTTCGCCTGGCATGCGAGCACTCCGGCGAGGTGCTCTCGTACAACCGGATGCTCCCGATGCTGCCCGATGCCGGCAACACGGTGACCCTTGCCCACTACCTCGAGCTGCTGGGCGGCGCGGGAATGGTCACGGGGTTGAGCAAGTACGCGGGTTCCGCCGTTCGTCGTCGCGGCTCGAGCCCGAAGCTGCTGGCGTTGAACACCGCGCTCGTCACCGCGACCCGCCGGATCTCGTTCGAGCGCTCACGAGCCGATGCCGCCTTCTGGAGCCAGCTGGCAGAGACCGCGGTCGGTGCGCACCTGTGGGCGCATGCCGATCCGGCGGAGCTGACCTACTGGCGCGAGGGCAACGCGGGAGTTGACTACGTCGTGGCTCCCGGCATCCTCATTCGCTCGAGGAGCCAGCCCACGGCGATCGACGTCCGAACCGCGGCGGGTCGCGGCGAAGCCGGAACCACCGCGTTCGCGAAGACGCACGAGGCGCGCACGCTGCTCATCGGGCCACGAGGCATCGAGCTCGAGGAGTTCCTCGCGAGTGATCCCGCGATTTTCCTCGACGCCTGAGCCGGGGGCATGTCGATGTAGTCACCAAGATGAGATAGAATGACTACATGAAAGTTGGCATTCGGGAGCTGAAAGCGCGCCTCTCCGAGTACATCGAGCGGGCCCAGGCGGGCGAGGTCATCGATGTGACGAGTCGCGGCAGGCGCGTCGCGCAAATCGTGCCGGCGCCGGGGAGTGATAACGTCGAGCGCGGCTTGACGGAGGGTTGGATCACCCGTCGGGAGGAGCGCGCTCCATCACCGACAAGACGCTATCGTCCGCGCTTCGGGACGGCATCGACCACCGAGCTCATCCGCGCCGATCGCGACGCATGACGCTCTACGTCGATAGCAGCGCGCTGGTGAAGCGGTACGTCGAGGAGCCAGACAGCGCTCTCGCCGAGGGGCTCCTGCTCGCTGATCCAGCATGGATTACGGCCAGTCACACCTTCGTCGAGGTCATGCTGACCCTCGCTCGGCGGCTCGCGTCGGCCGACCTTCCATCCGCGCAACAAGCCTTCGAGGCCGACTGGTCCAGGACGCTGGTCATCGCGGTCGATGCTGAAGTTTGTCGTCGGGCGGCAGCCATCGGGATCGAAACGGAGACGCGCAGCCTGGACGCGTTGCATCTTGCAGCGGCCGAGCGAGCGGGTGGCCGTCAGCTTCGGTTGCTGACGTTTGATGTGCGGTTGGCAGATGCGGCGCGCGCCCTCGGTTACCCCGTGATCGGCGCGTAGGTCACGCGACGGGCCAGATGACCTCGGTGCGCAGCTCCGACACGTCCTCCACCTCCGAGGGATCATCGACATACGACTCCCACGGCGCCGGCCCCTCGTCGCGACCCTGCGCGTGGATCCAGTCGTGGAGCGCGTCATAGGTCTGCGACAGACCGTCGTAGCTGCCCCGATGCACGGTGATCGCGACCTGCCCGCCGGGCAGCTCCGAGGCGCCCATCTCGCCCGCCTCGGCCTCGGCCAGAGGACGCAGCGCCCCGACCGGGGCCGCGACCGGAATGCCGATCTCGACGTCGACCTCGTCGGCGCCGAACTCGTGGTAGCGGGCGTACGGCGGGCCGGCCGGCTGCGCGCCGAGATCGGCGAGGCGGTGGGCGATGTTGGGCAGGTGCTCGTCAAACAGGTGCGACAGGGTGCTCATCGGTGCGCGCAGGCGCACCGCGGCGGTGGGCGCGGGCGTCAGGTCGCGGAACTCGGCCTCGATCATGTGTCTCAAACCTCCTAGACTCAGCGCACATCATCGCCGACCGGAGGGGTATTGAGCGACAGCGAAGCGTCACCCGAGACCGATCGCGGTCGGACCGTGCACGGCGAGGCCGCGAACGCCGGCCACCGCGTCCTGGCGCCGGACGACGCGGAGGTCGAGGCCTACCTGGAACAGGCGCTGCACGCGCCGCCGCCGGAGCGGGCAGAGGAGGTGACCGGGGCGCCGGACACCGTCATCGTGCTCGACTTCGGCAGCCAGTACGCGCAGCTCATTGCGCGACGCGTGCGGGAGCTCAACGTCTATTCGGAGCTGTTGCCGCACGACACCCCGTGGGCGGAGATCGAGCGTCGTAAGCCGAAGGCGATCATCCTCTCCGGAGGGCCGGCATCGGTCTATGACGACGGTGCTCCAAGGGCCGATGGTGCCCTCTGGTCGGGACGTGTCCCGGTGTTGGGCATCTGCTACGGCCTGCAGCTCATGGCGCACGAGCTGGGTGGCGAGGTCATCCCGTCCAACAGGCGGGAATACGGCCCCGCCTCGATCAGCATCACGAGCTCCGACGGCCTCTTCGCGGGGATTGACCGCGAGCAGCAGGTCTGGATGAGCCACGGCGACTCGATCGTGCGTCCCCCCGAGGGTTTCACGTCCACCGCACAGACCGATGCGACCCCGTTCGCCGGGCTCGTCAACGCGGAGCGCGGGCTGTATGGCATCCAGTTCCACCCAGAGGTCGTCCACACGCCGCGCGGCAAAGAGATCCTCCGCAACTTCGTGGTCGGCGTTGCCGGAGCACGGCCGAGCTGGACCGCCGCGAGCCTGGTCGACACGAGCGTGGCGCAGATCCGCGAGCGGGTGGGGGAGGGGAAGGTCATCTGCGCGCTGTCGGGGGGCGTCGATTCGGCCGTGGCGGCGACGCTCGTGCATCGGGCCATTGGCGACCAGCTGACCTGCATCTACGTGGACCACGGGCTGATGCGCAAGCGCGAGTCGGAGCTGCTGCGCGTCACCTTCGAGCGTGAGCTGGGGATGCAGCTGGTCATGGTCGACGCGCGCGAGCGCTTCCTGCGGCGCCTGGCCGGGGTGGAGGATCCGGAGGAGAAGCGCCGAATCATCGGTGATGAGTTCATCCGGGTCTTCGAGGAGGAGGCGGCCCACCTGGGCCAGATCGACTTCCTGGTGCAAGGCACGCTGTATCCCGATGTCATCGAGTCGAAGACGTCCGAGACGAAGGCCGCGGTCAAGATCAAGACCCACCACAACGTCGGCGGCCTGCCGGCCGA
>JBDTNK010000091.1:0-6803 GCA_039933775.1 Chloroflexota bacterium | reverse complement strand
TCGATGAGATCGAGTCGGGCCGGCTGATGACCATCGTCGACAAGAAACAACTCGCGGTAACGCTGGTCTCGCCACGTGAATACGACCGGCTGCGAGCGCTGACGCTGGCGGTCAACTGGTTCCGCGCGGCAGGCCTCGACCTGGCATCGGCTGAGCCGGATGCGATCAGCGCCTGGGTAGGCGACTTCCGCGAGCGGCCAGCCGCCGCCGCGTCCGAGGCGCCGGGAGCATGAGGACTGGGCGGATGGGTCGGCTGTTTCCCTGCTTGGTGCGGAGGCAAGGTATTGGTGTCGCGTCACTCGTCGCCCTGGGCCTGATGCTTGCCCTGGCATCGCCCGCCTTTGCCGCGGATGTGCCGGCCGGCGCGCGGGACGCCCTCGCACCCGTAACGCGCATGATCGGCACGCTGGTCGCGATCGCCATCGGTCTGGGCATCGCAATCTGCGGGGCGGTCATCGTGTGGGGCGGCATCGAGAAGACGATGGCTGGCGCCAACGCCGAGGCGGAGCACCGCTCTCAGCGCCGGATCGCGAATGGCATCAATGGCCTGTTCTGGATGATCGGCGCCAGCGTCATCGTCGGCACGCTGACCGCCATCGCCGTGGCATACGGCCTCATCGATCCGCCCTTCTGAGCCGATGCCATGGCCGCCCTCGCTGCTCGCCTCCGCTCCATCATCCCGCTGCCGAAGGACGCGAACGCAGCTGCTGCGAACGTCTCGCCGCTCACGTTGCTCCTGCTGGTGCTGGCGCTGGGCGGCCTCGGGCTTACCGTCACGGGCACGTCGCCCGATGTCCCGGATCAGTCGATCCAGGCGCCTCTCGAGCCCGAGGCCGCCCTCCTACCGCGCGGCGAGCTGCCCATCATCGGCGACCCGATTCGCGACCTGACAATCTGGTACGCCCAGCGCGTCAGCGACGCCAACCGAGCCGCGGTCGAGAACCTGCGCGGCCGCTTCCTCACCCCGGTCGATCCGCTGTCCGATCAGGCCACGACGGACCTGTACGGCAAGATGCTGGTCGTCACCATCCCGCTGCTGACGCTGGGCGGGCTGATCCTCGGCTACCTGATCATGGTCGCGCGCACCAGCGGCGAGTCCGCCTACGCCGTCCGTGCGGTGACGCCGCGCTTCGTGGTCGGCGCCGTCCTCTCGATCTGCGGCATCTTCCTGGTCAGCGTGCTGGCCCAGTTCGTGATCGCCACCGACCTGGCCATGGTCGGCGTCTCGGTCTCCCCCGAGCAGGTCGGTGGCGCCGAGCAGTGGCCGGCCGGCGGCGGCGTGTTCCTGGTGCTGCAGCGCGGCGGCTTCGACCCGCGCATCGGCGAGGGGCCGGCCAACTGGAACTCCGGCGCCTGGCTCAGCTCCGGACTGCTGGCCGCGGTGCTGATGACCTTCCTGCAGATGATGAACGCGGTGCTCGGCGCGGTGGAGCGCCTGCTGGTGCTGCTCGGCCCGATCTGCCTGGCCGCCTACGCGCTGCCCGCCACGCAACGCCTGGCCAACCTGTGGCTCAAGCTGCTGGCGGCGGTCCTGGCGGTGCGCTTCGGCTGGGCGATGGTGTTCATCCTGTTCAGCCTGCAGGTGCCGGCGCATCTCGACGCGGCATCGGTGCCGATGACGGTGGATGACACCAACGCCCTGATCGGGCTGGCCCTCGGCGCGGCGGCGCTGATGCTCGTCCTGCCGCCGGTCCTGGTGAACCTGGTGCTCAACTCGCCTGGGCCGATACGGGTCGAACAATGATGCGCGACGGCCTGGTCGAGGTGCCCGAGAACGCGATGGTCGAGGAGCGCATCGCGCTCGGTCTGACGGCGCCGCAATTGGCGATCGTTACCGCGGCGGTGCTGCTTGCCGCCGCACTCAACCTGGCCCCAGTGTGGGCGCCGCTCAAGATCCTGCTCATCCTGCTCCTGCCTGGCCCGGTCGCGCTCGCGGCGGTGCTATCGATTCGCGGTGAGCCCGCCTATCGCTGGCTGTTATGGGCGGCCCACTTCTGGCGCTCGCCGAAGGCCTGGCGTGCCGCGGTCGTCGATGACGCGTCCGTCGGGGTCGATAAGCGGCTGGTAAGCGGCGGTGTGGTAGACCACGGCGACGATTCCACAGACCAGGAGGCAGCGGTGCATCAAAGCACCACAATCGAGGCCCATGAGTTGGGTGCGGTTGAGTCTGGAGCGGATAATGGCTCGGCCGCGACGAGTGGGCTCGCCGCGTCGTCCCCACCGCCGCAGCCCGCGGCACACCGATCCTCGATGCCCGAGGAATCTCACCCGATGGACGGCACGCCGGTCCGGCTGCGGCTGATTGAGCCGGGGGAGTCCGGGCCCGTCCCGGACGACGACCACCCACGGGAGGAGCCCGAGCGACCTCCCCCAGTTCCGTTTGTGCTTCCCGGCCCGCGCCTGGTGTGCTTCCTGTCATTTGTCGGAGGCGTCGGCAAGACGACGCTGGCGGTCGAGGCGGCCACCTACATCGCCAACCGCGCCAGGTATCGAACGGCGGACGGCGAGACGTTGCCGGTGCGAGCCCTGCTCATCGACGCCGCACGCATGTCGGCGGCGGTGGGCCTGCGGCTCGGCATCGACGCCGACGATCTGTCGAAGGCCTGGACCTATCGTGACTGGACCGCACCGGACGCCGCCCTCGACGCTCGCGTACATAGCCGGCACGGCGTCGACCTCATCACCCTACCGCCGCATCCGCAGTTGGCCGGCCTCGAACGCTCCACGGCCGAGGACGGCGCGGACGAGTTTCGGGCGCCAGAGGCGAACAGCCTGCTCGAGGCGGCTCGCATCGCCGGATACCAACTGGTGGTGGCCGACCTGGGCTCGGTTCTGGAGGACGGCCACCGCGTCCTGCTCAAGGAGGCTGCCGTCGTGGTCGGGGTCGTGCGCCCCACCCTTGAGTCGCTGCCCGACGTTCTGCGCGTCGCCAATCACCTGCGCAACATCGGGTTCGCCCGAAAGCTGGTCATCGTCGCCAACCAATGCGACGACGACACAGAGCTGCGGCGCTTCGCGCACGACGCCGACGTCCCGCTCGTGGCCGCGGTCCCGCCCAGTCCGCTCTTCGTGACGGCTGCGAACCGGCAGGAGCCTGCCTGGCGCCTGGATCCTCAGTTGGCCGCTGCGCTCCTGCCGGTGGCCCGAACCATCTGGCCGCTCGACTCACTCGGCAACCACGCAAATAGCCGGGGGCATTCCCTGGCGAGCATCCTCAGGCGGGCTCGCGGCGTCGTAAGCAGGGCCGGGCGGTGAGGCCGCCGGGCGCAGCCGTCAGCAAGGCGACCCTGGGCAAGGTGCGGCGCATGCTCGTTGAGCGTCTGACGCCCGAGGCCCTCAATCCGTTTGCCCGCACGCCGGAGAACGAGGCGCTCGTGCGCTCGACGCTGGCGGCGATTTGCGCCGAGCCGGAGCTTGATCTGGCGATCAACCCCGTCCTCATCGCCGAGATCGAGGCCGCCATCTGCGGCCTCGGACCGTTGCAGCCGTTGGTCGACGACCCCGAGGTGGCGGACATCCTGGTCAATGCGCCGGACAGCGTATTCGTCGAACGGGCGGGCCGCCTGCAACCGACCGAGGTGCGGCTGGCCGACGCGCGCGAGGTCATCGAGCTGGCCGAGCGCATCGCCGCCCTGGCCGGGCGCGAGCTGTCGGTGGCGCACCCGGTGGTCGACGCGCGCATGCCGGACGGCAGCCGCGTCAACGCCGTCATCCCGCCGGTCGGCGGGCCGTACCTGTCGATCCGCAAGTTCAACCGCCTCAGGCTCGATCTCGTGCCAGGTGGCACGCATGGACGCAGCTGGGTCGAGGCCGGCGGCATGAGCGCCGAGGCCGCCGACTTCCTGATCGGCATGGTCCGTGCCCGCGCCAACTTCCTGGTCGCCGGCGAGACCGGCGCCGGCAAGACGACCCTGCTGCGCAGCCTGACCGACGCCTTCGGGCCCGACGAGCGGGTCGGTGTGGTGGAGGACACCGCCGAGCTGGCGCTCGAGAACGCCAACCGCTTCAATCTCGAGACACTGCATCCGACCGACCTGAGTCGCGCTGAGGCCGACTCGCGGCTGCTCGACGTCGGCGACCTGGTGGCCAACGCGCTGCGCATGCGGCCCGACCGCCTCATCGTGGGCGAGATCCGGTTGCCCAAGGAGGCGTTCTACACCCTCCAGGCGCTGCACACCGGTCACGACGGCTCGGCCACCACGATCCACGCGTCCAGCGCCGAGGACGCCCTGTTCCGCCTCGAGCTGCTGGCGCGGCAGTCGATGCGCGACCTGTCGGGGCCCGACCTGCGCGCCTACATCGCGCGCGTCTTCGACCAGGTCGTCGTGCTGCGCCGCCTGGGCTCCGGTCGGCGCATCGTGCATCAGATCGCCGCGCTGGATGGGCTCGACGACGCCGGCAACTACCGCCTGCTCGACGTCTTCCGCGCTGAGCTCGATCCTTCGGAGCACCTGCGCTGGGTGCACAACACCGACTGGCAACCGCCCGAGCGCCTGCGGGCGCGGATGCAGCTGGAGGCTGGCCGATGGAGCTGATCGGCGCCTTCGCCACCGGCATCGCCGTCTTCGCGCTGCTCATGGCGCTGCTGCCCGACCGGCAGCGCCCGACGCTCGGCCTGCGCGATCGACTGCGCGGCTGGCGCCGTCGCCGCATGGCCGCCGCGGCCGATCTGCTGGCCCAGGCGCGGCTGGAGGTCTCGCCGCGCAGCTACCTGCTGCTCACCTTCGCCGCACCCGTGCTCCTCGGTCTCATAGGCCTGCTGCTGTCAGCGGTGATGGGCCTCATCGGCGCCGGAGTCGGGCTGTTCGTGCCGCGCTGGTACGTGCGCTGGCTGGTCGGCAACGAGGCCCGCGCCGCCGATGACGACGCGCCGCGCGTGTTGCGCGCCATGGTCCACCGCGCCGGCGCCGGCGGCACCTATCCGGAGCTGTTCGCGGCGGCCGCCGAGGGCGCGCGCCACCGCTGGGTGCGCGCCGACTTCGAGGAGCTGCTGTCGCGCTACTACGCCAACGAGCCGCCCAAGGACGCGCTGGCCGTCATCAGGCGCCGCCAAGCGGGTCGCAACCTGGCCCTGCTGTACGACGCGCTGTACGTGCTGACCGCCACGGGACAGCCGGCGGTGGCGGCGTCCGAGGTGCTGGCCGAGCTGGGCGAGGCGACGCGCACCAACCAATCGATCGCGCGCCAGGCGGCCGCCGAGAGCCGCGGGCTGCGCATCCAGGCGCTGGTGCTGGCGGTCGTCATCCCGCTGCTGTTCGTATACCTGCTGCTCGTCAATCCCGAGCTCGTCGCCCCGGTCACCGACACCGCGCTTGGCCGCTTCGTGCTGCTGCCGGGCGCGGCGCTGCTCGAGGTGGTCGGTGTGTGGCTGTCGCTGCGCGTGGCGCGGTTGGAGGCGTAGGGATGGAGCTGCTCGGAGCGCTCGCCACCGGAGTCGCCGTCTTCAGCCTGCTCATGGCGCTCTTCGCGCCGGCGCTGGCCGTCCCGCAGCGCGCCGAGCAGGTGCGCGCGGCCGCCCTGCCGCGGCACTCGTACCAGCGCCTGGTGAGCGCCGAGCGACCGGTCTGGGAGCGGCTGCTGGCACCGTTGGCGGCGCGCATCGGCGAGCGCCTGCCCGGCATGGCACGCCAGGTCGACGAGCGGCTCATCGTGCGTGCCGGGCTCGACCCCGCCGTCCTCTCTCCCGCCGAGGTGTACGCCGCCAAGCTGGTCGCGGCCGCCGGCGTGCTCATCGTGGCCGTGGCGCTGACGCCGCTGTTCGGCGGCGCGCTGCTTCTCGGCCTGATCCTCGCCTACGCCGCCTATGTCTTCCCCACCGAGTACCTCGGCTGGCGCGCTCGCCGCCGCAAGGCGCAGCTGCTGCGCGAGCTGCCCGACTTCATGGCCCTTGTGCGGCCGCTGGCCGAACCCGGCCGCATGAGCCTGGAGCACGCCTTCAGCGAGACGGCGCTGGCGCTGCACGCGGCCAGCGAGGGCCGCAACCTGCTGGCTTCCCAGGTGCGGCGCGCGGTCGCCGCCTATGGCACCGGCATCGACCTGTACACCGGGCTGCGCGACGTGGCGAGCACCAACGACCTCGAGGAGCTCGACGAGCTGGCCGCGGCGCTCGGCCGCGCGCGACACGTGGGGCGCGGGGTGCCCCAGACGCTGGAGGCGACCGAGCGCGGCCTGCGCGAGGACGAGCGCAATCGCCTGCTGGGAGCGGCATCTACCGTGCAGCCCAAGCTGGCCGCCATCCTGGCCGGCATCTACCTGCCCGAGTTCGTGCTGCTCGTGCTGCTGCCCATGTTCATCGCCACCATCGGCCGATTGTGAGGAGGAGGAAAGTCGTGGGAGAAACACTGAGGCGGCTTGCGAGCCGCACATTCGACAGGGTGACCGAGCGACTGCGGTCGAGCGAGGCGGGGCTGACGACGCTCGAGTACGTCATCGGCGCCGGCATCATCCTGGTCGTCCTGGCCGCCGGCATCCTGGCCTGGAATCAGGGCCTGGTGCAGAAGATCGGCGAGCTGGTGACCCAGCTGCTGTCGGGCTGATGTTCCGCCGCTGGTTCGACCGCTCGGAGCGCGGCCTCGCCACCGTCGAGGCGGTCCTCGTGGTGCCACTCGTGCTCGTGCCGGTGCTGCTGGCAGTGGTCGTCTTCGGCCGCCTGGAGCACACCCGGCTGGTGGTCGACGCGGCCGCGGCGGCCGGCGCGCGGCAGGCGGCGGTCATCGGCGGCGATGGGTTCAGCGTGCGGCAGCGGATCGCGACCGAGCTCTCGGATGGCGGGATCGACCCGACACGGGCGATCGTCGTTATCG
>JBDTNK010000090.1:0-6856 GCA_039933775.1 Chloroflexota bacterium | reverse complement strand
ACCGATACGCCGACGCCCGAGCAGACGGCGCCCGAGGCAACAGTGAGCGCCACGCCGGAACCATCGCCGAGCGAACCGGCTGTCTGAGCTGCGCTAGAGCGGCCGCACCTCGTCGAGCACGACGCGGCCGCCGACCTCAGCGGTGCCGTCGGGCCCGGGGCGAGCCGAGAGCCGTGAGCCGCGGCCCTGGCGGATCTCGAGCGGCCGTCCGAGACGCGTCGTGAGCACCACCGCAGCTGCGCCGGTTGCCTCGTCCTCCACGATCCCGAGCGTGCCCGCGAAGTAGCGGCTGCGAACGGCGCCAGAGGATTCGTCGTCCCACGCCCAGACATACGTGTTGCTCTCGTCGCCAGGCGCGGCGACCAGCGCCTCGATCGCCGCGGGTGAGTCGAGCTGCACGACGTGCATGTCGTGCACCCAGTCGGCGCGGCCGCGAATCCAACGCAGCTCGCCTTCGCTCCAGGTTGCGACCTCACCGGCGGGCGGATGCAGCGCCGCGAGGTCAGCGCCCTGTGAGGCAAGGAGCCAGCCGGTCCCGACGAGGGGATGGCCGGCGAACGGCAGCTCGCGCCCCGGAGTGAAGATGCAAACCGTCCCGGTCGAGGCGTCATCGACGAAGACCGTTTCGCTGAAGCCGAGCCGGCGCGCGAGCGCCTGGCGAGCATCGGGCTCTACGGAAGAACCGTCGAGCACGACACCGAGCGGGTTGCCGTAGGCGCCGTTGGCATCGGTGAAGACACGGAGAACGTGCAGGTCGCTCATGGTCGGTATCTTCCCATTGCCGAGTTTGTACTCCGATGCGCCTGTCAATGCCCATACCCTGTGAATGCGCCGGAATCGATCGGCGCCCCGAGCGGCTGAGGCATGGAAACACAACTCGTGGAACGAGCGCAGCGCGGCGACGAAGAGGCCTTCGCGAGCCTTGCCGTGGCGGTGGGCGATCGACTCCATGCGTTGGCGCACAGGATCCTGCGCGACAGCGATCTCGCTGAAGATGCGACACAGCAGGCGCTGTTGACCATCTGGCGTGACCTGCCGCAGCTTCGCGACCCGGCGCGCTTTGACGCCTGGTCGTACCGGCTCCTCGTGCGCGCCTGCTATGCCGAGGGCCAGAAGCGCCGCCAGTGGACTCCGAACATGCGCCTGCTCCCTTCGGATCGCGAGCCTGTGCAGGCGGATGGCTCGAATTCGGTCGTCGATCGCGACCAGCTCGAGCGCGGATTCCGGCGGCTCTCCATGGAACATCGTGCGGTGGTGGTGATGCACCACTACCTTGACTGGCCGCTTGACCGCGTCGCCGACACGCTCGGCGTCCCGATCGGGACGGTCCGATCTCGACTTCATCATGCGATGCGCGGGTTGCGCGCGGCACTGGACGCCGACGCTCGCCCACCGGCGCGGAAGGTTGCCCGATGAGCACCGATCGCGAGGCGACCCGCATCGTTCGGTCATGGCTGGAGGATGGCGCGACCCGCCTTCCGGACAACGTCTTGGACGCGGTTCTCGCCGAGCTCCCCACGACCCCACAGCGTCGCGCCACCTGGTGGCCGGCGTGGAGGATCTCAACGATGAACACGACGCTCAAGCTCGGGCTGGCCGCGGTCGCCATGGCGGTGGCCGTTCTGATCGGCATCAACTATTTCGGTTCGGGCACCTCGAACGTCGGCGGTTCCGGGACCGGTAACTCCACTTCCACACCCGGGCCCACCGCCACCGTCGAAGCTTCACCCACCGCCTCTCCGACCCCGGTGCCCACCCCCGCGGGTCTGCTGCCAGAGACTCGATACGCCCTGGTCACAGCCGATGTGCCGCTGACCGTCACGATTCCAGCCACCGACTGGTTCGGCGACCCCGGCAACGCAATCCTGGTCAAGAACGACGATGCCGGCGCTCCGTCTGGTGCAGGGATGATCGTCTTCGCTGGGGACGATCTCTTCGTGTACGGGGATCCCTGCCGGTGGTCCACGACGACACCCGAAACGCCCGTCACCACGGTCGACGGACTCGTGGCTGCCCTGACGGCCCAAGCGTCGCGGGATGCGACGCTGCCCGTGGATGTCACGGTGGGAGGGTACGCAGGGAAGTCGATCACGCTCCATGTGCCCAGTGAGGCGGTGTTCGCCGACTGCGACCGGGGCTACTTCGGCTCGTGGGCCGTGCGTGGGGAGGTGACGCCATCCCGCTATCACCAGGATCCGGGCCAGATCGACAAGCTGTGGATTGTCGACATCGACGGTCAGCTCGTCGTTATAGACGGAGCGTACTACGCAGCCACGCCACGAGCCGTCGTGGATGAGCTGGAGGCCATCGTGGAGTCCGCGACCTTCGAGTAGCCGCACGCGGGCGGTCCCGGGAGTACCGGGCGGTCCCGGGCGTGCCCGGCGGTGATCTAGCGCTGCGACTCAGGCGGAAATTGAACAGTTTTGCCTGCCCGCAGCCCCAATCACTGTGAACCCCCCGTAGAGGAAGAGAGCCGAAAAATACGATCTTCGTCGTATTCCCTTGGTGACGCCGTCCCATTGACCGAAGTTCCGCTCGCCGGTTCGAGGCTGGCTCGGATCAGTGGAGCTACCGAAACATCTAGGGAGGACACTTCTCGTGTTCCACATCTCGCGCCCCAACCGGCGCTCGCTCCTTTCGCCGATGATGCTTGGATTGATGCTCGTCGCACCTCAGCTCGTCGGTGCTCACCAGTTCACTGCTTGGTCGGTGGCGCAGCCAGAGCCCGGTGTCAGCAGCCCAACCGCCGCTGACGGCTGTCCCATCGAGTCACCCAACGGTCTCCGACTCTTCTTCGCCTCGAATCGAAACCCGATCGGTGGCGCCAGTGACACGAATGACATCTGGGTCGCGGAACGCAGCTCAGTGGAGGACGTGTTCGACACGCCGGTTCAGCTGCCGGCGCCCGTCAACTCCACGGCGGCTGACTTCTGCCCGACGCCGCTCAACGGCAAGCGGCTTCTTTTCGTGTCAGCGCGCGCTATTCCCGGCGCCTGTGGTGCGGGTGACATCTACATCACGCGCGACCACCCGGTGCGCGGATGGGAGACGCCCACCAATCTCGGGTGCAGCGCGACCGGTGCCGGTCCGAATTCGGCCGGCGGGGAGTTCAGCCCGTCGCTGGTCGAGACGGCGCAAGGTACGCTGCTCTACTTCTCGAGCCCCGGTCAAGGCGGGCTGCAGGACATCTATGTCAGCTTGCAGCGACCCGATGGCAGCTTCGCTCCCGGGACACCCGTCAGCGAGGTCAACCTGGCTGGCTTCCACGACCAGATGCCGAACGTGAGCCGCGATGGACTGGAGATGGCCTTCGTGAGTGACCGGACCGGCGGTGCGGGCTCGTTCGACGTGTACGTCTCGACTCGCCCGACGACCGCAGATCCGTGGTCGGCCCCGGTGAATCTTGGTCCCGCCGTCAATACCGCCGCCGGCGAGAGTCGCCCCTCGCTCTCCGGCGATGGGCATCGTCTCCACTTCGGCCGGCTGGGGGATATCTGGGTCAGCACGCGAGTGCAGATGATCGGACCTCGCTGAGGTCCCTTCTGGCGTCACTGCCGAGCCGGCTGGGTCAATTCCTGGCCGGCTCGCCGCGTTGCGCGGATCGGACAGCGGTGGGGCCGCAATCTGAACCACCCAACAGGTGAATCAGCGAAGGTGATGGCCCAGGGCCGCCCTCAAGCTCAGGCGTCGAGGACCTCGATGCGGATCCGCTTGTTGATGCGGCCCTTGCTCTCGTAGCCGGTGACGCGCACGCGGCCGATCTCAGTGGTGTGGGCGACGTGCGTCCCACCATCGGCCTGCAGGTCAAGCCCGACGATCTCGATGGTGCGGATCTCGCTGATGCCAGGCGGCAGCAGGTTGATCTTGGTGCGGATGAGGTCGGGGATCGCGAACGCCTCATCGCGCGGCAGGATGGCGACCCGAATCTCGTGGTCGGCCGCGATCTCCTCGTTGACGCGCTTCTCGATCTCGCTCACGAGGTCCGCGGAGATCGTCTCGAACTCGAAATCCATCCGCCCGGAGAGCGGTTCCATGTTGCCGCCGGTGACCTGCGCCCGGTGGTCGCGCCAGACGACGCCGCACAGGACGTGCAGTGCCGAGTGGGTCCGCATCAGCTCGTGCCGCCGCGCCCAGTCGAGCTCGACGGTCACGCTCGAGCCAACCGCTGGTGGCTCGCCGTCGATCTCGTGCCAGATCTCGCCCTCGCGCTTCTTGGCACCGATGATCGGCGCACGGAAGCGCTCGCCGGCCAGGCGGCCGTGGTCCGCCGGTTGCCCGCCGCCGCCGGGATAGATGACGGTCCGGTCCAGGGCGATGCTGGCGCCATCGATGCCGGTGATGTGCGCCTCGCAGCTGCGGGCATAGGCATCGGTCGCGTAGATCTGTTCGGTCACGCGGTCGATTCTACGGGCCCGCAGTCGCCGGGCGATCCGCGAATGCCCCCTCGCAGAAGAGATCGACGTTGGCGCGCAGCTCCGCGCGCAGGTGAGGCAGTGACGCGTCGTCGGGCGCGCGCAGCAGGACGCCGCTGGTCAGGTCCACGAGCTGCCGGATGAGCGTCTCGATCGCCTCCGGCCTGCGCAGGCTGCCGGTCGACGCCAGCGATCGCAGCAGCCCCTCGATCAGCATCGGGTACTGCATGCGCTCCAAGGCCCGGGTGCGCCGCGCCGCGTCGGAGTGCGTCATCTCGCGCGCCACCGCCGCGATGAGCGTCGGCTCACGCGCCGCGATCTGGGCGATTGCATCGGCCAGGGAGTCCAGGTTGCGGCGAGCGCGGTCGCGCGGCGAGCGCTCGCTGTCGGCGGGATCGGCCTGCGCCTCGATCGTGCGCACGTAGCGCGCGCCGATCTCGACGAGGATCGCCTCCTTGTAGCCGAAATAGTTGAAGACGCTGGTGCGGCTCGTCCCGGCCGCCGCCGCGATGTCGTCCATGGTGGTGTGCTCGACGCCGCGCTCCAAAAAGAGCCGCGCGGCAGCATCAACCAGCCGCTCACGGACTGATGCCTTCTTTGCCTCGCGCACGCCCACCATTGCCTCGATCCTGAATTCGACGCCGGGCAAGGCTACCAGCCGATGCCTCGACCGGCGAGTGCCACGACGTGGGCGAGTGGGCTGCGGGCGCGTGCCAAGGGGTGAGCGGGTACTTGGCCGCGGATACTTGGCCGCGGGTACTTGGCCCGCGCTTGGCCGCGGGTACTTGGCCACATTCCCATCAGGAGAGCAGGGAACGTGTTCGGGGCCCCGCAGCATGGCCAGATGCCCACCCGGGGATGCATATGGCGCATTGCTCGGAACCGATTGAGCGTGGACACCATGACCACCTGTCGGCCGATCACGTCCAGTGCTCTCCTGATGAGCATCTGGCCAACTTGCCGGCACGGCGGTCTGCATGCAGCCACGCGTTTGCCCGGTGAGCACAAATCGGCCAGCCAACCGTCCGCGGATACCCGCTTCTTGCATGTACCGCACGAGGCCGCCAGCCAGACGGACCGCGCGCCGTCCCGTTCCTTGGAAAGCGCCGCGCCGCTACGATGCAGCGCATGTCATTCGCCACGACCGCCGACGAGCTGATCACCGATCTCTTCCGCCTCTGGCCGACCACCGCCACCGAGCTCGGCAACCACGATCACGACGACCGCTGGCCGGATCTGACCGATGCCGGGCACGCGGAACGCGTCGCATTTCTGAACGAGGCGGACACGCGGCTGTCGGTGATCGACATTTCGACGCTGTCCCGCGACGAAGCGATCGACCTGCGCATCATGCGCGAGGAGCTCGCCGCGATGCGATTCAACGAGGAGACGCTCCAGGAATACCGATGGAGCCCGCTCTCGTACGTCTACCTCTTCGGCGGCGGCCTCTTCAGCCTGTTGGCGCGCGAGTTCGCACCGCTGCCTGACCGGTTGAGCAGCGCGGCGGGACGGCTGCGCGGGCTGCCCGAGGCGCTGGACGCCGCACGGGCCAGGCTCAGCGCGCCGGGCGAGCGCGGCATCTCGCAGTTCCACGCCGAGAAGGCGCTCTCGCAGCTGGGTGGCGTCTCGCAGCTGGCCGACGGCGCGGTCGCGGAGGCCGCCACGATCGACGACGCGGCGCTGCGAGACGAACTCAGCGCGGCGGCCGATGCCGCCAAGCAGGCGCTCGGCTCGTGGGAGACGTGGCTGCGCGACGAGCTGCTGCCGGCCGCGACCGGCGACTTCCGCCTGGGCCCCGAGCTCTACGCCGCCAAGTTCGGCCACACCCTGAAGAGCTCGCTCACACCCAGCGAGCTTGCGGCGCGGGCTCGCACCGATTTCGCCGCGGTGCGCGACGAGATGCTGCGCCTGGCGCGCGAGCTGTGGCCGGCGTGGATGGGCGACGAGCCGATGCCCGACGACCGCGACGTGCTCGTGCGGCGCGTGCTGGATGCCATCGCGGCGGAGCATCCCGCGGCGGGTGAGCTCCTCGACTTCTGCCGGGCGGAGCACGGCCGGATCGAGGCGTTCGTGCGACAGCGCGACCTCATCGGTCTGGCGGACGAACCGATGGAGATCATCTGGACCCCCGAATTCCTCCGCGCGTTCGGTGGGGCGATGCTCATGCCGCCGGGGCCGCTGGATAAGGGCCTCTCCAGCTTCTTCGCCATCACGCCGATGCCCGACGACTGGACCGATGAGCAGAAGGAGTCGTACCTGCGCGAGGACAACGCGCGCATGCTTCGCCTGCTCACCATCCACGAGGCGGTTCCGGGCCATTACCTGCAGCTGGCCTACTCGAACCGCGTCCGCTCGCTCGTGCGCGCGATTTTCCAGTCAGGCGTCTTCGCCGAGGGCTGGGCGGTCTACATCACGCAGGTGATGATGGACGTCGGCTACGGCGC
>JBDTNK010000089.1:0-7098 GCA_039933775.1 Chloroflexota bacterium | reverse complement strand
CGGGCGGGAGTATCGGAGACTTCTTGACCGATGCTCCCGCCGGCTGGCGGCGTATGACCAACATCACACCCGATTCCGGCGCCTGCATGGCCGTTCGTCCCGCAGGTGATCCAATTCGGCGACAACCTGTCCGATACTCCCGCCGGCGCGCGAGCAGGCCGTCGAGTAGAACCTGCCGCGATCGTAATGTCTTGACGAGCCAGAACGCGATGGCTATAAAGGCCAGATGAAACAAGCCACCATAACCGAGGCGAAAAACGGCCTCAGTGCGCTTCTCGACCAGGTCAAGGCAGGACAGAGCATCGTGATCCTGGACCGAGGCGTGCCCGTCGCGCGGATTGAGCCAATTGCAGCTCGCCCCGAGGCGTCCAGCCGGATCCGTCGGCTCGAGCGCGCCGGGGCAATGAGCATCGGTGACGGTGTGCCGCCGCTCGAACTCCTCAAGACGCCACCGCCACCACTCGCGGCCGGCGGCAGCGTGGTGGAGGCGCTGCTGGAGGAGCGACGATCGGGTCGATGAAGTTTTGGGACAGCTCGGCGCTCGTGCCCCTGCTGATAGCGGAACCAACGAGTGCCGGCGCGCTACGCGAATACGAGAGCGACCCCGAAGCGGTCGTGTGGTGGTCGACAAGCATTGAGTGCGTATCCGCACTCGCCCGTCGCGAACGCGACGGGGCACTCACGTCCGATTCAATGGCGCAGGCCATGAGCCGGCTTGACGCCGTGGCGGCAGCGTGGCGAGAAATCCTGCCGATCCCGAACGTCCGACGCAACGCGATCCGGCTTTTGCGGGTGCACTCGCTCTCCGCCGCTGACGCGCTCCAGCTCGCCGCTGCGATGATCGCTGCCGAGGAGCATCCAGCGACGCTCCCATTCGTGACGCTGGACTCCCGGCTCGCGCTTGCCGCCGAACGCGAAGGCTTCCACATCGTGCGCCCAGGCCTCTAAGCCTTCCCGGGCAGCGATCTAGCTCGAAGCAGGATCGTTCAGCAGGACGCCAGGGTTGAGAATCCAGGCCGGGTCGAGGGCCCGTTTGATCGACCGCATCAGCGCCAAGTCCGCCGCGCCCCGGTCCCGCTCCAGCCAGCCCACCTTGGCGCGCCCGATGCCGTGCTCGGCGCTGATGCTGCCGCCGAATTCGCAGACGAGGCCCAGTACCGCGTCGTCGACCGCGTCGTCCTCCGGCGCCGGCCCCACCACGTTGAGGTGCAGGTTTCCGTCGCCGATATGCCCGTACACATAGAGCGCCGACCCCGGGGCAACGTCCGCGACGACCGAACGCGCGCGCTCGGCGAAGGCAGCCAATGAACCGATGGGCACCGACACGTCGAGCTTGTGCGGGATGCCTTCGGCGTTGATCGCCTCGGTGTGCCGCTCGCGCAGCGCCCAGAGCCGCTCACGGCCCACCGGGTCGATGGCCGAGACGGCATCGATGGCCTCCTTCCCGGCCGCGAGTGCCGCCAGCAGCGGCCCCTCCGGATCGTCACCGCCGGCCTCGACGAGCAGGTAGGCCGGCGCTGCTGCGGAAAATGGCCGCGTCAAGCCCGCGTGGCGCATCACGAGCAGCATCCCCGCCTCCTCGAACAGCTCGAGCGCCTGCAGGCCGGGCACGCGGCCACGCAGCATCGCGGCGAGGCGCACCGCGGCGGCGACCGACGGCAGTGCGACCAGCGCCACCGCCTCGCGCGAGGGTTTTGCCACGAGGCGCAGGCGGGCTCGCGTGATGACCGCCAACGTTCCTTCCGAGCCGGCGAGCAGCGAGGGCAGGTGGTAGCCGCTGTTGTCCTTCGGCATGCCGGGCAGGCGCCGCACCACGCTGCCATCGGCGAGCACGGCTTCGAGGCCGATGACCTGCGAGCGCATCGGGCCGTGGCGAACAACGTTGATCCCGCCGGCGTTCGTGGCGATCGCGCCGCCGACCGTCGCGGAGTCGCGCGCGCCGAAGTCGACGCCGAAGGCAAAGCCGGCGGCCGCCACGTGTGCCTGCAGCGCACCAAGCGTCACCCCCGCGCCGGCGGTCACCTCGCCGGCGAGCACATCGACCGGCTCGAGCCCACGCAGACGGAGCAGCGAGAGGACCACGTCCCCGTCGCGCGGCACCGAACCACCCACCAGGCCGGTGTTGCCGCCCTGCGGGGTCACGCCGACACCTGCGCCGGCCAGCTCGCGCAGAACACCACTGACGGCCGCGGTCTCGGCAGGGCGGACGACGGCCGCTGCCAAGCCCGAGAACCGACGCGTCCAGTCAACCTCGAAGCCGGCCATGAGGCCGGCATCGGTCAGGACATGATCGGCTCCGACGATCTCGACCAGCCGCCGGAGCAGCCGCGGCGGAAGGGTAGGTCGGTCGGACATCGGTCCCGATGCTAGTGCATCGGGGGCCGCACGCGGTCAGGCAAAGGCGACGAGGAAGAAGCCCAGCGCCAGCGGCAGCAGGAAGACCGCCAGCAGGCTCAATTCGAAACGGCTCAATTCATTCACGCTGAGCAGCAGACGCAACCCACGTGCCATCTGTTCCAGATCCCGGTGCAGGCCCGCACCGAGCAGCCAGGTCCGCTTGGTGGGACGATGGGGCCGATGCCTCCCGTCCTCGACCAGCTTCGCCGCCCACTGCACGACCTGCGCGTGAGCGTGACGGACCGATGCAACTTCCGCTGCGTGTACTGCATGCCCAAGGAGCTCTTCGGACCCGATCACGCGTTCCTGCCGCGCGCCCAGATCCTGGATTTCGAGGAGATCGCGCGCGTTGTCCGCGTCGCGGTGCCGCTGGGCGTCACGAAGGTTCGGCTGACCGGCGGCGAGCCGCTGGTGCGGCGCAACGTGCAGGAGCTGGTGCGCATGCTCGCGGCGATCGACGGGGTGCGAGACCTGACCCTGACGACGAATGGCTCGCTGCTCGCGGCGAAGGCGGAGGCATTGGCCGAGGCGGGACTGTCGCGGGTCACCGTCTCGCTCGACGCGCTCGACGACGAGACATTCATGCGCATGAACGACGTGCGCATCCCGGTCGCCCGCGTCCTCGCCGGGATCGCGGCGGCGGAGCGCGCCGGCCTGACGCCGATCAAGGTCAACGCGGTCGTGCGCCGCGGGCTGAACGAGCATGCCGTGCTGGACCTGGCCGGGCACTTCCGCGGGACCGGCAAGACCGTGCGCTTCATCGAGTACATGGACGTCGGGGCCACGAACGGCTGGCGGCTCGACGACGTCGTCCCCGCGCGCGAGGTGCTCGCGACGATCGACGCGCGCTGGCCACTTGAGCCGGTGGAGGCGGACTATCGCGGCGAGGTCGCGCAGCGCTATCGGTACCGCGACGGCGCCGGCGAGGTAGGCGTCATCTCGAGCGTCTCGCAGCCCTTCTGTGGTGACTGCACCCGCGCCCGGCTGTCCGCGGACGGGCAGGTCTACACCTGCCTCTTTGCCCAGGGCGGGCACGATGTTCGCGCCGTCCTGCGCTCCGGCGCGACAGATGACGAGCTCGCCACCTTCCTCGCCGATATCTGGCGCGGCCGTTCGGACCGCTACTCTGAGCTGCGCACGCTTGAGACCGCCGCGCAGCCCAAGGTGGAGATGAGCTACATCGGCGGCTAGGCGCTCATCGGCGTTTCGAGGCAGCTTGCGCACGGGCGGGAGTATCGGAAACAACTTGTCCGATGTTCCCGCCGGCGCGGCACGAACGGCCAACATCGGGCCTGAATGCGGCGTCTGCGTCGCCGTTCGTCCCGCCGGTGATCCAGTTTGAACAAGAATTGTCCGATGTTCCCGCGGGCGCGCAAGCCAGGCTGAGCGCGGCGCGCCCCCTGGGACCACGGCTCTACTCGAGAGAGGCCTCGTGGATCGGGGCATGGCGGTCGCGCAGAAAGCCGGCGTCACGACCGCGGCGCACGGCGAGCATCTCGGCGACGATGGCCCAGGCGACCTCGCCGGGACCCTCCGCGCCCAGATCAAGCCCCGCGGGAGCGTGGAGCCGGTCGATGGCGTCGCTCCGATCCAGCTCGCGCAGCAGCTGCTGCGTCCGAAGCCGCGGTCCCAGCTGCCCGAGGTACGCGAACGGGGCGTCGAGCAGCGCGCGCAAGTATTCGAGGTCCTTGTAGTAGTTGTGGCTCATGACCACGAGGTAGTCGCGCTCACCGGGGGCGAAAGCCGCGACCCCTTCGCCCGGTGGCGCATGGATGAAATCGGTGGCCCCCGGAAAGCGGTCGTGGGTGAGGAGCTGGCGGCGGACGTCGGTGATGGTTACGCGCCAGCCCATGCCGGCGGCGCCGGTGACCAGCGGAACGACATCGTGGCCGGCGCCGCAGATGAGCAGCCGCAGTGCCGGCTGCAGCACCTCCGCGAAGACGCGAGCCTCGCCATCGGGCATGTGGAGGCTGTGGATGCCGCCGTCGTCGGCGGCGAGTGCCGCAGCGGCGAGGTCGCGAATATCCGGGTTGGCGTCACCCATCGGTCCATCCGAGGTCACCAGTGCCCGGTCGCCGGGCGCGACCTGCGCTGACGAGGTTGAGAGCACGGTGGCGAGGCAGCAGGCACGCCCCTCCTCCACGGCAAGGCGCAGGGCTGATGCGGTGGCCAGCGCCTGCTCGGCTGGCTCGATGAAGACCTCGATCGCCCCGTTGCAGCCCAGGCCGTAGCCCCACACCGCATCGTCCTCGGCGCGCAGGTCGAAGAGCTCGAGGCGCGGCACGCCGGAGTCCAGGAGCTCGCGCCCGATCCGCTCGACGTCGCCCTCCAGGCAGCCGCCCGACAGGTTGCCGACCGACGCGCCGCGCTCCGGCACCAGCAGGCGCGCACCCGCGCGGCGGTACGTGGAGCCACGCGTGCTGACGACCGTGGCCAGCGCCATCCGCTCGCCGCGCAGGTGCAGCGCGTCGATGGCGGCCAGGACGTCTGTGATCTCGCTCATTGGCTCGACTGTAGCGCGCGAGCCGCTACGCTGCGCACCGATGCAAGGCGTGACCGAGATCCAGCCCATCGCCGTCGTCATCGCGCTGTTCGTGGTGCTGGCGGTGGTGGCGACCCTGTCGCGGCGGCTGGGCGTGCCGTATCCGCTGCTGATGCTCGTGACCGGGCTGCTCATCGGGTTCATCCCGGGTCTGCCGCACATCACGCTCACGCCGGAGCTCGTGCTCCTCCTCTTCCTGCCGCCGATCCTCTTCCAGGCCGCCTATTTCACCTCGGTCCGTGACCTCGTGGCCAACTCGCGGGCGATCTCCCTGCTCGGTGTCGGGCTGGTCGTCGTGACCGTCCTGGCGGTGGGCATCGTCGCGAACTGGCTGGCGCCACAGCTCGGCTGGGCGGCCGCCTTCGCTTTGGGGGCGATCGTCGCGCCGCCCGATGCCGTGGCGGCCACCGCCGTCGCGCGCCAGATCCATCTGCCGCGGCGCATCGTGACGATCCTGGAGGGCGAGAGCCTCTTCAACGATGCCGCCGCGCTGGTGGCCTTCTCCCTGGCGATCCAGGCAGTCCTGACCGGTGACTTCGAGCCGACGAATGCCGCACTGCAGCTGGTCTGGGTCGCGGTCGGCGGCGTGGCCATCGGGCTGGTGGTCGGGAATGTGACGAGCTGGCTGCTGGCCCGGCTGCAGGATGCGCAGGTCGAGACCCTGATCACGCTCATCGCGCCCTTCACAGCCTACCTGCCGGCCGATTTCATCGGCGTCTCCGGCGTGCTCGCCGCGGTCGTGGCGGGGCTCATCGTGGGGCGGCGCGCGCCGCAGATCCTGACCTCGGAATCGCGGATCCTGGGTCGCGCGGTGTGGGACATCGTCGTCTTCCTGATCAACGGCCTCGTGTTCGTGCTCATCGGCCTGGAGCTGCCGGTCGTGGTCCGGTCAGCCGGCGACGCGGTCTGGACCTACCTGGGGATCGCGCTCGCGGTGAGCCTGACGGTGATCGTGGTGCGCTTCGCCTGGGTGGTGCCGGCGACGTACCTGCCGCGCATCCTCTCGCCGAAGCTGCGCGCCCGCGATCCGTCCCCGCCGTGGCAGGCGGTCTTCGTGCTCGGCTACGCCGGCATGCGCGGCACCGTCTCGATCGCGGCGGCGTTGGCGGTGCCGGTCGTGGTAGGGCCCAACTTCGAGGCCTTTCCCGGTCGTGCGCTGCTGCTGCTCACCGCCTTCGTGGTCGTCCTGGTCACGCTCGTGGGGCAGGGCCTCAGCCTGCCCTGGATCATCGCGCGCCTCGGGTTGCGCGAGGACGGCCGCGCGGCGGAGATGGAGGAGGACCAGGCGCGAGAAGCCACGACGCAGGCGGCGCTCGCGCACCTCGATGGCCTGGTCGAGGACTGGCCCGGACACCTGCCGCTGATCAACCAGCTGCGCGAGCGGTACAGGCATGCCAACGAGCACATCGGCGCCTCGACCGACGAGGCGGCGGACACCGAGCTGATCGAGCACCGCAAGATCCGGCACGGGCTGATCGAGGCGCAGCGCATGACGCTCATCGAGCTGCGTGACCGCGGCGAGATCAGCGACGAGGTGCAGCGGCGGGTGGAGCGCGACCTGGACCTCGAAGAGCTGCGGATGGAGGCGTAACTTTTCAGGCCCTGATTCTGTAGTGAATCAATGGCCGATAGCTACCGGCTTGCCGGCCGTCTCATTCATCGGTGAATCGTGCGAACCACGCGCCCGCGATTACGCAGGGAAGCATCCGGGGGCCACCCGCCACGGCTCCTGCGGCGCTCCTTCCCTACCGCTCGCTTCAAGCGTGGGGAGCATCAGCGCGCCACGAGGAGCGAGAGCACCGCGACGAGGAGCGCGAGCGCGACGAATGGGATCGCCACGGCCATCGCGCGCAGCGTCTGCATCGGTTAGTCCTGTGTGGCCGGTGAGGGCTGGGCGGGCTCGGCGGACGGCCGCGAACCCTGCCAGGCTGCGAGGAGCAGGAGCAGGCCAAGACCGATGACCACGGCCGGCACCAGCCACGCGGAGAGCAGCGACGACGATTCGCCGAGCGTCACGAGGAGCCCCAGGGCGACAAAGATGGCACCGAAGACGAACGAGACGGCGTCGAACCGATGGAGCTTCATTGCGGTGACCCTCCCATGACATCGACGAGAACCTCGCCGATGCCTGCCTCAAGGTTGAGCACGTACGTGCCGCC
>JBDTNK010000088.1:0-7121 GCA_039933775.1 Chloroflexota bacterium | reverse complement strand
CCGAGTACTGGCCGGGCGACAGCTGGTCGCCGTTCATGGCGATGCACATGCTGCATCCCGCCTCGCGCCATTCGGCACCAGCTTCACGGAAGACCGATGCCAGGCCTTCGGCCTCGGCCTGCTTCTTCACCTCGGTCGAGCCGGGGACGACCATGACGCGCACGCCTTCGGCGACGTGGCGGCCTCGCAGCATGCGCGCCGCCTCGCGAAGATCGGAGATGCGCGAGTTCGTGCACGAACCGATGAAGACCACGTCGATCGGCCGCCCCAGGATCGGCTCGCCGGGGTTGAGGGCCATGTAGGCCAGCGCGCTGCGAAGTGACTCGCGCTGGGTGGCATCGGTCAATGCGTCCGGGTCGGGGATGCGGCTGGTGATCGGGAAGCCCATGCCGGGATTCGTGCCGTAGGTCACCATCGGCTCCAGGTCGGAGGCGTCAAAGGCGATGCTGCGGTCGTAGCCGGCGCCGTCGTCGGTGGGGAGCGTGCGCCATCGGTCCACGGCGGCGTCCCAGTCGGTGCCCTTGGGGGCATGCGGGCGGCCGGCGACATAGTCGAACGTCGTGTCGTCCGGCGCGATGAGGCCCGCGCGGGCGCCGCCCTCGATGCTCATGTTGCAGATCGTCATCCGGCCCTCCATGCCCAGCGCGCGGATCGCGGAGCCGGTGTACTCGATGACGTGGCCGTTTGCACCGCCGATGCCGATCCGAGAAAGCAGGCTGAGGATGATGTCCTTGGCGGTCACGCCGGAGTGCAGCTGGCCATCGACCCGCACCTCGAAGGTCCGCGGCTGGCGCTGGAGGAGCGCCTGCGTGGCCAGGACGTGCTCGATCTCGGTGGTGCCGATCCCGAACGCCAGCGCCCCGAACGCGCCGTGCGTCGCGGTATGGCTGTCGCCGCACACGATCGTCATCCCCGGCTGGGTCACCCCCAGCTCCGGACCGATGACGTGGACGATCCCCTGGTGTGGCGACCCAATTCCGTGCAGCGGAATCCCGAACTCCTCGCAGTTGTCCTCGAGCTTCTGGAGCTGCACGGCGGCCATCTCGTCGGCGATCGGCAGCGACCGGTCGCTGGTGGGGATGCTGTGGTCCGCGGTGGCGAGCGTCTGTCCTGGGCGTCGCACGCCGAGACCGCGCGCGCGAAGGCCGTCGAAGGCCTGCGGGCTGGTCACCTCGTGGATGAGGTGCAGGTCGATGCCAAGGACATCGGGCGCACCATCGGTTCCTTCGGCGACGACGTGATCGTCCCAGATCTTCTCGACGATGGTGCGGGGGCGTGCGTGGGTAGGGGTCAGTTCACTCATGGATGCCGCCACCCTAGCGAACGTGTCAAGCACGTGCATGGATGGGGGTTGGCTGAGCGTGAGTGGCGCGGTCTTTCGGTTCGTGACGCCTGATTGGGCTCGTGACGCCGAATTGGGCTCGTTACCCGGATATCGGGTCATTGGCAGAGTCGGCGGCTCTCGCGATGGCGTGTTACCCGGTTGGCGGGTCAATTGGCCGATTCCGCCCGCTCAGTGTGCCAAATACCCCCGTAACGGGTAGCGCCGGCGGCTCTCGGCGGTTTTGCGCCCCCGAACCGCGAATTCGAGTCGCATATCGGGTATTTGGCACGCTCAAGCCGTCGACTGGGCCAGCTACCCCGATAGCGAGTAGTTGGCACGCTCCAGCGCGGCCGACCTTGCCACTCACCCGCATGATGGGTAGCGACCGCAACCTCCGCAGTCGCGCCGGCTTTCCGTTGCGGCTCGCGGCTCCGGCTCGCCACTGCTTGCGTGGGGTGCACGCATCGGCCAACGAGGCGCGAAATCGGGGCTCCGCTTGGCGGGTTTGTGCGTCCCACGGCACGGCAGCGCCAAGAAACGGCGCCAAGTTGGCCGATGGGTGCCTGGGATGCAAGCGGCGACCTTGTCGCGACTCAGGAGAGCGGCGCCTCCCCGCGGGTGGGAATCAGGACCGCGGCACCGAACGGCAGCGCCGTCACCGCCGCGAAGGCCAGCCCATATCCCATCGCACCGCCGCCCGCCGCGCTGATGAGGAACGCGAGTGGCGGCGCGGCGATCACACCCACCAGGTTCTGGAACGTGTTCTGGACGCCCAGCGCGCGACCGGCCCATCGGGAGCCTGCCCGTTCCGCGACCGCAGTGAAGGCCAGCCCGTTCGGCATCGCCGTCACCGCAGCAGCGAAGGCGAGCGCCACCACCGCCGCACCCAGTCCGACGATCGCGAGCAGCGTGAGCACGACCATGGCGGCGCCGATCACCAGCGCCACGATCCGCATCGGGCCAAGACGGGAGCCTGCACGGTCCGACCACCAACCCGCCAGCAGGCGGCTGCCGGCCCCGCCGAGCTGCGTGACGGCGAGGAGGATGCCGGCGGCGGTGATCGACCAGCCCAGGCCGCTGACGAGGTAGTCAAACGCGAAGACCGCGACGGCGAACTGCGGCACCACCAGCAACGCCGAGGCGCCGTGAAGGCGCCACAGGAACGGCTCGCGATATGGCGAGTGGGTGGGCGGTGCGCCGGCGGTGCGCTTCGGCCGGTCCGGGTCGCGCACGACAAGACCGATGACGACCGCCGCCACCAGGCACCCGATTCCCAGCACACCCAATGCCGGACCGATGCCTCCCACGGCCAGTGGCGGCAGCACGATCGCCGCGATCC
This sequence comes from Chloroflexota bacterium, assembly GCA_039933775.1. Taxonomy (GTDB): domain Bacteria; phylum Chloroflexota; class Limnocylindria; order QHBO01; family QHBO01; genus JBDTNK01. Next base: position 4,458 of record JBDTNK010000088.1, on the reverse strand, counting down.
CCACGCCCAGCGGCTGCCCTGTCTGCCGGATGCCCATCGCGAGGCCACGCTCCCGTGCGCCGAACCAGCCCAGGATGAGGCGGCCGGAAGCGGCGTGGATCGCGGAGCTCGAGGCGCCGACCGCGAAGAGCAGCAGCCATCGGCCCAGCGCGTCGTCGACGACAGCAGCGGCCAGCTCGGCCACGCCGGCGCCGGCGAGACCGATGGTCAGGACCACCCGCTCGCCCCATCGATCAGCGGCGGCGCCCCAGACGATGAGCGTGCAGAGGATGCCCACGATCGGCGCGGTCGCGAGGACCGTCGCGCTCTCCAGGGTCAGGCCCTCGGCGCGCAGGGCGGGGATGAGGTAGGCGAGCCCGTACTGCGCCGCGCAGCCCGCGATGAGGCCCGCGAGCCCAACGGCCAGGATCGTCCAGCGGCGTGGGTCCGGCGCGTCGGACGTGACCACGCCGTGCTCAGTCGTCGTCGCTGGTCGCGTAATGCGCGGCTCCGGCCAGGTGCAGCGAGACGTACGGCTCGTCGCCAACGACCCAGCTGTCGTGCGGCGTCGGCGGGATGTAGAACGCCTCACCGGCGTTGAGCTCCATAACTGTGCCGTCCTCGAACGCGGCGGTCGCCGTGCCGCTGATGACCAGGCCGACGTGCTCGACCCCGCATCGCTCCTGCCCCAGGTCCGGTCCGACGTGCTGCCACCACTTCCAGCCCGGCTGATACGTCGCGCGACCGATCGTCGCGCCACCCAGCGTGATGAGCTCGAAGCGGCCCAGCTCCATCTCGCGCACCTCGTCGGGCTGCTCGAAGCGCTTCAGAATCACGTCGCGGTCGGCGTCGTTCATCGGTCCATCCTGTGCATGCCGGCGTAGGGTAGCGCCATCGGGGCGGTCGGCACTCTGAAGTTGACAGATGCGCGCGTGGTTCGCGTTAGCCGGGAAATGGGCTGGGATCCGCCTCGCTTCACGCTCAGGCGGCTCGCTTCGGGCCTCATTTGCCCCGCCAAGGCAAACCAGGACAGCATCTGTCAGGACCGACGCTCTCGCGTCGTCATCTGCGCGCCTGGTTCGCATCTGTCAGGACCGATGTCGCCCGCACGGCCACGGCGCCGCTACACTCGGGACCCATGACCGATGCCGACCGCGTGACCGCCGCAGCGGCCCGCGTTCGGTCAAACGCGCGCCCCATGCGCATTAGCCGGGATAACCGCCGCCGAAGACGCCTCGCCACGCTCAGCGAAGCTCCGCGGAGCCATGAAATTGCGCGTTCTGCCGGCTAATGCGCATGGGGCGCGCGTATGACCATACCGATGCGCCTTCCGTCCATCCCGGAACGCGCCCCCGCCCCGCGCAGCTGGCGCCGCTACACTCGGAACCCATGACCGATCCCGACAGCACCACCGACCCTTCCACCGAACAGTACGACCCCAGGGAGCACAGCCGCGTGCTGCTCGACGGCCCCGACCGGGCCGCCGCACGGGCGATGCTCAAGGGCATCGGCTTCACCGATGAGGACCTCTCCAAGCCGATCATCGGCGTCGGGACGACGTGGATCGAGACGATGCCCTGCAACTACACGCAGCGCGACCTGGCGCAGGCGGTCAAGGAGGGGATCCGCGCGGCGGGCGGCACGCCGATGGAGTTCAACACGATCGCGATCAGCGACGGTGTGAGCATGGGCACCGAGGGCATGAAGGCGTCGCTCGTCAGCCGCGAGGTGATCGCCGACTCGATCGAGCTCGTGGCGCGCGGCCATCTCTTCGACGGCCTCGTCTGCATCGTCGGCTGCGACAAGACGATCCCCGCCGCCGCCATGGCGCTGGCGCGGCTCGACCTGCCGGGCCTGGCCCTCTACAGCGGCACGATCCGTCCCGGCACGATCCACGGCAAGCGCGACGCGACGGTCGTGACCGTGTTCGAGGCGATCGGTGCCTACCGTGCCGGCAAGATCACGCTCGACGAGCTGCGCGAAATCGAGGACCTCTCCTGTCCCGGCCCGGGCGCCTGCGGCGGGCAGTTCACCGCCAACACCATGGCCACCGCACTCGAATTCCTGGGGATCTCGCCGGGTGGGCTCAACGGGATTCCCGCCGAAGATCCTTCAAAGACCGATGCCGCACGGCGAGCGGGCGAGATCGTGATGCAGCTCGTGAACGGCGGCATCCGGCCGTCTTCGATCATGACGCGCGCGGCGATCGACAACGCCATCGCATCGGTCGCGGCGACCGGCGGTTCGACGAACGGGGTGCTGCACCTGCTCGCCATCGCGCACGAGCTCGATATCCCGCTCGAGCTCGAGGACTTCGACCGCATCGCCGAGCGCACGCCGATCATCGCTTCGCTCATGCCAGGCGGCCGATTCACGGCGGTCGACATCCACGAGGCGGGAGGCATCGGTCTGGTTGGCCGCGAGCTCATCCGGGGCGGCCTGGTGGATGGGACTACGCCAAACGTTGACGGTCGCACGCTTGCCGAGGTGGCCGATGCCGCCGTCGAGACGCCCGGCCAGGAGGTGGTCGTCTCGCTCGATCATCCGATCAAGCCGACCGGCGGCCTCGCCATCCTGCGTGGTTCGCTGGCGCCCGACGGCTGCGTCATCAAGCTCGCCGGTCACGAGCGCCGCTTCCAGCGCGGCCCGGCGCGCGTCTTCGACTCGGAGGCGGCGTGCTACGACGCGGTGCGCGCGCAGCGCATCGGTCCCGGCGACATCGTCGTCATTCGCAACGAAGGGCCGGTGGGCGGCCCGGGGATGCAGGAGATGCTCTCGGTGACCGCCGCGCTCGTCGGGGAGGGCCTGGTCGGCGACGTGGCGCTGCTCACCGACGGGCGGTTCAGTGGCGGTACGCACGGCCTGATGATCGGCCACGTGGCGCCGGAAGCTGCGCTGGGTGGCCCGATCGCGATCGTCGAGGAGGGTGACTCGATCGTGATCAACGTCGACGCGCGGCGGCTGGACCTGGAGGTCGCACCCGATGTCATCGCGGCGCGGCTGTCTCGCTGGACGCCGCCGGAGCCGCGCTATCGTCGTGGGGTGCTGGCGAAGTACGCGGCCCTCGTGTCGTCCGCATCCACCGGCGCGGTGACGGAGCCTCCGGCACAGCCGGCGCGGCCGGCACAGCCGGATCGGCGTTCGAGCTGACACCTGCGCGCTTGGTTCGCGTTTGACCGTCCCCGGCTCATCGTCCTGACAATTGCCGTCCTGGTTCGCGTTAGCCGGAGAAATCGGCCGAACCGTGGCCGAGCGCACAGATCGTGAGCGTGCGAACCGGCTCGACATCCGCCGGAGCGCCACATCGGCCCGCTAATGCAAACCAGGACGGCAATTGTCAACTCGGGCGCGTCGTGGGGCGGCCGAGCGCCTCAATCGGTCTCTTGCGCCGGCTTCGCGACTGCCTGCCAGGCATGGCCGAGATCAAGAGCGTTGATCCAATGGTCGAGGTACGCGCGGTCGATGCTTGCGCCCTGGGCCTCCAAAATTCCGATGACGTCGCGGAACTGGCGTTCCGAATCACCTTGGGATGCCCACTCCAGCTTCGCAATGACCGTGTCTTCTGGCGAGGCCACGAAGGTGCTCGTGTCGAGGATCCTCACCGCGATACGACGTGAGAGCTCGGTCACCGAGAACTGTCGATCGCGTCGTACGAGGAGGTCCACCTTCCATCCGCCGGTGATATCGATGATGTTGAAGGACGTCCTCCGCTCGAGCGCTTCGCGCATCGCGCCGGCATCTGTATAGAACTCGTTCGGATCCAGGCTGTCTCGAAAGCGCTGCAGATGCTCTGCATCGGCCTCCACCACGATGTCGATATCGCGCGTCTGGCGTGGCTCCCCGTGGAATGAGCTGGCCAGGGATCCGACGACCATGTACGTGACGCCTGCGTCGGTGAGCCTCTCCGTGATGATTGACAGGAGCTGAGCCTGAGTTCTCACCGACTGACGAGCGTGGACGACAGCACCGCCGCGGACAGGTCGGCGCCGAGCATGAGGCGCAGCAGCTCGCGGTGGACCGCATCGCCACGCCAATCCGGATGCCGATGTCGGATCCCGGCAAGGGTCACGCTGCGCGCATCGTCGCTCATGCGGCAGGCGAGCTCGAGGCGGGCCGGCCCGCCGAGCTGTCGCAGCACATCCATCTGAATGCGTCGAGCTGCCGAGGTCGTATCCCTGGCGACCGTCATGGACTGACTCTACTCGAAGGGCTCAGTCATCAGCTGCGCATCTCCTGGCGCAGGAAGACCACGTACGCCGCCGCGAAGCAGACGATCGTCAGCGCGACGAGGATCACGACCTGCGGCCACGCCAGGAGCAGGCTCTGGTCGAGCGACAGCTGCGACGGGATCTGTTGCGACAGCTGGGTGAGCTCCGCGATCCCCGGGACCCCGATGACCGTCGTGCCCGGGTTGAGCAGCACGCGCACGACCTGCGTGTAGAGCGTGTTGGGGCTGATCGACGAGAGCTGCTGCTCCAG
>JBDTNK010000087.1:0-7272 GCA_039933775.1 Chloroflexota bacterium | reverse complement strand
TCGACGGGCTGATCGCGGCGATCCTGGCGGTGTGCCCGCGCCGCGAGCCTGCCGACCACGTATTCCGCATCCTTGGTGGCGCCGAGGACCAGCATCGAGGCGAACCCCGAGAGGAACGGAATGCCCAGGAAGTACAGCCCGTCCGCCGCGGTGGCGACACCGCGCTCCTGCTCCGGCCAGCCATCGGCGCCGACAAGCGGCATCTTGATCCAACGGTAGTCGGGACGAAGTCCGGTGCACCAGATGACGTTCGCCACGTCGAGCACCGTTCCGTCTGCCAACAGCGGCTTGCCATGCCGGACTCCAGCAGTCCTTATCTCGTGCCACTCGACGCCCGCGTGCAGGAGGTCGCCGCGTCGGACCCGCAGCAGCGGCCCACCCCCCATGCGCACCTCGGGCGCCATCTTGCGGCCAATGGGGGTCCGGAGGGTCAACAGGTTGAGCGCCAGGAACTTGATCACCGGCCAGGCCAGCCGCCCGCGACGGCTCTCGACCGAGAATGGGAGCTGGCCGTGGCTCTTTCCAGACAAGATGGTCCGGTGACGCTTCGCTGCCTCGAGAGCCAGATCCGCTCCCGAATGACTGGCGCCCACCACCAGCACTGGGCCGTCCCGCAACTGGGAGAGATTGCGGTAGTCCGCCGAATGCAGCTGCCGGATCTCCGGATCGAGCTCGCTGGCGAAGTCCGGAACGCGCGGACGCACGAATGGTCCCGCTGCGACGATCACCTGCCTCGCCTGGAAGTGCCGTTCGCCGGCAGTGATCAGGTACCCACCACCGGCGTCCGCGACAGGCTTCAGCTCATCGACCGCCACCCCGGTGCGGACCGCCAGGTCGTGATGTCGTGCATACGACTCCAGGTAGTCGGCCATCTGCTTGCCGGTCGGGAAGGCATTGCGCGGCAGAGGGAACGCCAGCCCAGGCAGCGCGTCGTACCTTGCCGGTGAATAGAGCCGCAGCGAATCGTATCGGCTGCGCCAGTTGTCGCCCACGCGCTCGGTGGCTTCCAGAACGAGTGCGTCTATGCCCCGGCGCGCAAGGTGATAGCCGGCCGCCAGACCCGACTGCCCGGCACCGATGACGACTGCCTCGTAGCGCTCAAGCGTTCGCTGGTCGTCCATCTGATCGTCTCCGTGCGGTTCGGAAAATCTCGTTCCGTCACGATGGGCGGCGGGGTTCTTCCCTGGAAAGTTCGATCTTCGAACCACGGCCGGCTGCTTGCTGACCGATGCGACAATGGCCGTCATGGGCTCGAGCGCGAAGACCGACTACTGCGCCTTCACGAAGGCGGTAGAGCACCTCGGAGACCGATGGAGCCTGCTGATCGTGCGTGAGCTGGTCCAGTTTGGACCGCAGGGCTTCAGCTCGCTGGCAAGCGGACTGCCGGGTCATATCTCTCGCTCCGTCCTGGCGGCCAAGCTCCGCAAGCTCGAGGAACTGGGCCTGATCGGGCGCGATCCGATCTCCTCGCGTCAGGCGCCGTATCGCCTGGCCCCAGCCGGTGAAAAACTGGTGCCGACCGTCATGTCGCTCTATCACTGGGCCGAGCAATGGGTGCCCGAGGATCCGGCGATGGCGCAGCGCGACCCGAGCGTGATCATGTGGTGGCTGGCGCAGCGCGTGGATCCCGGGGGCGTTCCTGAGCGTCAGGCGGTGCTCGAGCTCGCCGTCCACGACACCGATGCCCAGACCGCCTGGCTGCTCGTCGTACGTGGCGCCGAGGCGACGCTGTGCCAGGAGGATCCGATGCTGGCGGCGGATCGGTATGTCTATGTCGAGGCGGGTTCGGATGACCTGTACCCGATTGCGCGCGGAGTGCGCGAATGGGCCGAAGCCATCGCCGATGGATCGGTCCAGGTCTACGGCGAACCGGCGCTCGTGCGCGCCATGCCGGGCTGGTTCGTTACCGCGGCGCACCGGGGCATGCGGGAAGCCGGCGTCAGCATGGCTGGATCCAGATAAAGCTTCCGCTCCGCCATCGGCTCCATGCTCCGCCGGCCATCAACTTCGCAATGGCGCCAAGCGCACCGCTCCGCGCCAGCCTGTCCGAAGACTCAGCGCGGCATGGCTGCCAGTTCACCCGACCCGGCCTGGTGGCGCTGGCCGAAGGCAGCCCACAGCAGCCCGAGCGCGGCTCCCCACATCAGGTGACCGATGAAGAAGACGACGCCACTGACGTTGAGCATCAGCGGATCGACGAGCGGCACGACCACGAACCACATCACCACAAAGACGGCCACGGCGTAGACCATCCCGATGACGAGGCCAGCGACCCAGCCGCCGACATATCGCCCCAAGAGCAGACCGAATATGGCGGCCAGGATCACCGAGTTCATCATGTGGCCGGCCGCTCCCAGGATGAACGCGCCCAGATCGAACGGCAGCGGATTGGCTGCCCCTTGGAGATCACGCACTACCGTGGCGCCCATGGCGATGAGCGGTCCGAAGAAGCCGGCTCCGGAAGGCAACACGGCCTCCATGATCATCTGCCACATGCCCATCACCAGGCTGGCGACAAGTCCACTGATAAGGATGGCGCGAACGCTTGACATCGCTGGTACCTCTCATACGTGTGCCCCTACCCGCACATTGTTGAGTCGGTCACCTTCGACGACCGTGAGCCAGGTGACACTCGAAACGGGGCACCGCACCGGTTTGGGCGCAGGCCGCACTCGGCCGGCCCGGAGCAGCCTCGGCCTACGCGGCCTGCAGCGCTCGCGCGAGCTCCGCGGCAGAGGGTTCGACCAGGATCGTTCCATCGGGCACCAGCACCACCGGAATGGCACGGTGGCCCGCCGCATCCAGGTCCTGCTGCGCTTCCCGATCGGTGCGCAGATCGATGTAGCGGTAGGGCACGCCGGCATCATCGAGATAGCGGCGGGTGGCGCGACAGTCGTCGCACCAATCGGCGCCGTAGACGGTCAGTACATCCGGGATGGGAAGCGGGGTCATGTTGTCTCCGAGGGGATTGGGAATACCCACAGTCTCCAGCATCTGCGGCAGCTCCGCTGTTGTGCGCCTCACAGTGGATCGCAGAGGAGCGCATCATGAGCGCGATGTTGCGGCGATTTCTCGAACGCCAGCCCGGTCCGGCGATGCAGCCACCGAGCGGTCCGGCGCTCACCGATGCTGATCTGAAGGCTGGCCTGCTGCGCGAGGTCGACCTGTTCGCCGACCTCGCGCCCGCCGAGCTCAAGGAGGTGAGCCGGGCCCTGCCGATGCAGACCTGCCAGGTCGGTCGCCTCGTCACCTCGCCCGATGACGAGGACGAGCGGCTCTACATCATCAAGCGCGGCCGCGTGCGGCTCTACCGGCTCACCCCGGACGGCAAGCAGCTCACCCTGGACATCCTGGACAAGGGCCGAATCGTCGGCCGCATGGCGTGGCTCGGGCAGCAGCTGACCGATGCCTACGCCGAGGCGATCGAGGACGCGCTCGTCTGCAGCTTCACGCCGCAGGAGCTCCGACAGCTCATCGATCGCTTCCCGAGCGTCGGGGTCAATATCATCCGCTATCTTTCCGGCCGGCTGGCCGTCTCGGAGCGCGAGCGCGAGGTGATGGCCTTCCGATCGGTCGAACAGCGGCTCGCCGCGCGACTCATCGAGCTCGCCGAGCGCTTTGGCCAGCCCGTGGAGGGCGGCACGGCGATCGATGCCCGGCTCACGCAGCAGGAGCTGGCCGACATGATCGGGACGTCACGCGAGACGCTGGCCACCACCGTCGCCGCGCTCCGCGAGGAGCGGGTGCTCGAGATGCACAACCAGCGTGTCGTGATCCTTGACCTCGAACGCATCCGGGGCCTCGCCGAGGGCTAGACGATCTGTCGTCTCGCTTACAGCGCCCGGGTGGGTGGTCGAGGAGGATTGAGCCATGTCCGATCCCGCAACCGTCGCTCCGAACCTGTGGCAGCTTCCCGACCTGCCGATCCCACATGATCCGGTCCCATCGGTCGATCAGGCGACAATGCTCGCCGCCGACCGGATCGCGACGGACCGCGTCGGCGTCAGCCTGCTGCAGATGATGGAGAACGCGGGACTGCAGCTCGCCGACCTCACCCGCATGACGCTTGGTGGGACCGTCAGCGGACGGCTCATCGTCGTCCTCGCGGGGACCGGAAACAATGCCGGCGGCGGCATGGTCGCTGCTCGTCGGCTGGCCGGCTGGGGCGCGAATGTGTGCATTATCTTCGCGCGGCCGCTGGCCCGCCTGCGACCGGGCCCATGTGCCCAGATCGACCCGATGCTCGCCGCTGGCGTGCGCGCCGCGGTAGCCGGACACGACCGATCTCACGCGGAGATCGCCGGCGAGGTGATGCGGGCCGATGCCGTCATCGATGCGCTCATCGGCTACAGCCTGGAGGGTGCGCCCGATGGCGTCTACGAGCCGCTCATCGAGCTTGCCAGCCTGGGTCGTGGAGCGGTGATCAGCCTCGACATTCCGTCCGGCATCGACGCCAGCAGCGGAGAGCGACCAGGAGCGGCCGTCAACGCCGACGCCACGCTCGCGCTGGCCCTACCAAAGACCGGGATGTCGCTCGACGAAGGGCGCCGTTTTTCGGGAGTCGGCTTCTTGGCCGATATCGGCCTCCCCGGCTCGATCTTCACCGAGCTGGGCGTCCCGGCCGGCGTCTGGTTCGAGCACGGGCCGCTCGTCCGTCTCCGCTGAAACCTACTCGGCCCCGGCCACCGGGGAAGGCCAGCGCGCGATCACCGTCCCGACCACTGCACCGATGCCGAGCAATCCGACCGTCCATTGCGGATCGTCAAGCGGCCGGCCCAGTCGGCTGAGCGCCAGCGCCACGCCGAGACTGACGACCGCACCGATGCCGATGACCGCCACGACCTCGGCCCAGCTCCGCCGCTCTCCGCGGCGCAGCAGGAACGTTCCCAACAGCGGCGGGCCGGCGGGCATGAAGTGGAAGATCAAGCCTGTCGTGAGGGCAAGCAGCAGCCACGCGGCCGCCGCCGCGAAGACGCCGACGATGGCGACCGGGAGCACGCTGCGGCGTCGCAGGTTGAGCAGCATCAGGCGCGCCGACGCTCGATCACGTCGATGATCAGGGCGGCCGTCCACGCAACGCCGTCGCTGCCGTAGCCGACGCCGGCGAAGGGGTCGAAGTATTCGCGGAAGCCCGATGTGGGCACGAGCTCGAGCATGCTCTCCTCCACATGAGCAGCCAGGTCCGTTTGCCCGTGCTGGAGGAGCACGCGCCAGATGGGCCAATCGGTGTTCATCCAGCCGGCGCCCCGGTTAATGTGCGCGAGGTGGCGCGTTCCTGGTCGTCCCACGACCGGCCGATGGCGATGAACGCCGAGTCCCAGCTCCACTGGTGCGGGTAGAGGTCGCGGGAAGGGACGGTGAACCCACCGGTCCAGTTCGCATCCAGCACGGCCCTCGCGGCCTCCAACAGCTCGGCGTCGGTCCCCGCGCCGAGCTCGACGCGGGGCCGGCGGCCGGGGAGACGAATCACGCACCCTTCTCGCGCAGGACCGATGGAGCGGTGTACGGATAGAAGGCGGATCGGTCGCCTGCCTCCCACGCCGCGCGCAGCTCGGGATCGGTGATGTCCCAGTCGGGGCGCGCCTTCGTCGTCACCTCACGCAGGTCGCGGCGCAGCTCGTCGACCGATGGGCGGCCCCAGAACCAATAGCCGTTGTAGACGCTGTGCACGATGAGCCCCGGCTCCAGGACGATGGTGTGCGGAATCATCGGGTCGTGGGTCGGATCGGTGTACTCGGCGATGTCGAGATCCTTCTGGATGATCCGACGAGGATCGGACAGGAACGTCCACTGAGCGCCAACCGATGCTCGAAACTCGTTGAGCTCGAGCAGGTTGTCGGTGGTGATCGTGACGATCTTCGTGTAGCCCACCGCGATCTTCGAGTAGAACGCGGTCAGCTCCAGGTGCTGCTGGTGGTCTTTCGGGCAGAAATGCCCGCGCGACAGGACGAGGATCATCGGATCGATGCCCTGGAGGTCGCTGAGGGTGCGCCGCTGGCGGGTGTGATCGGTCAGCTCGTAGTCGGGGAACTGGGCCCCCGGAATGATGTCGGGTCGCATGGGATGGTCTCGCTGGTGGTTGTTTGCTCGTATCGTCCTACGTGCGCGGTCGGCGCGCTGTAAGGCAGGCCACGGGTTTGACACCCGGGTAGACGCTACGGTTTCGTGCGTCGTCCCGGCAAGGTCCGCACGCGGTGACACCCGGAGGAGACCGATCGATGACCGTTCCACGCGACCTGTCGGCTACCGCGGCCGGCATCGACATCGGTGGGAGCGGGATCAAGGGCGGCATCGTGGATCTTCTCACCGGAGTGCTCGTCGGCAAGCGCGTCCACGAAGCAACGCCGTTGCCATCCGAGCCGAATGTGGTCACGGAGGTCGTGGCTGCCATCTGCGCCCGGCTCCGGGTGGGCGGCCCGATCGGCGTCACCTTCCCCGGCGTCGTTCGCGCCGGGACGATCGAGACGGCGGCGAACATGGATCAGTCCTGGATTGGCCTCAACGCCGCCGCTCTCTTCGGTGAGCGCCTCGGCAGGTCCGTGGTGGTCCTCAACGACGCCGATGCGGCGGGCATCGCCGAAATGCGCTTTGGTGCAGGCAGGGGTCGTCGTGGCGTGGTCGTGATGGTGACCCTCGGAACCGGAATCGGCAGCGCCCTCTTCCTCGATGGCGGCCTGGTTCCCAATACCGAGCTCGGTCACATCATCGTCGCCGGCAAGGATGGCGAAAAGCTCGCCGCCGCGAGCGTTCGGACCTCGCACGACCTGAGCTGGACGACGTGGACCCGTCGGCTGAACGCCTACCTCGACAGGCTCGAGAGCCTGCTCTCACCTGATCTGATCATCATCGGCGGCGGCATCAGCAGGGACCACGCGCGGTTCCTTCCGCGTCTCCGGGTACGTGCGGAGGTGATCCCCGCGTTGCTCTTCAACGACGCTGGCATCGTTGGGGCGGCGCTCGCAACCGCTGGCCATGCCACCTCGTCGGCCGATGCCTGGACGCCGTCTTCGACGTGAGGACACATGGCGCGAGGCTGCCGCACCATCGAGGCTCCGCGCGAACTCGTCTTCGAGATGGCGGGCGCCGTTGGCGCCACGCTGCCGGGCGGCCCGCCGCACCACGCCGAGCCGATCAGTCGCGACGGTGATCTGCTCGTCGTGCGCTACAGCGCCCCGCCCCCACTTCGATTTTTTGGCTTCCTCGAGGAGGTCCGGCTCTCTCGCCCGAGCCGCATCGACTACCGCGTGCTGAAGGGTCCACTCGATCGGGTCG
>JBDTNK010000086.1:0-7333 GCA_039933775.1 Chloroflexota bacterium | reverse complement strand
TCCTGGGCGGCACCGGGATCACCATCTTCATCTGCGTCACGTCGATCGTGCTGGCGACGGTGCTCGCGATCCTCGGCGCCATCGCGCGACTCTCGTCGAACGCGATCATCTACTCGGTCGCGTCGCTCTACGTCTCGCTCGTGCGCGGCACGCCGCTTCTCGTGCAGATCTTCTTCTTCTACTTCGCCCTGCCGCAGATGGGTGTGCGCCTCGATGCCCTCGTGTGCGGCATCCTGGCCCTGGGCTTCAACTACGGCGCCTACATGACCGAAGTTTTCCGCGCGGGCATCCAGGCCGTCCCGCGCGGCCAGCGCGAGGCGGCGCAGGCGCTGGGCATGCCGGAGCGCGACGTCATGCGCCGCATCGTCCTGCCGCAGGCCTTCCGGATCGTGATCCCGGCCATCGGCAACGACTTCGTGGCGATGATCAAGGACTCGGCACTGGTCAGCACGATCGCCGTGCAGGAGCTGCTCTGGCGTGCGACCCGGGCAGGCACGCAGACGTTCCACTCCCTGCAGGCCTTCCTGATCGCCGCGGCCGTCTACTGGGCGCTCACCATCATCTTCAGCTTCTTCCAGGAGAAGCTCGAGAAGCGAATGGCCAGGTCTGACCGATGACCGCGGCCAGCGGCTACGGCTCGGCCATGCCGGCACACCTGGGGGAGGTCATCCTCCGCGCGCGCAACATCGAGAAGTTCTTCGGTGATCTTCACGTCCTGCGTGGCGTGGACCTCGACGTCCATCAGCGCGAGGCGGTGATGATCATCGGGCGCTCCGGAAGCGGCAAGACGACGCTCCTGCGCTGCCTGAACTTTCTCGAGGAGCCGACGATCGGCTCGGTCGAGATCTCCGGTGTCCGCGTCGAGGCCGACCCGCTGCATGCGCGGGACCGCCGGCACTCCGAGCGCATCCGTCGGCTGCGGATGAACGCGGGCATGGTCTTCCAGGAGTTCAACCTTTTCCCGCACATGACGGCGCTCGGGAACTGCATCGAGGCGCCCGTCCGCGTGCGCCGTCTGGACGAACGTCGCGCCGTGGAGCTCGCCGACCGCTACCTCGAAAAGGTCGGCCTGGCCGACAAGCGCAACGAGTACCCGAGCCGGCTCTCCGGCGGACAGAAGCAACGCGTCGCCATCGCGCGTGCCCTCTGCATGGAGCCCGATGTCCTCCTCTTCGACGAGCCGACGTCGGCGCTCGATCCGGAGCTCATCGGCGAGGTGCTGCGCGTCATGGAGCAGCTCGCGCACGACGGCACGACCATGCTCGTCGTCACCCACGAGATGCATTTCGCCCGCCAGGCGGCGGACCGCGTCGTGTTCATGGAAGCTGGCCGAATCATCGAGCAAGGACCGCCGGAACAGGTCCTCAACGCCCCTCAGGAGGACGCCACGCGGCAGTTCCTGCGCCGCTTCCTCGTGGAGTAGCTGCGGCGGGCTCGACAGTCTTTCACCTATGCGCCGCGAAACTGGTATTGGGCTGTCTGGGCCGTCGGGCGTGCCGAAGTCTGTCAGCCAGTCGCAGGAGGACTGATATCCAATCTGAGCGGCCGATCTGGGCGTCTCCAACGGTTCCAGCGGCCGCCGGCGAGTCCAGCCCACGCTCAGGTCGGTGACGGACCCGCATCAGCTGCTCCGCTAGCAGTCCCCGGGCGCATAGGTGAAAGACTGGCGCGACGAACGCGCCGCACGCCGGAGCTCCCGACGGTGCCGATCGCGACGAACGACAGTCCCGCAACCCGGCCCTTGGGGCGCGCGAGCCAGCTGCGCATCTCGTTGCCGTCGGCATGAAAGGTTGAGCGCAGAACGCCGGCGTGGGCTGCGACCCGTCGCCGGTTCGTCGCCGTGTCGCGGAAGATGACCCAGCAGCTGACGCTCTGGACCTGCCAGCCCTGGCGCGTGGCAAGCTCGGGAGCGAGGCGCCGGTATCGGTCGACCGCGGCGAGCAGCCCGCTGACGTCCACGAGTTCCGTCTTGAGCTCGATGACCAGCAACGATCCGGTGGGCGGGTGAAAGGCGAGGATATCGATCGATCCACGTTCGCCGTAGACCGAGAAGGTCGTCTCCGCTGCGCTCAGCCAGGCGTGCCGGCGCAGCAGCTCAGCCACCCCGGTGTGCAGCGCGCCATGTCCCGCATTGAGCATCCGATCGAGCTCGCCACCCTTCCATCGGGGAACCCAGTCCAGTGTGATCTCCAGCGCCGTGGCGACGCGGAGAAGGCGATCCACCTGGACGTCGCGGAGATGACCACGCTCGATGCGCGAGACCAATGCCTGCGACACGCCGGCCGCAGCCGCCACATCGGACTGGCGGAGCCCTCTACGAACCCTGACCGCCCTGAACACGCTGCCGAGCCTCACGGCATCCATCGGCCGATGATGCGTCAAGCCCCTTGCATGGCACACCGGGAGGTCAATCTGATGGAGTTCCGTCGTTGCACCAACTGCCGGTCGGAGATCGAGCTCCCCGCCGAGTCACGCGTCTGCCCGGTGTGCGGGCTGGATCCGGACCTGCCGGCCATCGATTTCGATGACGCCCCGGCCTTCTTCCTGTCGCGCGAGCCGGCACTGCAGCCGATTCCGATCGAAGTCGGGCGCGCACTGCGTCGCTAGCGAGAGGTCAGCGCCGAACCCCGTAGACCTGGGCGCGCGGCAGGCGTGCCGCCTCGTCACCGGCGCGGACGTGATCCTGGGCCTTCTTGAGGGCGGTCGGGACGTCGCGCGGCTTGCCGCCCTCGCGCGCGAGCAGCCAGCGCAGCCCACGCTCGGTGAGTGTCGCTCCCCCGGCGGTGGCGGGCTCCACGAACGGAACCACGATCAAGCGACGGCGCGCCATGCGCTCGACGTGAAGCTGCATCGTGAAGGGATCCATGCTCAGCTCGTCGGCGAGCGGGATGAGGTCAACCGTCTGGTTCGGAAAACGGCGCACGAAACGCAGGACGAGCTCGGTCAGATCGTCGCCGGTGGGACCGCCAGGCGGTGGCGCGGCCGGCGTCGCGGCGATCGCCTCGCGGGCTGCAGGCGTGACGGTGCTATCGGGATCTGCCGGCTCGACGGCGCGGCGGCGTGGACGTGAACGCTTCGTCGTCATGGGTCACAGCAGGATAGCGGCAGGCGGCTAGGCCTCGCTCGGCGTGGGCCGCAGGTCGACCCGCAGCGGGATCCCGGCCGCACGGCGCAGGCCCTCCGCCAGGCGCTCGTCCCACTCCACGCGATCGGGCAGCTTCACCTGCCGCGAGGAGCCGGCCACCGGCAGCATGAGCACCACCGGAAAGTCACCGGGTCGGCCACGCAGCGCCTGGGTCACGGCATCGACCGATGCGAGGAGCCGATCGATCGGCACGCTGTCGTCGAAGCTGACCGTGACAGTCCCCTCGAGGCCACGCGGGATGGCCCGCAGCGGCACGGCGTCGGGTGGCGCCGGCGCGTCCTCGGCAGGCTCGGGGGCGCCGCGGATCGCGAGGAGCACGGGCGTGTCATCGGCGTCAGCGGTGATGGACACTGCCGCCGCCGGCACTGCCACCGGCGCGGGCGTGCGCGCAGCGCCGCCTCCCCCGCCATTGCCGTTCCACGGCCCGCGCCGGCCATTGCCGCGAACGCGGAGCAGCCGATCCCGCTCGTACGCAAACGCCGGCGCGCCCATCCGAACTGCGTCATCCCAGGAGTGCACCGCCTCGCACAGGATCTGAATTCCGTCGTCGCGCTTGTCGAGCTTCCCGGTCACGAGGACGACGGCGTCATCGGTCCATGCGTTGGCCGTCTCGGTGAAGACCTTGGGGAAGACGACGACCTCGACACTGCCACCCAGGTCCTCGAGCGTCGCCACGAGCATGGTGGAGCCGGCGCGCGTGATGATCCGGCGGGTGGCGGTGACCATGCCGCCGAGCGTGAGCTTGGCACCATCGGTCTCTTCGGCAAGGTCGCCCGTGTAGGCCGTCACGTACTCCGGCAGCTGGTCGGCGATGTCGCCCAGCGGATGCTCCGACAGGTAGAGGCCGATGAGCTCCTTCTCCCAGCGCAGGCGCTCCTTGCGCGGGATCTCCTCGCCGCCGTCGAGGTAGTCGATGCCCGTCCCGGGCCCGACCGGCTCGAGCTCGGGTGAGGCCATCGGCACGGCGAAGAGGTCGAACAGCGTCGACTGGCCGGCGGCCACGTCGCGCTGATGCCGCTGTCCGGCCTCGAGCGCCACGTCCAACCGAGCCAACAGCGCACCCGCCGTACCCAGGGCGGCCAGACCATTCGCCTTGATCAGCGACTCGACGACGCGCTTGTTCACCGTGCGCAGATCGACGCGCCGGCAGAAGTCATCGAGCGAGCGGAAGCGGCCGGGGTCATCGCCGCCGTCCCGGACGGTGGTGATCGCCTCGATCGCGCCCTCGCCGACGTTCTTGATCGCCGCGAGGCCGAAACGAATCGCCTCGGGGGCGCCTGCGGCATCGGTCTCAACCGTGAAGAGGGCGGACGAGCGCTGAACGTCCGGCGGCCGCACCTCGATCCCGATGCGCCGGCATTCGGCGATCACCGCGGCCACCTTCTCGGCCCGCTCGCGGAAGCCGTTCATGACCGCGGTCATGAACTCGATCGGGTAATTCGCCTTCAGGTATGCGGTCTGATAGGCGATGAGCCCGTAGCAGGTCGCGTGCGCCTTGTTGAAACCGTAGCGCGCGAACGGCTCGAACTCGGCGAAGACCTTGTCCACGATCTGGGCCGAGATTCCCTTGGCCTTCGCGCCGGCCTTGAACTTCGCCTCGTGCTGGCGGAGGACGTCCTCCTTCTTCTTGCGAATCGCGTAGCAGAGGTTGTCCGCCTCCGGACCGGTGTAGTCCGCCATCGCGATGGCGGCGGTCATGATGTCCTCCTGGTAGACAAAGATCCCGTACGTGTCACGCAGCGCCGGCTCGAGGCTGTCGTGCAGGTAGGTGACCTTCTCCTCGCCGTGCTTACGGCGGATGTACGAGGGAATGTTGGCCATGGGCCCCGGGCGGAAGAGGGCAACCATGGCCGCCAGGTCGCGCACCTCGGTCGGCTTGAGCTCCTTGACGT
Organism: Chloroflexota bacterium; assembly: GCA_039933775.1. Taxonomy (GTDB): domain Bacteria; phylum Chloroflexota; class Limnocylindria; order QHBO01; family QHBO01; genus JBDTNK01. The sequence goes on along the minus strand of JBDTNK010000086.1, from coordinate 2,296 downwards.
ATCTGCGCATGCCCGATGACTCGAGCTGGAAGATGCCGGTCGTCTCGCCAGTGCCGAGCAGCTCGAACGTCTTGGCGTCGTCCAGGGGCAGCGCGTCGACGTCGATACGGCGGCCGGTCGTGCGCTCGATGAGGTCCACGGCATCGGCCAGGATCGTGAGGTTGATGAGGCCCAGGAAGTCGAATTTCAGCAGCCCGAGCGCCTCGCAGGCGTGCATCTCGAACTGGGTCATGGTCGTCTTGCCGTCGGTCGCGCGCTGCAGCGGCATGATCTCGGTCAGTGGCTCGCGGGAGATGACGATTCCCGCGGCATGGGTGCTCGCGTGCCGGCTGACTCCCTCGACCTGCTTCGCGATACCGATGAGCTTGTCGACCCGATCGTCCCCCGCCATGAGCTCGCGCAGCTGCGGGCTTGTCTCGACCGCGCGGTCGAGGGAGATGTTGAGCTCGTTCGGCACCGACTTGGCGACGCGGTCCGCCTCCGCGTAGGTGAGTCCCATGGCGCGGCCAACGTCGCGGATCGCGGCTTTCGCGCCGAGCGTCCCGAAGGTGATGATCTGCGCCACGCGATCGGCGCCGTACTTGCGCGTGACGTACTGGATCACCTCGTCACGACGAGAGTCCTGGAAGTCGATGTCGATGTCGGGCATCGTCACGCGATCGGGATTCAGGAAGCGCTCGAAGGGGAGCCCGTACTCGAGCGGATCGACCGGCGTGATGCCAAGTGTGTAGGTCACGATGCTTCCCGGTGCCGAGCCGCGGCAGGTGATCATGATCCCCTGCTCCCGTGCAAACCGGGTGAAGTCGGCGACGATGAGGAAGTACGCCGAATACCCCATCTGGTCGATGATCCCGAGCTCGTAGTCGAGCCGGTGGCGGATCTCATCGGTCATCTCGGGATAGCGGGTGTGCAGTCCCCGCTCGCACTCCTTGCGCAGCCAGCTCGCCTCGCTCTCGCCGGCCGGCACGTCGAAGTGCGGCAGTCGCAGGCCTTCCGAGTCCAGGTTGACGTCGCACATCTCCGCGATGCGCAACGTGTTGTCCATGGCGTCGGGCAGCTCGCCGTTGAACAGCCGGCGCATCTCCGCCGCGGACTTCAGGTAGAACTCGTTGTTCTCGAAACGCATCCGGCCCGGCGTGTCGACGTTGCTGGCGGTCTGGATGCAGACGAGCAGGTCGTGCGCCTCGTACTGGTCGGGGCTGGTGTAGTGCGTGTCGTTCGTCGCCACGAGCGGGATATTCTGCTTGCGCGCGAGCTCGACCAACTGGGGATGCAGGCGGCGCTGGTCATCGATCCCGTGTTCCTGCACCTCGATGAAGAAGTTGCCGTCTCCCAGGATCTCCCGATACTCGTTCGCCGCCCTGGCTGCGCCTGCCTCGTCGCCCTGACCCAGGCGCTTCAGGACCTCCCCACCCAGACAGGCGGATGTACCGATGAGGCCCTGGGAGTGCTTCGCCAACAGCTCCTTGTCGATGCGCGGCTTGTAGTAGTAGCCATCAAGGTGCGAGGCGGTGGTCAGGGCGAGCAGATTCTTGTATCCCGCATCGTCCTTGGCCAGCAGGATCATGTGGTGATAGTCGGCGTCGAGCTTGCCCTCTTTTTGGGTCATCCCGCGAGGGCTGACGTAGGCCTCGAGCCCGATGATCGGCTTGATGCCGGCCTTCTTCGCCGCTGCGTAGAACGGGATGACGCCGTACATAGCCCCGTGATCGGTCAGCGCCAGCGCCGGCATCCCCTGGCCGGCGACGCGCTGCGTCATCTGCGGAATGCGGGAGAGGCCGTCGAGGAGCGAAAACTCCGAATGGACGTGCAGGTGCACGAAGCCGGGATCGCTCACGAGGCTCATCTTAGCTGGCTTCGACGTGTCGGGTAGCGCGGGACCGTCCGTTCACGTAGAATACGTGCTACACGAACTCTACGCGGAACCACAGGATGAAGCAGAACATTACCCTCGCACTCGACAGAGAGACCGTTCGGAAGGCCAAGGTATTGGCTGCTGAACGAGGATCTTCGGTGAGCCGCGTTCTGTCGCAGGAGATCGAGAGGCTTGTCCGCGAGCGAGAGCGATACCAAGCCGCCAAGACCGGTGCGATCGCCGAACTGCGGCGTGGCTATCGCCTGGGTGGCGTACCAATGCCGAGCCGAGATGAGCTCCACGAGCGGTGATCGACTTCGTCGATACCAATGTCCTCGTCTATGCACTGGACGAAGACCAGGGGGAGCGTCACGAGACGGCGAGCACTCTCGTCACCGAACTGTGGGAAACGGAACAGGGCGTTCTGAGCACCCAGGTGCT
>JBDTNK010000085.1:0-7595 GCA_039933775.1 Chloroflexota bacterium | reverse complement strand
GCGTTCTGCGCCCCGCCGATCGCCATGTGGTTCGGCACGATGTCGAGGACGAGCCCCATGCCGGCCGCGCGCAGCGCATCGGTCAAGCGGACGAAGCTTTCCTCTCCGCCGAGCTCACGACCGACCGATGCATGGTCGATGACGTCGTAGCCGTGCGTGCTCCCTGCGCGCGCCTGGAGCACCGGCGACGCGTACAGGTGGCTGATCCCCAGGCGCGCCAGGTACGGCACCAGCACCACCGCGTCGTCGAAGGTGAACGCCGCGTGCAGCTGCACGCGGTACGTGGCGCGAAGCGGAATCGTCATCGAGCGTGGAGTCTCATCTCCGCACCATGGTGCACGCGGCGTTCCGCGGGCGGCTACGCTGCCTGTCGTGGATGACGCCGCACCGATCATCAGCACCTTGGGACTGACGAAGCGATATGGCCGCGTCGCGGCGCTGACCGATCTGACGCTCGAGGTCCGCCGTGGCGAGATCTTCGGCTTCCTCGGCCCGAACGGGGCTGGCAAATCGACCATGATCCGCGTCCTTCTTGGCTATTTGCACGCGACCGCGGGGAGTGCATCGGTGTTTGGCCTCGATACCGAGCGCGAGTCGGTCGAGATTCGGCGCCGCTGCGGCTACCTGCCGGGTGGCATCGCGCTGTACGACGCGCAATCGGGACGGGATGCGCTGGACTACCTCGCCGACCTGCAGGGCGCGTCGCCGGTCCGTCGCGAGGCACTCGCCGAGCGGCTGCAGATGTCGGACGCCACGCTGCGGCGCCGGGTCCGCGACTACTCGCGCGGAATGCGCCAGAAGATCGGCGTCATCCAGGCGCTCCAGCACGATCCGCAGCTGGCCATCCTCGACGAGCCGACGGAGGGTCTCGATCCGCTGATGCAGCACGCCTTCTACGCCATCCTCGATGACCTCCGTCGAGAAGGGCGAACGATCTTCTTCTCGAGCCACGTCCTGCCGGAGGTGGAGCGCGTGTGTGACCGTGTCGCCATCATCCGTGACGGCCGGCTCCTCGCGCTCCAGCACGTGGGCGAGCTGCTCGCCCACCGGCGCCGCAGGATCATGCTGCGCTGGCGCGGCACGGCGCCCGACCTGCGCGGGGTGCCCGGTATCGCCGACGTGGAGCAGGACGGCTCCACGCTGCGCGCGACGCTGGAGGGCGACGTCGTCCCCTTTGTTCGCGCGGTCGCATCTCCGTCGCTCGAGGACCTGACCATCGAGCCCGCGAGCCTGGAGGAGGTCTTCCTCGATTACTACGCCGACGAAGCTGCACCGCCGTCAGCCGCCGGCGGGACGAGGGTGCCGCCGCCGAAGGCAGTCGAATGAGACATCTCTTCGCCCAGACGTTGCGCTGGCAAGCCGTCAAAGTCCTCGTCGTAGGTCTCGCATCGCTCGGCTGGGGGCTGCTGATACCGTTCTTCTACGCGCAATTCAGCGACGTCCTTCGCTCGCTCGCCAGCGAGAACCCTCTGATCGACCAGTTTTCGAACTTTGGCTCCGGGAACCTCTTCACGATCGGCGGCACGATCACCCTCGGCCTCCAGCATCCGATCGCCATTGCGTTCGTCGCCATCTTCGCGGTCGGCGCGGCAAGCCTCGCGATTGCGGGGGAGCGCCAGCGGGGGACCCTCGAGGTCCTCCTGGCGCGCCCGCTGCCGCGGAATGGCGTGCTGCTCGCGACGGCTGCTGCGCTCTTCGTCAGCGTAGTCGCGATCTTTGGCGTTCTGGTCGCCGGAATGGTGGCCGGCGCAGCGATGCAGGGACTGCTGGAAGCGGTGGCGGTCGACCAGCTGCCGCTGGTCCTGCTGAACGGACTGCTGCTGTGGGCCGCGTTCCTCGCGTTCTCCCTTGGCGCATCGGTCAGCTTCGACCGCGCCGGCCCGGCGCTGGGCCTGTCCCTCGCCTATCTGATCGTGAACTACTTCCTCGAGATCCTTGGCAGCCTCTGGACCGACGCCGCCTGGCTCCAGGAGTATTCGCTCTTCCACCACTTCCAGCCGGGGGAGATCCTGGCCGGCGAGACGGACCCGCTCGATCTGCTGATCCTCGCCCTGGCGGTCGCGATCCCGCTCGGCTATGCGCTGCTGCGCTTCCCGCGTCGCGATCTCGCCGCGCCGGCGTAACCGCTCGCACCAACGACGGAAGCGCGTCGAACCTGTCCCGCGCTTCGCCGCTGCTTCGCCGCCGCGCTGCGGCCGTTACGCTGCACCGATGCACGCCTCGCCCCCCGCCGAACGCTCCGCGCTGCACTTCGGCCCGTGGGAGGCGCTGCAGGAGCGACCGATCCTGGCGGCGGCGATCGGCGCGCTGCTCATCGCCTTCTCCGCGGTGCTGGTGCGTCTCGCCGACACGACACCCTCGACGGCGGCATTCTATCGCTGCGCCTACGCTCTACCGCCACTCCTGCTGCTGGCCCTGATCGAGCGCCGCGCATACGGCGGGCTGCCGTGGCCGCAGATTCGGATGGGGCTCATCGCCGGCGTCTTCTTTGCCGTCGACCTCGTCGTCTGGCACCACTCGATCGAGATGGTCGGCGCCGGGCTGGCCACGGTGCTGGGCAACACGCAGGTCGTCCTCGTGGCGATCATCGCCTGGGTCGTCCTGGGCGAGCGGCCCGATAAGCGGCTGATCGCCGCGATTCCGGTGGTGATGATTGGCGTCGTGCTCATCTCCGGCGTCGTGGGGCAGGGCGCCTATGGCCGTGACCCGGTGATGGGCGTCATTCTGGGCATCGCCACCGGCGTCGCCTACGCCGGCTACCTGCTCATCCTGCGACGCGGCAACAGCGACATCCGGCGCCCCGCCGGGCCGCTCTTCGCCGCCACGCTGTCGGGCGCCATCTGCGCGCTGCTGATCGGCGCGCCGCTCGGCGAGCTGCAGCTGCTCCCCACCTGGCCTGCCCACGGTTGGCTGCTGATCCTGGCGCTCGGCGTCCAGGTCGCGGGCTGGATGGTGATCAGCATCTCCCTGCCCAGGCTCGACGCGGCGATGACATCGGTCCTGCTGACGATCCAGCCCATCGGCTCGGTCCTGCTGGGGATCGTGATCCTGGCCGAGGCACCGTCCGCCTTCCAGCTCGTCGGCGTGCTGTGCATCCTGGCCGGGCTCGCGATCCTGACCATCCGCGGCCGCCGGTCGGTCGCGGCACCGGTCGAATGACCGGACCGATGCCTCACGCCACGCGACGCTACACCGGCCGCGGCCGGCTGCTCGGCGCGGGGCCGATCGACGCCCCGTGGGCCATCGGCTGCTCGGGCGGGCGCATCACGTACGTCGGTGCGCTGGCTGGCGCGCCATCAACCGATGACGAGGTCGACCTGGGTGCCGCCCTGGTCACGCCCGGCCTCGTCGACGCGCACACCCATCCGGTCTTCGCCGGCGACCGGGCCGATGAGGCCGCCGCCCGCCTGGCCGGCGAGCCGTATACCGGCGGCGGCATCCTACGCACCGTCGCCGCGACCCGCGCCGCCAGCGACGACGAGCTGCTGGAGCTGGTGGCCCTGCGCCTGGGTCGCGCCCTCGCGGCGGGCACCACGACGATCGAATGCAAGTCCGGCTACGGGCTCTCGACGCGCGACGAGCTGCGGGCGCTGCGCCTGGTCCGGCTCGCCGCGTCGCGTGTCGGCGTGCGCGTGGTGCGTACCTTCCTGGGCGCGCATGCGGTGCCACCCGGCGTCGCGCAGGCCGACTACGTGCGCCTCGTCATCGACGAGATGCTGCCCGCGGTGGCCACCGAGGCCGATGCCTGCGATGTCTTCTGCGACACGGGCTTCTTCACCCTGGCCGATGCGTCAGCGATCCTGGGCGCGGCTCGTGCGCACGGCCTGTCGCTGCGCCTGCACGCCGAGCAGCTGGCCCGGACCGGTGCCACCGAGCTCGGGATTCGGCTGGGCGCGACCTCGGTCGATCACCTCGAGCACCTGGACGCGGGCGGCGTGGCCGCGCTGGCCGCCTCCTCCACGGTCGCCACGCTGCTGCCGGGCCCGGCGCTCCTCCTGCGCGGCTCGCTCCCACCGGCGCGAGCACTCCTCGACGCCGGCGCCACCGTCGCCATCGCGACCGATGCCAACGCCGGCACCTGGGGCGCCTGGTCGCTCGCCACGACCATCGGTCTCGCGGCGATCACGCTGGGGATGACCGTCGCAGAGGCCGTGGCCGCGGCAACCTCGGGCGGCGCCGCGGCGCTGGGCCTCGCCGAGGTCTGCGGTGCGCTGCGCCCAAGCCTCGCCGCCGACTTCGTGGCATGGGACGCGGACCACGAGGGCGCCTTCGCGCTTCGCCTCGGCGAGGTGCGCCCGCTCGAGGTCGTGGTGGCAGGCAATCGAGTCACGCAGCCGGTCGTGTAGCCGCTCGGCGGGGCGCTCGGGAGTCCTCGCGTCGCCTTCCGCCGCATCGCCTTCCGCCGGGACGCGATGGGCCGCGACTTGGCCAGATGCCCGTAACGAGAGCACAGAACGAAGTCACATGCCTCCGACTTGGCCACATTCTCATCACCTGCCGCCGCTGTCCGAGTCGCGCGCGGCGGCTGAGCGTGACGACGCCGCCGGCAACCGTCCCGACCTCGGCGCAGGCACGCCTGGTGAGCATCTGGCCAAGTCGCGCGGGCCGCATCCCGAACGCAGTTCGGTTCGGGCCAAGTCGCGTGGGCGCATTCCGGCACCGCTCCGGCGGCAGCCGCGGAACGCCTCGGCCGCATCCCCGGAATGCGCGCCGGTTATCGGCCGGGCGACAGGAAGCTCAACGCGTGGATGGGACCGCTCGGCTTTGCGATCCATCGGTGCATGGTGCGGACGTCAGCGGGAAGAGCGGCGTGTAGCACGACATCATTCGTCGCCACACGTCGCCGGTTGGTATGGGTATCGGCCATGACCAGCCACGAACTGACCGATGCTGCCTTCCAACCGCGCTCCGCGGCAATCTGCACCGCGAGCCTGCGCTTGCGATCGAAGTTCGCGAGCGTCTCCTGCAGGTCGGTGAACATCGTCTTCACCTCGATGACCAAGAGCATGCCGCTGAGCGGATGGAAGGCAAGGATATCGATGCTGCCGCGCTCGCCCCAGATCGAGAACGAGACCTCGGGCTGTGCAATCCATCCGTGCGCGGCGCGCAGTCGTTCCACCACCGTTGCGACCAGCGCGGCGTGACCGGCGTCGAGGAGGCGGTCAAGCTCGCCCGCCCGCCATCGGGGCATGAGATCGATCCGCGCCTCGAGCGCTTTCGCGACGCGACGCAAGCTGCCGACGCTGACGCACTCGAACTGCCCCCGCTCCAATCGCGAGACGGTCGCTCGTGAGACGCCGCTCACGCGAGCCAGATCAGCCTGCCGCCAGGCCTTTCGCTTGCGAAGCAATGCGAGCACCGATCCCACGCGCATATCGTCCACGGCCGGGAGTATCCACAGGACGACGTACCGGGCGCTTACTTCGCCGTTATCGCTGCGTCGGGCAGCTCCTATGCTCGCGAGCCGCGACTTGGCCAAATGCCCATCACGAGCGCACAGAACGAAGCCGCACGCCTGCGACATTGCCACATTCCCATCAGCCGGCACCGCTGGCCGATTCGCGCGCAGCTGCTGAGCGTGACGACGCCGCCGGCAACCGTCCCGACCTCGGCGCAGGCGCGCCTGGTGAGCATCTGGCCAAGTCGCGCCGCCCGCAGCCTCGGAACGCGCGCGGGCCGCACCCGCGGAACCCGCACGCCGCATCCCCTGTACGCGCCGGGCAGCGGAGCCAACCCCTACCATGACCGCATGGAACGCTTCGACTTCGTGGTCATCGGGGCCGGCGCGGCCGGCGAGGCCGCCGCGCACTACGCGCGATCGCGGGGCGCATCGGTCGCCATCATCGATCGCAACCTGTTCGGCGGGGCCTGCCCGTTCACCGCCTGCATGCCCTCGAAGGCGTTGCTCCATGCGGCAGCGGTCCATCACGCCGGCGGCGACTATGACTGGCGCCACGCATCGGATTTCCGTGACTACATGATCAACCGTGAAGGCACCGATGCGCCCGATGACTCCGGCCACACCCACTCACTCGAGAGCGCGGGCGCGACGGTGATCCGTGGCACCGCCAGCTTCATCGGTCCCGGAAGGGTGCACGTGAAGCACGAAGATGCGACGCACGAGCTCGAGGGCAAGGCGATCATCCTGGCCGTTGGATCGCGCTCGCGCATCCCGGATTTGCCCGGCCTCGCGGAGGCGGGCTACTGGACCAACGCCGAGGCCACCGGCACGCGCGACCTGCCCCAGTCGCTCGTCATCTTTGGCGCAGGTCCAACGGGTATCGAGCTGGCCCAGGTCTATGCGCGCTACGGCGTGCCCGTGACGCTCGTGCATCCCAAGGACCGCATTCATGATCGAGAACATCCGTCGTCGACGAAGCTGCTGACCGAGTCGCTCGAGGCCGACGGCGTGACGATCCGCACGAACAGCCGCGCGGTTCGCGTCGAGCCAGGGACCGATGGGCGGCCGCACCGCGTCGAGCTGTCCGATGGCTCGTCGGTCGAGGCCACGACGATCATGCTGGCGATCGGCCGCCAGCTGCCGCTCGACGGTCTGAACCTCGCGGCGATCGGCGTCACGCCCTCCGATGAACGGCTCGAGGTCAACGACCGGCTCCAGATCGCCGACGGCGTCTGGGCGGTGGGCGACGTCGCCGGACCCGAGATGCACACCCACCTGGCCCACTACGAGGGCGAGCTGGCGGTCATGGCCGCGCTCGGCGACGACGTGACGCCGCACCTCGACGCCATCCCGCGCGCGACCTACACCGACCCGGAGGTGGCGTCGGTCGGCATCCAGCTGGCGGAGGCAAAGGAACGCGGCCTGGACGCCGCCGAGCTGACGGCTGACCTGGCGACGTCCTCGAAGGGCTATACCGCGCAGGCGAAGGGCTTCCTCTCGATCGTCGTCGACCGCAGGACGCGACGCCTGGTCGGGGCGTCGCTGTGCGGCCCCGCGGCGTCGGAGACGCTGCACGAGGCGGTGCTCGCCATCCGCGCCGGCATCAGCATCGACGTCCTGGCCGACACGATCCACGCCTTCCCGACTGCCGCGCGCGTGCTCGGCGGCCTCTTCATGCGCGCCGCGCGCGGGGAGTGGGACGAGGAGAGCTAGCCGCCTGAGACTAACCTCGGGTCGCGTGCGCTAATCTCTAGGAATGACACGCCAATCGCGGCTCAGAATCGGGCAGGCCGCTGAACTGCTCGGCGTCAGCGTCGATACGCTGCGCGCCTGGGGCGAGGACGGACGCCTGGCGATGCAACGCACGAAGGGCGGGCAGCGCACCGTCGCCGCTGCCGACGTGATGCAGCTCCTCGCAGAGCAGCGCCGCGCTCCGGAGCGCACGCCGCAGAAGATCGCCGGCCACTCGGCGCGCAACCGGTTCGAGGGCATCGTCACCAGGATCGACCGCGATCGCGTCGCGGCGGTGGTGGAGGTCATGGCCGGTCCGCATCGGCTCGTGAGCATGATGACCGCCGAGGCGGTCGACGAGCTTGGCCTCGAGGTCGGCGATCCCGCGATCTGCCTCGTGAAGGCGACGAACGTCATGCTCGAGGTTCCCGGCCGGTGAGAGGCGCCGCCCTGGTCGTGGTCG
>JBDTNK010000084.1:0-7665 GCA_039933775.1 Chloroflexota bacterium | reverse complement strand
GGCGTGCTGACGCTGGCTACCTGGACCCTGCTCGGCCAGCCCGAAGAGGCGCTCATCCGCACCGCGACCGTGCTCGTCATCGCCTGCCCGCACGCCCTTGGGCTGGCGATCCCGCTGGTGATCGCCATCAGCACCACGCTCGGGGCGCGAAACGGGTTGCTCGTCAAGGATCGGCTGGCTCTCGAGCGCGCCAAGGATCTCGACACCGTGATCTTTGACAAGACGGGCACCCTGACCCGCGGCGAGCCGGTGCTCGCGGCGGTCGCTGCAGCTCCGGGCATCGACGAGGAGGCGGTCCTGGCGCTGGCGGCGGCGGTAGAGGCCGACAGCGAGCACCCGCTGGCCCGCGCGATCGTGCGTGGCGCGGCGGAGCGCAGCGTGACCCCGCCCCGTGCCGACGGCTTCGAGAACCTGGCCGGCCGCGGCGCGCATGCGACGGTCGACGGCCGCGAGGCCTTCGTCGGCGGCCCGCGGCTGCTGGCCGAACTCGGGATCCAGCCGCCGGACGCGCTCAGTGCCGCAACCAATGGCTGGTCGGACGCCGGTCGCAGCGTCCTTCACGTCATCGTTGACGGCAGGGTCCTGGGCGCCGTGAGCGTCGAGGACGAGATCCGGCCCGAATCGGTCGATGCCGTGCGACAGCTGCACGACAAGGGGCTGCGTGTTGCCATGATCACCGGCGACGCGCAGTCGGTCGCCGACTCGGTCGCCAAGCGCATCGGCATCGACGAGGTCGCGGCTCAGGTCCTGCCCGCCGACAAGGCCGATGCGGTCCGTCGCTTCCAGGCCGGCGGCCGCAAGGTCGCCATGGTCGGCGATGGCGTCAACGACGCCCCGGCGCTGGCACAGGCCGATGTCGGTATCGCCATCGGCGCAGGAACCGATGTCGCCGTCGAGGCGGCCGGGATCGTGCTCGTGCGGGACGATCCGCGTGACGTCGCAGCCGCCATCGAGCTGTCGCGCGCCAGCTACCGCAAGATGATCCAGAACCTCGTCTGGGCCACCGGCTACAACGCGCTCGCCATCCCGGTCGCGGCGGGCCTGCTGGCACCGATCGGCTTCATCCTGCCGATCAGCATCGGCGCCCTGGCGATGAGCGTGTCGACCATCGTGGTAGCCGCCAACGCTCAGCTGCTGCGCGGACTGCGGCTGCGGCCCGACGATCGTCGCGAGCCAATCGGGCGGCCGGGCTTGCGGAAACCCTGACCGCATAACTGAGGTGTTTTCGCTCGGCTTCCCACGCTCGTAGCACAGCGCTCAGGCGGAAGTGCTTGACATGCAAGAGGTCACTGGTTCGAGTCCAGTGTCGCCCACCAACCACCACATTGACGCTCCATCTGACCGCATAACTGCTTCACGGCACGTATCGGCAGTTGACGACAGCGCGCTAGCGGCGTGATAGAGGTCGGAGATCGGCGGGGTGGCCACCTGCGGAAGGGCGCCTTCCTCCCCTTCCCACCAGTGGACACACGCTAGGACCGGGTCGTGGACGATGAGCAAGCGGATGTGGGACCGCCCGGCCGCACCATCGATGAGCTGATCACTCTTGATCGAGTTGCAACGAGGGCTCCTGTCGTCCGTTGCAACCGGCGGGCCACAGATCAAGACGGTCGACTGGATCTACAAGGAGCGGCGAAACCGCATACGCCGCGGCCTGCGAGAGCTTGGCATCGACGATCCCGTTCTGTAGGCAACCCTTTGGGACTCGCACGGCTTCTGGCAGAGCCTCAACGGTTACGCCCTTTGGTTGACGCTGGTTCTTGCGAGGTCGGCATGAGCACCGGGATCTACAAGGTGATTGTGACCTTTCCCTGCGCATGGCCCGCGGATCTCGCCGGCGACCGGCGTCAAGCGGGTTTCTCGTTGACCCGCGTGGTTCCGTCGTTTGCGCTTTTCTCGGCGCCCCGATGGATCGCTTGGTCGGGGATCCGACCCGCGTTGGTGGACCTCAGTTTGTGAACTGGGGCTGGCCGGACGGCGCCGCGCCAGCGGCGCGCACGAGGCGAGCGGTGACGCGCTCGAGCTAGCGAGGATTACCACCTGGGAACCGGGGGTGCGGCTGGCGTGGGTGAGCTCCGTCGACGACGTGCGGATCGAGGTGCGTTTCCGCGCCGTCGGGCACGGCACGCGGGTGCGCGTCGAGGCGACCATCGCGGCCGGCGGGAAGGCTGCCGGCGGTACCGCCGTCGTGCGCATGACGCCGCCATGGTTCGGGGCATGGTGTGCGAAGCGCGATCGGGTGCCCCACGAGCTGCGCGACACGGACCGGCTTGCCCTCGCGGTGTACTACGACAGGCCAGGCACTGCTGCGTGCTGGCTGTCCGAGGCATTCGGCTTCGAGCCAGCGGGCGACTTGCCGAAGCCGGGCGACGAGCGGAGCGATTGGACCGAGTTTCGGATCGGGAACTGCTCGCTCATGGTCTTCAAGCGGGACGGCGTCGCTGGTGCGGACGGTCCGAAGACCCACGTGCCGTGAGTTTTCGTTGACGACCTCGACGCCCACTTCGCTAACGCGCGGGCAAAGGGCGCCACGATCGTCGAGCCGATCCACCAGCACGGGTACCGTGCGTACGTCGTCGACGACCCGGAGGGCAATCGCTGGACGATCGCGCAGGCGCGCCACACGATGTGAGGGTGCGGAACCAGGCGGCCCTCGTCGAGCCTGTCCCTTGTGTCTCATGACGATCCTGACTTTGGGCCGTGCTCTGCGGCTAGCGTAGCATGGCCTTTTTCATCGGGGAGTCTTGCCCAGTTCCGGCGGCGGTTACGGTCACCCCAGCCGCAGGCTGCAGAGAGAGGTGATTCATGCGCGTGGGACTGATGGCGGAGAACCCGCTCGAGAGCGCCGTGCTGGCCTCGGGGATTGTGCCGATCGCGATGCTCGAGGGGTATGCCCCGGTCTACTCCAGGGCGGTGTTGACCGCGACGCGGCTGGGGATCTTCGACGCGATCAGTGAGGGAGCCGGTTCGGCGAAGGCGGTGGCGGAAGCCTGCGGGACCAATGAGCGCGCCACCGGAAAGCTGCTGAACTTGCTCGTCACCATGCGGTACCTACGCTATCGAGACGGCATCTACCGGCTCGCTCCTCACGTGCGCCGCTGGCTGCTGGCCGATACCCCCGGCTCGATTCGAGAATTGATCCTCATGAAGGAGCTCGAGTGGAGTTGGATCGACCAGATGGAGTCGTTCGTGCGCGACGGCAGGCCGCTCGACGTCCACGGGTCAATGTCCACCGATGACTGGCGCGCCTATCAGCGCGGCATGCGCGCGCAGGCCAATCCGCTTGCCGGGCTGCTTGCCCGGCGGGTACCGGTTCCGGCCGGCGCGCGAGAGATGCTCGACATCGGGGGCTCGCACGGCTATTTCTCCGTGGCGCTCTGCCGGCGCCACCCCGGACTGCGAGCCACGGTGCTCGACCTGCCGCAGGCGGTAGAGCACGCCGCTCCCCTCTTGGAGCGGGAGGGGATGGGGGACCGGGTGGTTCTCAGGGCGGGCAACGCGTTGACCGACGACCTCGGCGACACCGCGTACGACCTGATCATGGCCTTCAGTCTGGTCCATCACTTCGATGAGGCGACCAATCGGCTTCTCGTCCGCAGCGCGGCACGCGCACTGCGCCCGGGCGGCTACCTGGTGATCGGGGACGCGCTGCGCCCTCGATCGCCCGGCAAGGGAGGGCAGCAGGGAGCGTTCTTCGACCTCTACTTCGCGTTGACGAGCGAATCGGGACTCTGGTCGTTCGACGAGATGCGGTCGTGGCAGGTCGAAGCGGGGCTCTTGCCGCTCAAATCGATCTCGCTTGTTCCGGGCGGGGGCTTCGGGCTGCAGGTCGCGGAACGGGTGGCACCGGTCTAGCGCACTCCGATCTTCCAGACCGACGATGTCTCCGAGCGGCAGGCGACGACGGAAGGGGCGGTTGGCACCTCGCGAAACAGGCCGTTTGGCTCAGCCGGCCTCGTCGGTCAATCGATACGGTGGCATCGAAGCAGTAGCTCGTTGAGAGGTTCGCATGTCACTCACTGACCGAGAGTTCTGGGCGGTCGTCCACGGTCTGATCTTGGGCACGCTCTTTCTGCTGGCTTTTAGCGGTGGCTTCGTGGGCATCTACAGCCTGCGTGAGCGGCTGCTAACCAGCGAGGGCGTCGCCGAGCGGTTGCCACGCATGCTGGTCGGCGGATGGGCAATGGCCATCGTCGCCTGGCTCACCGTCCTGACCGGCACCTGGATCGTGTATCCCTGGTATCGGGCCATGCCGTCGGAAGGAACGACCGACCTCACCGCCTTCCCGCGCTTGCTGCTGCTCTCCGAGCCTGCCACCTCGGCGTGGCATACATTCGGGATGGAATGGAAGGAGCATGTCGCCTGGATCGCGCCGATGCTAGCCACGTCCGTCGCCTTCGTGATCCTGTACTACGGCGTGCAGCTCGCCCGCCGCGGCGAGTGGCGCCGTCCGCTGCTTGTGTACTTCACCCTGGCGTTCGTGGCCGCGGGCATCGCCGGCGCGTTCGGCGCGTTTATCACCAAGGCTGCACCGATCTACTAGGAAGGGACATTCGCGATGACGACCCAAGAGCTCGACGTCAAGCCCAACGGCCCGGCCGCGGCAGCCTTCTTGGCCGCCGGCATCGGCGCCTTCGTGCTGGGGTTGACGGTGACGCTGCACGAGGCGTTTCCGCCGGTCGAGGGCCAGACTGCGTTCTGGGACTTTGCCAAGAACTTCGGCCTCGGCACCGGCGTCGGGCCGCTGTCCGGCAAGGTGATCAGCGGGACGCTCGCGTACATCGTCAGCTTCGTTGCGCTCGGCCTCGCCTGGCGTGGCCGTGAGGTCAACCTCCGCAGCGTGCTGATCGTGAGCGCGGTCCTGCTGGCTCTCGGCTTCGCCCTGACCTTCCCACCGATCTTCACGGTCTTCGCCACGGAATAGCTTCGTCTGGCGCGATCGGCTCGATGCGTGGGTCGATGCCGGAACCGTGACCGCAGCTGTCTGCCCGGTCGAGTACCTGCCCGATGAGGTGGCCTGACCATTTGGGGATGCCACGACTGCAGTCCCGGCTTGAAGTTGCCCCACCCCGCGGGCTGTCAAGCAAACGCTCCCCTCCGAGCCGAGCGATCAGACGTCCGACCACCTGACCTGACCTGCGACCGCCGAGCACCGCTGGTGCCGTGACAGCCCTTACAGCCACAGGCCGGTCGATCGGCTACCGTCGCCGTCATGCGAATCCATGACCTGACCGATCAGCGTCGACATCGCTGCGCCGCGGGGGCTGGTCTTCGAGATGGCCGCGGCGACGGGGGGCGTGCTGCCTGGATCGCCGCCCCACAGCTCGGAGGTCCTCGAGCGTGACGGGGACACCCGGCTGGTTCGGTATCGGACGCCGGCAGTGGTCACGGAGCTCGTCATGCTTGAGCGCGTTTGCCTCTACCCGCCGGATAGGATCGCGTACGAGGTGCGCGAGGAACCGATGGAGCATGTGCGCGAGACCCTAGCCGTCGACCTGGTCGAGCCGCATCTGACACTGGTCCGCTACTTTGGAACCGTCGGCAGCGACCGAGCGATCGTGGGCGACCTTATCGCGCAATGGGTCGCCGTCCCGGCCTACGACCGCTTCATGCGGCGACAGCTGCGCGCGCTCAAGGTTGCCGCCGAAGCCCGAGCCGTGCGATCGCGCCGCTATCGCCGTCCCGACGCGGCGTGACGGCCGGCCGACGGGTGCGACGCCTGCCCGGAGGCTGGTTCTCCGTCGCCGGGACGCCCGATTGGTTGCTGGCCTGTATCGGCCAGGTGGTCCTTCTCTGGATTCTGCCGTGGCCGATGATGCTCATCGGGAGATTCGGATCGGCACGCGCGCGCCACGCCACCGAGCAGGTGTGGGCCCGATCGGCTGCCCGGGTCCTGCGGCTCCGGATCACGCTCCGCGGCCGCCATCTCGTCGATCCGTCGCGCCCCTACCTCGTGATGGCCCTCCACGATGGCCTCGCCGATCCGCTGGTCCTCTTCCGCCTGCCGCTGCCCCTTCGGTTCGTCGCCCGCGACGAGCTGCGGTGGTGGCCGGTGGTCGGCGCCTATCTGCGCATGACTGGCCAGCTGATGACTGGCGATGGGAACCGCGTTCCGGCGCGTCGTCTGCTCCGCCACGCCCAATGTGCCGTGCAACGGGGAGAGAGCATCGCCGTCTTTCCGCAGGGCTCGGTGCTCGGCATCGAGATCGGCTTCCGACCTGGCGCCCTGCGAATGGCGCAGGCCCTGGAGTTGTCGATCTTGCCGGTCGTCATCAGTGGGACGCACCGGGTGTGGGAGCACCCGTTCAGCCCGCGGCTCCGTTTTGGCCAGCGGGTCACGGCAACCATCCTGCCGCCTGTCGAGGTAACGGGCCTGGACCGCCGCCAGCTGGCCGCGACGATGCTCGACCTCGAGCGGACCATGAAGCAGATCGCGCTCGGTCCTGACCATGTCGCTCCCCGCCGGTACCGCCCCGAGCGCGATGGAATGTGGGACGACTACGTCTTCGTCATCGATCCCGCCTTCGGTGCCGTCTCCGCTGCGCTGCCTCACCGTGTGCGCCGGGACCGGTGGACTGACTGATCGCGCGAACGCGATTTGTTGGGCTACCGCCCGCCGGTTCCACCGGGGCCCGAAGATTCGGCGGACCTGTGCCTCGACCGCCGGGCGCATACTGCTGCGTGGTGCCGCGTCGAGACGCGGCCCGATCGAACACGCGAAGCGAGCGCACGAGCATCATCCACCGGCGCATGTTTGGCCCAATGCGGTCGATCATGGCTCCCAGACGGCGGTGTCGGGGCGGAAGATTGCCCAGGCGAACCAGAAGGGCTGGTCATTGGGAACCGGCTCCAGCCGTTCGCCGGCCATCGGTCCATCGGTCGCTTCTCCATTAAGGGACCAGGTCGATCCGGTGGCGATGTCGCGCATGCCGGCGTTCCCCGCGGGTTCGAATTCCAGGACGGATCCATCCGCCGCTCGACGTGAGAGCACCACGGCCGTGCCGACCTCCTCGCCACCGGCCACCGTCGCCGCTCCCAGCCCGGACACCGTGCCCGGCACCCAGAGCACCACGACGGGCTCATCGCCCACGGTGTCGTTGACGACGCCCACCTCGGCCAGGGCGGGGAGCGCGTAGGCGACCGACTCGTCGCCGATGACGACGCCGACGATGCGGACCT
Source organism: Chloroflexota bacterium (assembly GCA_039933775.1). GTDB lineage: Bacteria > Chloroflexota > Limnocylindria > QHBO01 > QHBO01 > JBDTNK01. The sequence continues at coordinate 486 of JBDTNK010000084.1, read as the reverse complement.
TCGGATTGAGGCGACCGTCGATCAGTGTCCAGTCGTCGAGCAGGAATGGATTGGTGTCGACCTTGTCGTACCCGGCGTAGGGGTTCGATCCGTAGCTGCGGATGTGACCAATGGGCATCGGACCGCATCGGCAAGTGTGGCGCTGCCTCCGATGGAGCCTGTAAACGCGGCAACAGCCAGTAACCCGGCGGTGCGGCACCGCACAGCCTGTTGCAGACCTGCGCGACCTGGGGCCGGCCACCTCCCAGCCACTCTTCGCAGCGCCGTGCTCGCAGACGAAAACGACGGTCGGTGTCATCACCGGCGTGGCGAACCCGACAACCGACTGTCACGTGCGCTGATGAGGCGGACCGAGGTGACCCGCGGCCACGCCGCGGGTCACCCGAGTCGGCGGTTCAGTCGCCCGTCGCGGGGGACTCGGCGACGCAGAGGACTCCCCTGTTGCCGTCCTGGTCGGCGATCACGGTGAGCGACGGCGCGTCGCTG
>JBDTNK010000083.1:0-8233 GCA_039933775.1 Chloroflexota bacterium | reverse complement strand
CGCATCGGCCTGACAGATGCGCGCGTGATTCGCATTAGCGGCAATTCCAGCGCAGAACGGGGCTTTCCGGCCCGATCGCGGGCGTGGCAAGCCTCATCGTGGGCCTCACCGGCCCGCTAATGCGAACCAGGACGGCATATGTCAAGTCGCGAGCGACAGGCCGCTGCGCTTAACGCTCCGAAGCAACGAGCATCACGGCTACGAAGACAGTCGCCTGCGCGACTGAGAACGCGGCCATGAGCCAGCCCGCTGCGCTGATGCCGTCATGGGCGCCATAGGCGACGTTCACCGTGGCCAGGGTCCCGGTGACGGCCAAGAAGAAGCCGATACAGACGACGTTGGCGGGGACGTCGGCTGGACGAGGCAGCACGCGGGTCACCAGCGCGAGCCCGGCGATCGCAAGGAGCGTGACCCAGACCAACGGGGCAACGCCCAGCGCGTCAACGTCGAGGTATCCGAACTGAGCTTCTGCCCACGCCCGCAGCGCGATCCACCAGAAGACGATCGACACCAGAATCAGCACGCCGGCCGTCCGAGTTAGCTCGCTACGACGCTGCTGAGCGAACTCAATCACCATTCGGTCCTCAGGAAGCTTCGCATGCTGACGCCTCGCCCACATTCACTGTCGCCGCGGTGGCTATCGCTTGAACCTTAGACGCAACGACAGCGCATGGACAAATGCGCTCGTGGCGCGCGTTAGCAGGGAGTTCGGTCATCGGGTGGCTGCGTGGGTGACTCGTTCGTTCTCAGCTCGGCCCTGATTCTGCGCTGGAGCCCGATGGTTGCCGGCTAATGCGCTCGTGGCGCGCGTATGACAACACACGCGCGCCACGACCACACGCGCACTGCGACCCCGCACGCGCCGAAGCCGCTCGACGACGCAACGCGGTAGCATCGGTCCTGGCATGGAAAGCGACGAGAACGGACCGATGACCCCGAAGACCCCGATGACCCCCGAAGAGGCGGAGCGTGCCCACCTGCGCGGGCCGGCGGGCCGCGCGGAGGAGGGACCGCCGATGCGCCGCATGCAGGAGCTGCGCAGGATCAGCCGCGACTACCCGTTCATCTGCCCGGTCGATGCGAAGCCGCACAAGGGCTCGCCCATCGGCAGCGACCCCAACGATGACCCGACCTTCATCGAGCGCCACTCGCTTGACGACGGCGCGCACTACCTGGGATAGCGACGGACGGTGCAGGTCTGCGATCAGTGCGGCGCTCGGATGCCGCAGCTCCCGGTGCGAATCGAGCTGGTCCGCGAGAGCGGACCCATCGGTCTTGCGTCAGACCCAAAACCGGGGGAGACGATGAATTTCACGAAGGGATATCGGTTCTGCTCGAGCGACCATGCGTACACCTGGGCCCGCGAACGGCGCTACATGCTGTGTAACAAAGCGCCCACGCCGTTCGAAGAAGGGATGCAGCCGTACCTTCCGAGCCGTCACATGGGCGGTCGGGTCGGGCTGTGCGACGGTCATCACACCGGCGCGCACGAGTGGAAGGAAGCCTGGCAAAGCTAGATGCAGAAGTTCGTCATCACCGGCGGCGCGCCGCTCCACGGCGAGGTCCGCATCGCCGGCGCCAAGAACGCGGTCCTCAAGCTCATGGCCGCTGCTGCTTTGACCGATGCCCCCGTCACGCTGCACAACGTGCCGCGCATCAGCGACGTCAAGATCATGCGCGAGACGATGACCGATATCGGCTTCGAGGTCCGCCGCGACAACGGCGCGACGCTGACGATCACCGCGCGGGACGCAAGCTGGCTCTTCATCCCGCTCGAGGCGGCGATCAAGATTCGCGCCAGCTTCATGCTGCTGGGTCCGCTGCTGACCCGCTTCGGGCGTGTCATCATCCCGAACCCCGGCGGCGATCGCATCGGGCGGCGTCCGGTCGACTTTCACGTGGCCGCGATGGAGGCGCTGGGCGCGCAGGTCGAGTACAAGAACGGCTACTACTTCGCCTCGGCGCCGCGCGGGCTGCGCGGCGCGCGGATTCAGTTTCCCGCGGTCACGGTCATGGGCACCGAGAACGCGCTCCTGGCCGCCACGCTGGCGCGCGGCACCACGGTCATCGAGAACGCGGCGCGCGAGCCGGAGGTCGACGACCTCATCACGATGCTGTGCGGCATGGGCGCGCGAATCGAGCGGACCGCCCCCACGACCCTGGAGATCGAGGGCGTCGAGCGGCTGGGCGGCACGGAGCACACGGTGATCGGCGATCGGCTCGAGGCGGGCACCTTCGCCATCGCGGCGGCGGTCACCGGCGGCGAGGTCACGCTGCGCGGCGTCGATCCGCTGCACATGGCCTCGTTCCTGGACGTCACGGCGCGCATGGGCGTCCCCCACCGCATGACCGATGGCGGCGTCGTCGTCGGCTCCGCACCTCGCTACCTCCCGACCGATGTCGAGACCGCCCCCTACCCCGGCTTCGCCACCGACTTCCAGGCTCCGCTCGCGGTCCTCTTGACCCAGGCCGATGGCGTGAGCCACCTGCACGAGACGATCTACGAGGATCGGCTCGACTACGCCAGCGAGCTCATGAAGATGGGCGCCATGATCGAGCTGCTCGACGAGCGGCACGCGCGCATCGCCGGTCCCACGCCGCTCCACGGCCGCGAGGTGGAGATCACCGACCTGCGCGCCGGCGCGACGCTGATCCTCGCGGCACTGACGGCGACCGATACGAGCGTCATCAGCGGTATCGAGCACGTCGACCGCGGCTACGAGCAGATCGAATCGAAGCTCGTGGCGCTCGGCGCGCAGATCCACCGCATCGACGCCTGAACCCGGCGCTCGCGACGGTCAGCCGGGCTGGCACCGCGGGCACCAGTACGTCGAGCGCGCCAGCTCGCCCTGCCGCGCGCTTTGGATCTGGGTGCCGCATCGGCGGCATGGCCGGCCGGCACGACCATAGACCCACAGCGCATTCCCCGGTGAGCGCGCGCCGGTCGTGACGCGCGCTCCGCCGCGCAGGTTCGCGCGCAGCAGGCGGCGGGCGGTGGCCACGATCGCGTGCAGCCGCGCATCGTCGAGCGCGGAGACATCGGTCCATGGATTCGTGCGTTCGAGGAAGAGCACCTCGGACTTGTAGACATTGCCGATCCCCGCCAGCGCCTCCTGGTCCAGCAGCGCGTTGGCGATCTCCGTTGCGTGACGGGTTCGGAGGCGCGCGACGACGGCATCGGGCTCGAAGTCATGGCTGAGCAGGTCGGGCCCCAGCGCATTGAGGGTTGCATTGCGCGCGAGCTCGGTGGCGGTGAGCAGCTCGGCGGTCGGGGCGTTGAAGCAGACCGCGACGGCCTCGCTGGTCTCGATCACCACCGTCGCCTCCCGGGCGGGACGCCACCAGCGCTCGCCCGGTCGGTACCGATGCCACGAGCCACTCATGCGCAGATGCGTGCGCAGCGTCAGCCCGTTGTCGAAGCCGATGAGCAGGTGCTTGCCCCTACTCTCGACGGCGCTGATCGTCGTGCCGGTCACGCGCTCCATGCGCGGGACGCTGCGCAGCCCGGGGCGTGGTTGGGCAGTTGCTGCGGTGACGCGCCGACCGACGAGCGCGTCGCGCAGCACCGCGGCGCTGCGTGCAATCGTGTCTCCCTCGGGCATGGTACGTGGAGAGTAACGCGGCGGTAAGTGGCGCCTTGCGATCATGGGCCGCTGATGAACTGGATCCACCTGGGCCGCCAGGTCCGCGCGATCCGCCTGCGCGTGGGGTTGACGCAGGCTGCCGTGGCCGCCTCCGCGCACGTGAGCCGGGGCGTGGTGTCTCGCTTGGAGCGCGGATTCGCGCGCCAGATGACCGTGGCTTCGATCGAATCGGTGCTGTCGGCGATCGGCGCCAGATTCGACCTGCGGCTGCTTTGGAGCGGAACCGACCTTGGCCGCATGCTCGATGCCGGTCACGCCGCACTCGGCATGGTGGTGAAGCAGCGCCTCGAGCGGTGGGGTTGGATCGTGCGCGTCGAGGTGAGCTACAGCCGGTACGGTGAACGCGGTCGGATCGATCTCCTGGCATGGCACCCTGCTACCGGCATCCTGCTGGTCGTCGAGCTGAAGACCGATCTGGTCGACGTGCAGGCACTGCTCGGTTCGCTCGACGTCAAAGCCCGCCTCGCGCGCTCTGTCGTCGCCCAGTTCGGCTGGCAGGTCAGCGCGGTCGTCCCGGCGATCGTCTTCACCGAGGACCGGACAACTCGCCGCCGCCTGGCACCACTCATGAGCCTGTTTGACCGATACGACCTGGTTGGCAGCGCCGCGATCTCCTGGCTCCGGCGGCCGGTTGGCGTGCCGCGCGGGCTCCTCTGGTTCGCGACGTTGTCTAACGCGCGCCCCACGCGCATTAGCGGGCAGCGCGTCCGTCATCGACGCTCCAAGGGCGCCGTCTGAGCACGAGGCAACCCCTCAGAACCCACCTCGGCGGCTCACCTGCCGGCTAATGCGCGCCCCACGGTCGTTTGTCCATGGATCGCGCATTCGATTGTCTAATGTGCGCCACGCGATCATCTGACCATGAACCGATGCTTCTCGCCGGACAACCAACTCCCCTCCACCCACGGACCGATGTCTTCCGCCCCACTCCCTACCACGGTACGCGCCGAAGGTCATGGGGCGGTGGGGCGGGGACGCACCGGTATACTCGCCTCGCGCCGGCGCGCGCGGCGCCGCAGCCGCGGCGTCGACCCCAACACCCCTCGCACATGAGTACCGACACGCATTCATGAAGATCGGCATCGACCTCGGGACGGCGAACATTCTCGTGTACGTCAAGGGCAAGGGCGTCGTGCTCAACGAGCCCAGCGTCGTCGCGATCCGCGAGGACGACAACAAGCTCGTGGCGGTCGGCGAGGAGGCACGGGAGATGATCGGCCGCACGCCCGGCAATGTCAGGGCCATCCGCCCGATGCGTGACGGAGTCATCGCCGACTACCTGATCACCGAGGCGATGCTGCGCTACGTGCTCGAGAAGGTCGCGCCCAGGATCCGCCTCTTCAAGCCCGAGGTCATGATCAGCGTCCCCTCCGGCGTCACGAGCGTCGAGAAGCGCGCCGTCCGAGACGCCGCCATGCGAGCCGGCGCCAAGGAGGCGTACCTGCTCGAGGAGCCGCTCGCCGCCGCGATCGGCGCCAACGTCCCCATCTCAGGACCCAGCGGCAACATGATCATCGACATCGGCGGCGGGACGAGCGAGATCGCCGTCATCGCGCTCGGCGGCATCGTGGTCTCCACCTCGCTCAGGGTGGGCGGCAACCGCTTCGACGAGGCGATCGCGAACTCGATTCGCCGCAAGTACAACCTCATGATCGGCGACCGCACCGCGGAGGACGTGAAGATCAGGATCGGCTCCGCGCTGCCGCTCGAGGAGCCGCTGAAGATGGAGGTCAAGGGCCGCGACATGATCGCGGGCCTGCCGCGCACCATCCCCATCACCTCGACCGAGATCACCGAGGCGATCGAGGGGCCGCTGCAGCAGATCATCGGGGCCGTGCGCACCGTGTTGGAGCAGACGCCACCCGAGCTCTCCAGCGACATCATCGACAAGGGCATGGTCATGTCCGGCGGCGGCTCGCTGCTGCGCAACCTCGACACGCTGCTGACCCAGGTCACCGGCATCCCCTGCCACGTGGCGGAGAACGCGCTGAACAGCGTCGCCATCGGTACGGGTCTTGCGCTGGAGCACCTGGGGACCTTCCGCAAGAGCCTGGTGACCAGTTCATGACCGATGCCGCCCTCAGCGCCGTGGCCGAAGCTCGGTCAGGTGCCGCAGCGCCCGCTCGCGAGAGGACCGGAAGGCCGTCGGAGCGCGCCATGGCGTTCGCGGATTTCCACATCCACACGCGGTACAGCCGCGACTCGATCCTGTCGGAGGAGAAGTTCATCCGCCGCGCCATCGAACGCGGGCTGACGCACGTCGCGGTGACGAACCACAACAACGTCGAAGGCGCCATCGCGGTGCGCGAGCACGTCGAGAAGATGGGGCTGAGCGACGAGATCAGCGTCGTGCTCGGCGAGGAGGTCAGCAGCGCCGACGGCGAGATCGTGGGCCTCTTCCTGCAACGCACCGTGCCACGTGGCCTGACCGCCGATGAGACGGCCGATGCCATTCACGCCCAAGGCGGCCTGGTCAGCATCCCGCACCCGTTCGACCCGTTCCGCAGCTCGCACATCAAGCGCGATCCGCTCGTGCGCCTGGCCGAAGCCGGGAAGATCGACATGGTCGAGGTCTTCAACAGCCGCGTGACCTTCCAGCGCCACAACCAGGAGGCCGCTGACTTCGCCGCGCAGTACGAGATCCCGGGCATCGCTGCATCGGACAGTCATTCGAGCTTCGAGATCGCGATGAGCTTCAACGCGCTGCCGGTCTTCGACTCTGCCGAGGAGCTGCAGGCGGGGCTGGGCGAGAACGAGTGGCACGGCTCGCGCTCGACGGTGCTCATCCACCTCACCACGCGCTACGCGGTGTGGAGCAACATCATGCGTCGCAAGCTGGGCATCCCGACCGCTGCTGCACCGATGCTCGGCCCGCAGCCGCCGCGCGTGCTGGAGCAGGAGCCCGTCGCCAAGCCGCAGGCCGAGGAGCTGCCGAATCCCCACGATCCCGATGCCACGGCGGACCGCGGGTGACGCACCAGCGGCCGGAGGGCGAGCATCACGCGTTCTACGAGGCGGCCGAGTTCCTGGACGCGCCGGCGGACGAGCAGATCCCCGAGCGCGAGGTCAGCCTCAAGCGCCGCTTTCTGAACTGGAAGACGATCGGCTCGATCATCTTCGCGCTGGCGCTCCTCTTCCTGCTCTTCCGCGTCGTGCTCAACGTGAACCTGGCGCGCACCTGGGACTTCATCGCGGCGGCGAACCCGCTCTTCCTGCTGCTCGCCTTCCTGGCCTACTACGCGACCTTCCCGCTGCGCGGCTGGCGCTGGCGCTTCATCCTGGCTCGCAGCGGCACGCAGGTCGGGCTCAAGGACGCGACCGAGATCCTCTTCCTGTCGTGGTTCGTCAACTGCCTGGTGCCCGCGAAGCTCGGTGACCTGTATCGGGCCTACCTGCTCAAGGGCAACTACGGCGCCTCCGCCTCGCGGACGGTGGGGACCATCTTCATCGAGCGCATCGCCGATATCATCGTCATCGTCTTCCTGGCGCTGGCGGCAGGCTTCTGGAGCTTCCGCGGGCGCGAGCAGTCCGAAGTCGACGCATTCTTCGTCATCGGCTTCATCGTCGCCATCATCCTGGTGCTGCTCGTCGTGGCGCTGCGCTACATGGGGCCGCGGCTGACGCGCTTCCTGCCGATGCGTGCCCAGGATCTGTACGAACGCTTCCAGGAAGGCAGCACCGGGGCGCTGACCGTCAGGACGCTGCCCGTCATCGGTCTGGCGACGGTGGGGATCTGGCTGCTCGAGGGCTTGCGGATGTATTTCGTCATCCGCGCCCTCGCCATGCCTGACGTGGGCCTGGGGATCAGCGCGTCGATCTTCGTGGCGCTCGCCGCCTCGCTGCTGACGGCGATTCCGCTCACGCCCGCCGGTGTGGGCTTCGTGGAGGCGGGAATCGCGCTGGCGCTCGGCTTCTACGGCGTGGGCGGTGATCCCGGCGCCGCGGTCGCCTTCACGGACCGCGCGATCAGCATCCTGAGCGTGATCGTGCTCGGCGGCATCGTCTATGCGGTAAGCAAGAAGGTCCGCCGTGCCCACGGTGCGGGGCCGCGTGATCCAAAGCGAGCGGCCTCGGTACCTTCCTCCTATTGAGGGAGGCGCCGCGCATTGGGATGCTGCGGTTGCTCGGGAGCACCACCCGCCATATGTCCAGGCTGGTGGCACCGAGGTTTGGAAACGATGCATGACCATCCAGGGTCCTCCGCGCTCCTTTAACGCGTGGCTCCGCGGCCAGCTCAAGGAAAAGAAGATGAGCCAGCGTCAGTTGGCGCTGCAGTCGGGCGTTGACCACTCCACGATCTCGCGGCTCATCAAGGGAGACCGCATGCCGTCGCTGGGGACGGCCACCAAGCTCGCGCGCGGCCTGCGCGAGATCGGCGATGAGTCCGATGGCCCCGCCTACTTCGACACGCAGCAGCACCGTCATCTCCTGCCCACGACCCGCGTCGAGTACGCCCTGCGGGGCGACGAGATCCTCGCAGAGACCGATGTCCGTGAGCTGATGCAGGCCTACATCAATCTCCGATCCCGACGCCTGCGCGGCGCGCACGGCATGGGCTCGGGTGGTAGCGCCAACCCATCCGGCAACGG
>JBDTNK010000082.1:0-8349 GCA_039933775.1 Chloroflexota bacterium | reverse complement strand
ACTGACGACACCCGCCTCTTCAGGGCGGTGCTCTACCAACTGAGCTACCTCGGCCGGACGGTGCGCCAGCGAGCCTGCGAAGGATACCGATGCCGGATCGCGCCTGCAACCACCCCCGGGACTTGGCTCATCGGTTCGGCTGCAGCCCGGCCGTCGAGCTGGGTGCCTCGAGGCCCGCCGGGAACTGCACGCCCAGCTGGCCGGCGATGCCCTCGAGGGCGCGGATCCGTTCGGCGATGGGTGGATGCGTGTCCCACATGCTCTTTGCGCGCTCCTCGAAGCTCTTGATCGGGTTGACGATGTAGAGATGCTGCGTGGCGCGATTGGCTACCTCGAGCACCTCCGGATCGTCGGCGATGCGGCGCAGCGCCTTCGCCAGCCCGACAGGGTTGCGCGTCAGGTCGACGGCGCTCACGTCGGCGAGCGACTCGCGGCGCCGGCTGACCGCCAGCTGCACCATGCGCGAGATGATCGGAGCCAGGATGGCGAGCACGATCGCCACCACGAAGATGATGAGCTGCAGTCCCCCGCCTCCGCTGCGGTCGTTGTCGCGACCCCGCCGTCCGCCGCCCCAGAAGGTGAAGCGCAGGAAGAAGTCAGACATCAGCGCGATACCGCCGACGAGCACCCCGACCAGCAGCGCGAAGCGAATGTCGTAGTTGCCCACGTGGCTCAGCTCATGCCCGATGACGCCCTGCAGCTCTTCCCGATCCAGCTTCGCCAGCAGGCCGGTCGTGACCGCCAGCGAGGCATGCTCGGGATCGCGGCCGGTTGCAAAGGCGTTCGGCGCCGTGTCGTCGATGACGTACAGCTTCGGCGCGGGCAGTCCGCCCGCCAGTCGCATCTCCTCGACGACGTTGACCAGCTGCCGGTACTCATCGGCCGGGTTGGCCCGATCGACCTCCTTGGCGCCGCTCACCCCCAGCACCAACCGGTCCCCGCCGAAGAACGAACCGATGCTCAGTGCGACGGCGATGGCCAGCGCGACGGCGGCGCCGATCCATCCGACGTCCATCGCGTAGCCCACCGCCGCCCCGAGCACGGCGAAGAGCACCGCCACGACGCCGAGCAGCAGCCAGCTGTTGCGCCGGTTGTGCGCGATCTCGCGGTAGAACGTGGTCGGCGCCGGAGAGGCGCTCATGTGGTCAGCTGGTACGCAGGTTCACTTCCGGGACCGCGGCATCGGCCTCTTCGATCTGGAAGTAGTCGCGTTCCCGAAAGCCCAGCATCCCGGCATAGACGACGTTGGGGAAGGTCTGGATGCCGGTGTTGTACTCGCGAACCGTGCTGTTGTAATGCTGACGCGAGAAGCCGATCTGGTTCTCTGTCGTGGTCAGCTCCTCCTGGAGCTGCATCACGTTCTGGTTCGACTTGAGATCGGGGTAGTTCTCGACGAGGGCGAAAAGCTGGCGCAGCGCGCCGGTCAGGAAGTTCTCCGCCTGCGCTGACTGGCCGGCGTTGCCGGCCCCCGCCTGCTGAGCCGAGACGGCCTGGTTTCGAGCCTCGACAACCCTGGTCAGGGTCTCCTGCTCGAAGTCCATGTAGCCCTTGACGGCATTGACGAGGTTCGGGATGAGATCGTGGCGTCGCTTGAGCTGGACGCTGATCTGGTTCCACGCCTCGTCGACCTGGTTCCGCATGCGGACCAGGCTGTTGTAGGCAAAGACCAGAAACAGCACCAGGACCGCGACGATGATCAGGACGATCCAGATGGGACTCATCGGAGCTCGGGTCCTCTATTCCGCTTGGGAGGCAATGGTAGCAGGGGGCTTGGTGGGCGGTGAGGGGCTCGAACCCCCGACCTTCTCGGTGTAAACGAGACGCTCTGACCAGCTGAGCTAACCGCCCGGCGGAAAGCCTACACGCGAACGCCGCTCGCTGGTGCGAGCGGCGTCATCGGTCCTGTCAGGTGGAAGGTGGTGCCCAGGCCGGGACTTGAACCCGGATGAGTTGCCTCATACGCCCCTCAAACGTACGCGTATACCAATTCCGCCACCTGGGCAGGTGTGGTACCGAGGGAGGGACTTGAACCCACACGACCGTAATGGTCACTAGGTCCTGAACCTAGCGCGTCTGCCTATTCCGCCACCTCGGCGCGCATCGGAAACCCGGAGCTCCCGAACGGCGGGCCCGATGATAGCACAGGCTCCGCGGGCGCTATGCGGCGGGCGCCAGGAGGTTGAGGAGCGAGAAGGCGACGAACAGGACCGCCAGGGCGACGGTCAGGCGGAAGAGCGTGCGCTCGATCCCACGACGGCTGCGGTACGCGGTCACCTCGCCACCGAACGCACCACCCAGGCCGGTCCCCCGCTGCTGGAGCAGGATGGCGGCCGAGAGCGCGACGGCGAGGATCATCTGGGCGATGACGAGTGGCTGCATGGCGGGTCGGAGTATACCGGCTGCGCGGTCAGGGCGCCGCGAGCAGGTCGCTGCCGGTCATCTTTGGCCCCTGCTCGATGCCCATCACGTCGCAGATCGTGGGCGCCACGTCGGCCAGGCGGCCGTCGAGGAGATGGCGGCCGGCGAAGCCGTGACCGACGAGGACGAGGGGCACTGGGCTGGTGGTGTGCTTCGTCTGCGGCGCGCCCGACGCGTCGCGCATCTCCTCGATGTTGCCGTGGTCGCCGGTGATGAGCAGCGCGCCGTGCGCGGCGAGCGTCGCGTGCGCCACGCCGCCCAGGCAGCCGTCGATCACCTCCGCGGCGGCGATGGCGGCATCCCAGATGCCGGTGTGCCCTACCATGTCGGGGTTCGCGTAGTTGACCACGATGAAGTCATAGACCGCCGACTCGATCGCCGCCACGAGCCGCTCGGTGATCTGGGGCGCGCGCATCTGTGGCGCCTCGTCGTACGTCGCCACCTCGCGGTTCGACGGCACCAGGATGCGGTCCTCCCCGGGCATCGGCTCCTCCACGCCGCCGTTGAAGAAGTAGGTGACGTGCGCGTACTTCTCAGTCTCCGCCACGTGCAGCTGACGCAGGCCCAGGCGCGAGAGATGCTCGGCCAGCGAGTCGACCACGACGGGCGAAAAGGCGACAGCCACCGGCAGCTCGTCGTGATCCTGGTAGGCGGTCAGCGTCGTCACCTCCAGTCCCGTCGGCGCGTCGCCGCGGTCGAAGGCGTCGAAGTGCTGCAGCGCGAGCGCCCGGGTCAGCTGCCGCGCCCGATCGGCGCGGAAGTTGAGATGGATGAGCGTGTCTCCTTGCTCGACGCGGTGGCCGCCCGCCACGACGGTCGGCTCGATGAACTCGTCGGAGACGCCGGCGGCATAGGCCGCTTCGATCGCCGCCGCGCCGCTCGCCGCATGCGCTCCACGGCCGTGCGCGATCGCGTCGTACGCACGCTTGGTCCGGTCCCAGCGCGCGTCGCGATCCATGGCCCAGTAGCGGCCCGTGATGGTCGCCAGCGTGACCGCACCCGCGGCCTTCGCCAGCAGCCCGGCGAGGTAGCCGTCGGCGGAGCGCGGCGCCGTGTCGCGGCCGTCGGTGAAGGCGTGCAGCAGGACGCGATCAGGCGGCAGGCCTGACCTGCGGGCAAGCTCGATCATGGCCAGGATGTGCCCGTCGACGGCATGGATTCCGCCAGGACCGATGAGCCCCAACAGGTGCAGCCGGCCGCCCCGCGCCACTGCGCGGCGGCACGCGGCTTCGAGCGCCTGGTTGGAGAAGAACGAGCCGTCCGCGATGGCTGCATTGATGCGCGGCAGGTCCTGCAGCACCGTGATGCCAGATCCCAGGTTGAGGTGACCGACCTCGCTGTTGCCCATCTGCCCCGGCGGCAATCCGACCGCGGTGCCCGATGCCTCCAGCCGCGCGGTCGGCCAGCGATCGGTAAGCTCGCGCCAGACCGGCATCTTCGCGGCCAGCAGCGCGTTGCGCATCGGGTCGTCGTTGAGCCCGAAGCCATCGAGCACGCACAGGACGACCGGCCGCGGGGCGGCCGCCTCGCTCATGGCGTCTCGGCGGCGGCGCGGGCGATCGCGCCGAAGGCCACCGCGTCGAGCGATGCGCCGCCGACGAGCGCGCCGTCGACATCGGGTTCGCTGAAGAAGCTGGCGGCGTTGTGAGGGCTGACGCTGCCGCCGTACAGGATCCGGACCAGTGGCGCCGCGGTGGCATCCGCCTCGGCCAGGATGCGCCGGATCAACGACGCGACGTGCTGCGCGTCGGCGGGCGATGCCGCTTCGCCGGTGCCGATGGCCCACACCGGCTCGTAGGCGATCACCAGTCGGCTGCCGTCGATCTCAGCCAGGCCGGAAATGGCGGCGCGCAGCTGGCGCTCGATCACCTGCTCCGTGGCGCCGGCGCGGCGCTCCTCGCTCAGCTCTCCGATCGCGGCGATGGGCACGAGGCCGTGCGCAACGGCGCTGGCGACCTTGGCGGCGACGCCCTCGTCGGTCTCGCCGTCGTATTGGCGACGCTCGCAGTGCCCGATGATCACGTGCGTGGCGACCTCGCGCAGCATGGTCGGCGACAGCTCGCCGGTGTACGCACCGCGCTCCGCGGCGTGCATCGTCTGCGCGCCGATGGCCACGCGCGTGCCCCGCAGCTCCGCGGCGATCGCATCGAGCCAGATCGCCGGCGGACAGACCACCACTTCGGCGTCCTCGAGCGTGCCGAGCTCGGCGGCGAGCGCGCGCCCGAGCGCCATGGCGTCATCGCGAGCCGGCGGATTCATCTTCCAGTTCCCGGCGACGAGCGGCATGCGCTGTCGATCCATCGGGCCCTCCTCTGACATGCTGCTGGCGGGACCGGTCAGGCGGCCGAGCTGTCGGTGAGCTCATTGGCGAGCTCGACGAGGCGCCGGAGCCGGTGGTTCGTCGCCGAGCGGCTGATGCCCAGCGCCGCGGCAAGCGTATCGAGATCCGCGTCGGGGCGTGCGCGTCGCTGGAGCGCGGCCTCGCGCAGGCCGCCCGACAACCGATCCAGGCGTCCCGTCTCTTTGAGCGCACCGATGGCGCGCAGCTGGCGATCCGCGGCGAGGACCGTGCGATCCAGGTTGGCGCCCTCGGCGTTGAGCAGCCGATTCAGGCGGTTGCGCACGTCACGCCCCACGCGCCCCGTCTCGAAATCAAGCAGCGCCCGATTCGCCCCGGTCAGGCGCAGCAGCGTCGCCACCTCCTCCTGGCCCTTGACGTAGACCACCGTGCGCGCCCGTCGCTCTGAGACCGCTGCGTTGATCTCGCAGTCGGCCAGACGGCGGCGCAGCTCGGCGGCGCGACGGGGACTGGCGTAGACCCACTCGACGTGTGGACCCGAGCGGCCGAGCGAGAGCGATGCGGCGCCGAGCAGCGCCCCGCGAATGAAAGCGCGCCGGTCGTGCGGCTGGGCGTCGGCCCAGGACCAGCCGCTGATGGCGCCTCGGTCCAGGCGCACGCGCAGGTGATGACGGCCGCGCAACGGTGAGGCGGCCCCGCGCGGCGGGTCGCTGACCGGGACGCCGAGCGAGGTGGCGAGCTGGACGGCGACGCGGGCGGTCGCGTAATCGAGCGTCCGCAGCTCGCCGTCCGCCGCCTCGTCACGGTGCAGCAGGCCGGCAAGCTCCGCGCGGCGGCAGCAGGCGCGGGCAGGGTGGATGCGGGCGAGCTCGCCCTTCACCTCGCTGGCGACGAGCATGGATCAGCTGGCTCGTGCCGACTGGCGACGAACCCGACGCTGCCGGGGACGATCGACCTGGTCCTCCTGCAGCAGCCGCATGAGCGTGGCGGCCAGCTTGACCGGATCGTGGCGATGCGCGTTCGTCTCGTCGATGAGGTCCTCCTCCACGATCACCGCCGGCAGCGTCTCGAGGCGTCGATCGTCGACCTCAACGAGATGCCCCTGCCAGTCCTGCGGCGGGCGCGCGCGCGAGTTGCGGTTGATGAGCACGTAGTCGGCGATCTCGGGGCCCACGTGCTCGAAGAGCATCTCCAGGTGCTCGGAGGCTGAGAAGGAATCGGTCTCGCCGGGCTGTGTCGCGACATTGCAGACGTAGACCTTCATTCCGGCGGCGGCGGTCACCGCGTCGCGGATGTCGCTGATCAGCAGGTTCGGCAGCACGCTGGAAAAGAGGCTGCCCGGTCCCATCACGATCATGTCCGCCTCGAGAATGCGCTCGAGCGCCTCGGGATTGGCGCGCACGTCGCGTGGCTCGATCGTGACCTCGTCGATGGGCTCGTGGATGGAGCCAAGCAGCGCCTGGCCGTGAACCCGGCGCCCCGAGCGCAGCGTCGCGGACAGGTTGAGCGGCACGCTCGTGGCGGGCAGCACCTGGCCGCGCACGGCGAGGACGCGATTTGACTCGCGCACCGCCTCCTCGAAATCGCCGGTCACCGCGGTCATGGCCGCGATGAACAGGTTGCCGAAGGCGTGGTCGTCCAGGCCCGATCCGGCGGGGAATCGGTACTGCATGAGCTGCGTCATGAGCGGCTCGGCATCGGCCAGCGCGGCGATGCAGTTGCGGATATCGCCCGGCGGGATGATGCCGAGCTGGTTGCGCAGCCGCCCGCTGCTGCCGCCGTCGTCGGCGACCGCGACCACCGCGGTGATGTTGGCCGAATACGCCTTCAGGCCGCGCAGCAGGTTTGAGAGGCCCGTCCCGCCGCCGATCGCGACGATGCGCGGGCCGCGGGCGAGATATCGCTTCGTGTACAGCACCTCCATCACGCTGTCGCCGCGCGTGACGAACGGCGAGACGATGCTGCGCATGAGGCCCCACACGCCGATGGCCATGGCGATGACGCCGAATCCGCCAAGGATCCCTGCGCGCGCCGGCCGATCGAGCCAGGCGCCGGTGACCCAGTACACGATCGGCACCTCGTCCAGCTCGCGGCCGCGATACAGGTCGACCAGGAACACGGCGCCACCCAGGCCGAGCACCGCGACTCCCACGAAGATGAGCACCAGCCAGCGCTTGAGGTGCATCCCCGGGTAGAGCCAGCGCGGCAGACGTCTCATCGGTCCAGCTCGCGGTGAAAGACGGCGACCTCCGTCTCGTCATGCTCCCGCAGCCGCCGCGCCAGCTCCTCCGCGAGCGCGATCGAGCGGTGGTAGCCGCCGGTGCAGCCGAGCGCGACGGTGAGCCGTGACTTGCCCTCCGCGCGGTAGGCCGGCAGCGTCAGGTCGAGCAGTTCGGTCACGAGCTCCAGGAAACGGCCGGCCGACGGCTGCCCCAAGACGTAGTCGCGGACCGATGCATCGAGCCCCGAGAGCGGCTTCAGGTTCGGCACCCAGTACGGGTTGGTCAGAAAGCGCACGTCGAAGACGAGATCGGCCTCGAGCGGCAGGCCGAACTTGAAGCCGAAGGTCAGGATGTCGATTCGCAGGTCGCCCGATGGCTGGGCGTGCGGCACGAAGGCCAGGATCTGCTCTCGCAGCTGCCCGATGGAGAGTCCGCTGGTGTCGATCACCTCGTCTGCAAGCTCGCGCGTCGAAGCGAGCCGGCGTCGCTCCTCGGCGATGCCAGCCTGCACCCCGGAGCCGTCCTGCAGCGGATGCCGGTGCCGCGTCTCGCTGAAGCGGCTGACGAGCGCGGAGTCGCTCGCCTCCAGGAAGAGGAGCGTCGCCGCGCGGCCACGGTCCGCGAGGCTGGCACGAGCGCGGCTGATGGCCGGTGCGGGGTCGCCGGCGCGGATGTCGAGCACGAGCGCTGCGCGCCGATAGCGCTCCGGCTCGGCGTCAAGCAGCCGCAGGAACCCGTCGAGGAGCTCGGGCGGCAGGTTGTCGACGCAGTAGTAGCCGAGATCCTCGAGCTGCTTGCTCGCCTGGCTCTTGCCCGCGCCCGACAGGCCGCTGATGACGATGAGATGCTCAGACGAAATCGCCGGCGTGGCCAGCGGCGCCGGCGTCGTGTGCTCGTGCTCAGTGTGCTCGTGCTCGCCGTCGCGTCGAGCGCCGGCGCTTCGGGTGGCTCGTGTCACTCAGGTTCCCCTTGGTTCGCCGAGTATACCGTCAGCCACCACCCAGCCCGGCGAGCAGGCCCTCGACCGTGGCCGCCGCCGAGTGGCGCAGCGCGTCGAGGTCGTAGCCTCCCTCGAGTGTCAGCGCGATCCCCGGCAGCCCAATCCGCGCCGTCAGGCGGCCGATCGATTCGGCAAGCGCCCGGTAGCCGTCCTCGGTGACCTCGAGCATGGCGAGCGGGTCGTCTCGGTGCGCGTCGTAGCCCGCGGACACGAGGATCGCCTCGGGGCGGAACGCGTCGATGGCCGGGAGGAGGCGCCCTTGCCATGCGGCCAGGAACGCCGCGTCATCGCTGCCCGCGGGCAGCGGCGCGTTGTGCATGGTGCCCTCCGATGCATCGCCCGTCCCCGGGTAGAACGGCGACTGGTGGGTCGAGGCGTAGCACAGGTCGGGGTCCGCAGCGAAGATCGCC
>JBDTNK010000081.1:0-8551 GCA_039933775.1 Chloroflexota bacterium | reverse complement strand
GCCGCCGACGTGGGATGCGTGGCTGCTGCAGGAGACCCCGCTGCCGGCGCTCGAGCCGCTGCTGGCCCCCTGCGACCCCGCGCTGATCGAGGCCTACCCGGTCGACGCGGCTGTCAACGACGTGCGCAGCGAGGGCCCGCAGCTCCTGACCCCCAAGGACCGATGACGCCGCTTGTCCCGCCCATCGAGCTGCCGCGCTCCGGGCTTGTGGTGCTCATCGGTCCATCCAGCTCGGGCAAGTCGACGTGGGCGGCGCGCCATGCCCGTCCGACAGAGATCCTGAGCTCCGACACGTTTCGCGCGCTCGTCAGCGACGACGCGAACGACCAGGACGCGACGCTCGACGCCTTCGATGTGCTGCACCTCGTCGCCGCGCGCAGGATGGCGCACCGCCGTCTCTCGATCGTTGACGCGACGAATGTCGAAGGCTGGGCGCGGACGCAGCTGCTCGATCTGGCGCGCACGCACGACGCCCGTACGATCGCAATCGTCTTCGACGTGGCGCTCGAGGTGTGCCTGGCGCGGAACGCGGTCCGGGACGACCGGCGGCTGCCCGAGGCGGCGCTGCGGCGGCAGTGGACCCGCATGCGGCGCTCGATCCCACAGCTGGCCACGGAGGGCTGGGACGGCGTCCGCATCCTGGCCGGGGCCGATGCCGTCGACGCCGTATCCGTGATGCGGTCGGGCACGTCCGCACCACGGACGCAACGAAGTGTCCCGAAGGAACCGCGCCCGACCCGTTGATGCAATCGCGGGATCAAGTGCCTTCGGCGGTTGATGCAATCGTTCGCTTCCGGCGTCGCTGCCCCTTCGGGACGCCGTCAGTATCCCTTGCGTGGCGCAGCGCTGGCAAGGTGGGTTATCCCCGAGTTTCGAACCACGCGGGCGACTTATCCGCAGCCTATCCCCAAAGCGCCCAGTCCCTTTCCGGGCCGCTGAGTCAACTGGGTGGGTCAGATCGCGCGGATCCGCGCTCAACGGCGCGGTTTGAGTCAACTGGGCGGGGCAGATCCCGCAGGGGGCGGTAAATCCGCTCGATTTGAACCACGCAGTTGGATCATTCGGCCGGCGAAGTCAACGAACGAGCGGCAGCCGCGGATCTGGGTCCATCGAGGCCCACGCCTCGCGCACGGCGTCCAGTGCGGGATCGTAGGAGCACGCCATGGTGCGGCGGTCGCCGGCGAGCGCATTGAGATAGTAGGCGTCGTCGCCGTGGGTGGCGACGAAGGGGTGGTAGCCATCGGTCACCAGGACCACCTCGCCGTTTCGGACGGCCCAGAGCGCGTCGCGGGAGCCATCGGCCCGATACAGGCGCTGCACGCCCCAGCCTTCGGGCCGCCGAAAGCGGTATGCGTAGATCTCCTCGAGGACCGCCTCGCCGGGCATGGCATCGGTGTCGTGCTTGTGGGGCGGCCAGGAGCTCCAGTTGCCCGAGGGGGTGTAGACCTCGACGACCTCGAGCCGGTCGGCAGGGAAGCCGGGCGCGATGATGCTGTTGATCTGGCGCGTCGCATTGCCTGCCCCTCGGATCTCGACCGTCACGTCTGATGGACCGATGACCACCGGTGCCTGCGCCAGGCCATCCCGCCCCGAAGACGGTGCCTCGGCCAATGCGACATCGGCCCGCTCACCCAGCGGCGTGATGCGTGCGCGAACGTCGGGCGGCAGGTAGACGGCCCACGGCAGTCCCTCCCAGACCGATGCGCGCCCCGGCAGCTCGATCGGGTCGTGCCCGTCCAGGTCGATACGCAGGCCACCGGCCAGCGTGACGATCGCGGCCTCCTGCCCGGGCGCCTCCACCGGCAGCGTCTCGCCGAAGGAGAGCACGGCGGTGCGAAAGGAGAGATAGCGCCAGCCGGCAGCCGCCGGATTGACCGAGACGTCGCCGCCCGGGCCGGGGCGCAGGCGCAGCGCATCGGGCGAGAGGTGGTTCGGCGGTGCCGCGCCCCGCGGCGCCTGGGCCGGGACCACCGTCACGCCCGCTTGTCGGGGCTCGGCAGCATCGCGTCGCGAACGAGCTCGAGCAGCTCGGCGTACGAGGCGCTGAATGAGCGGAGCGTGCGTACCGTGGGTGGCCAGGCGTCGAAGTCCTCGACCGCAAGGCCGCCAGGATCCACCGCGGCCACGAAATCGGGCAGGCGGCGCAGCTCCTCGAGGATGGCCGGAGCGACCGGCTCGTCGATGCGCGGCGTGGCGTGGATGCCGGATGCGTTGAAGCGTCGCTGCCACGACGAGGGCATGGTGATGACGACGTCGCCGCCCACGAGCTCGGTCCAGTGCAGCCGATGGCGGATCGCGGCGCCGAGGAGGCGCGCGTGCAGCCCGCGCTCGGCGAAGGCCGCCACCGCCGCCTTGAAGACCGCGACGCCGGACCAGGGCAGCGCCGTGGGGTCGGGCGAGAGGCGATCGCGATCGACCACGACGCGCAGCCAATCCTCGATGCGGCCCATCATCACCGTGATCACCGGTCCCATCTCGTCGGTCGACTCCCCCGCCGCCCGCCGTCGCGCCAGGCCGCGCTCGACCGCCTCGCCGGCCGCGATCGCCTGGGCGACGCTGAAGCAGACGGTGGCGTTGATGCTGATGCCGCGCGCCGTCGCATCTTCCATGGCAGCGATGCCCGCCGCGGTGGCGGGAAACTTGACGATGATGTTCGGCGCCAGCTGCACGAATCCGGCAGCCTGCTCGACCATGGCGTCGGCGTCGCGGTACAGCGTCGGGTCGGTCTGCATCGAGAGGCGTCCTGCGCGCCCGCCGGACGCCTCGAAGGCGGGCAGCAGCAGCGGCGCGGCACGGGTGCTCATCTCGGCCACGATCTCCCAGGCGATCTCGCGCTCCGACCAGGTCGGATGCGCGGCGAGCAGCTCGCCCACGCGCTCGCTCCAGCGCGACGGCTCCTTGTGCCACACGTCGACGACGATCGTGGGATTGGCCGTGGCGCCGACGGCGCCGTAGCCGACGGCGTACTCGAGCTCATCGACAGCACAGCTGTCGTTCCAGATGTCGGTCGCCGTCTCGGCGATGGTCCGGCCGAGCGGCGTATCGGTCAGGTTCGACATTTGACAGGCCCATATCGGATCGGATGTAATCGATTACATGGTAGCGCACCGCCTCAGCGGCGCCCAGATCGTCGTCGAGTATCTCGTGCGCCAACGGGTGCCCTACGCGGTCGGGATTCCGGGTCACGGCTCATGGACGCTGACCGATGCGCTGCTCGACCGATCCGACGCGATTCGCACGATCCAGGTCATGCACGAGCAGTCGGCGGTGCACCTGGCCGACGGCTATTACCGCGCCTCGGGCGATCCGTTGCTGGCCTTCACGAGCATCGGTCCGGGAGCCACCAACACGGTGATCGGGATGGCGACCTCGTATGTCGACTCGACCGCGGTGGCGCTCATGACCGGATCGCCGCACACGTACATGCGCGGGCACGGCGTGCTGCAGGAGCTGGAACGCCGCCACGCTGCCGATAACCCGCGCATCTTCGAGCCGGTGACCAAGGAATGGTGGCAGCCGTCGCGTGTCGACGAGCTGCCGTTCGTGCTGCATCGAGCGTGGAACGCGATGCGATCCGGCCGCCCCGGCCCGGTCCTGCTCGACGTGCCGATGGACGTGCAGGCCAACGCCGCCGAGGTGGTGATGCCCGACCCCGGAGAGCGCGAGGCGCGCGGCCGCGTGCGCCCCGACGCGACCGATGTCGAACGCGCGGCGCGGCTCCTCGCCGGCGCGAAGCGCCCCGTGATCGTCGCCGGCGGCGGCGTGATCGGCGCCGAGGCCGCGGCCCAGCTGCGGGCGCTCGCCGAGCGGCTCGGCGCGCCGGTGGTCACGACCTGGAACGGCAAGGGCGCGATCGACGAGACGCATCCGCTCGCCGGCAAGACGATCGGCGATACCGGCTCCACGATCGGGAATGCGCTGGCCTCCAGCGCCGACGTGCTGCTCAGCGTCGGCTGCCGCTTCGTCGATTGGTCGGCGTCCTCGTGGCGCAAGGGAGTGACCTTCGCCATTCCGCCCGCGCAGCTCATCCAGGTCGACATCGATCCGCGTGAGATCGGCAAGAACTACCCGGTCGCCGTACCGCTCGTCGCCGATGCGCAAGCTGCCCTGGCGGACCTGCTCGACGCCCTCGGCAGCGGTTCTCCCACCACGGCCTACGGCGACGAGATCCAGCGCCTGCGAGCTGCCTGGCAGCAGCAGATCGAGGTGAAATCGGGCTCGGATGCGCAGCCCATGACCATGGCGCGCGCCGTGCGCGAGGTCCAGGCGGCGACGCGCCCCGACGCGATCGTGGTGACCGGCGCCGGGCTGCCGCAGGGCATGGTCAAGCAACGCTGGGTTACGCGACAGCCGCGCACCCACATCACCTCGGGCGGCTTCTCGACCATGGGCTTCACCCTGCCGGCGGCGATCGGCGCCCAGCTGGCGCGGCCCGATGCCCAGGTGCTGGCGATCTGCGGCGACGGCGACTTCCTGCAGACGATGCAGGAGCTGGCGACGGCCGCGATCCTGGACGTCCCTGTCTGCACCGTGGTGCTCAACAACGCCGGCTGGATCAGCATCAAGGGCGGTCAGCAGGCGCATTTCGGGCGCACCGCGATCACCGACTTCCTGAAGACCGATGGCTCCGCCTACAGCCCCGACTTCGCGGCCATCGGCCGGGCGTTCGGGGTGCGCACTGAACAGGCCGATACCCCCGATGCCGTCCAGCCCGCCGTCGAGCGCGCGCTCGCGTCGGGCGGTCCCTCGCTCGTCGTCGCCACCGTCGAGCGTTCGCTCGAGCTCGCCGGGCCGGACAAGACCGGTTGGTGGGACGTGCCGGTGCCCGAGGGGCGCCCGGTCTTCGACGAGCAGGCGCTCGGCAGATCGGAGGAGCAGCACCGATGAGGGAACCGTTGCCGCGCGCCTCGCTTGGCCTGGTGCCGATCGTGTGGAACAACGTCGACCTGCCGGACCTGGCGGCAACCGTGCCCGCCGAGCATGTGCTCGACGAGGTGGCGCGCCTCGGGTTCGAAGGGCCACAGTTCGGTCGCGGCTTCCCCGAGGGTGCCGCGCTGCGTCCGCTGCTCGAGTCGCGCGGGCTGCGCTTCGCCGAGCGCTACGTCGACCTGCCCGGCGACGCCGGCGGACCGCTCCCCGCCTCGGTCGAGGCGGCTCGTGTCGCGCTGCGCTCCTTCGTGGAGGCGGGCGGCGAGATGTTCGTGGCCGCCGCGGCTGGATCACCGGAGCGCGACGCCTACGCCGGCCGGACAAGGGAGGGTCCCGCCCGCCTGAGCGAGGCCGGCATGCATCGCTGGGCCGAAGCGCTCGCTGCGCTGGGTGCCGAGGCGCGCGATTTGGGATGCCGGCTCTCGTTCCACCCGCACACGGCCACGTGGATCGAGACGCCCGACGAGGCGGAGCAGCTCTTCTCGCTGACCGACGCATCGATCGTCGGCGTCTGCCTGGACGTGGGTCATTGGATCTGCGGCGGCGGCGACCCGGTGGCCGCCCTGCGCCAGTACGGGGAGCGCGTCACGCACCTGCACATGAAGGACGTCGATGCCGATGTCCTGCGCCGCATGCGCAGCGGCGAGGTGCCCGGGTTCGGCGCGGCGATTCGCGAGCGCATCTTCACCGAGGCCGGCAACGGCATGCTCGACGTCAGCGGGGTGCTGCGCGAGCTCGTGGCGCGCGACTACGCGGGCTGGATCATGGTCGAGCAGGACTCGAGTTGGCTGCCGCCGGCCGAGGCCTCGGCGATCAGCAAGCGCGTCCTGGAATTCGCGCTGCGCGAGCTGGCCTCATGAAGGTCGCGGTCCTCGGCACCGGCATCATGGGCAGCCTGCACGCCGAACTGCTGGCCGCGACCGATGGTGTCGACGAGGTGCTGGTCGCCGACCTCGATCCGGGTCGTGCCGCCGCAGCAGCGCGCGCGGCCGGCGGCCGCGCCATCGGTCCGGAGGAGGTCTGGACCGAGGCCGATGCCGTCGTCATCGCGACGCCGTCCGAGGCACATGCCGCAGCGGTCGAGGCGGCGGTGGCTGCGGAAATTCCGGTGCTGTGCGAGAAGCCGTTGGCGGGGACGCTGACGGAGTCGATCCGGCTCACCGAGCTCGTCGAGTCGAGCGGCGCGGCGGTGCAGCTGGGCTTCCAGCGACGCTTCGACGCCGGCTTCGCCGAGGCGCACCGGCTCGTCGCCTCCGGCGAGCTGGGCCAGCTGCACTTCCTGCGCCTCACGGCGCGCGACCCGCGCATCGAGCCGAACGTGCGCGACGACGACGAGCTCGAGGCGGCCGGCCTGTTCCTGCACTCATCGGTCCACGATTTCGACATGGCGCGCTGGCTGTCCGGCCAGGAGGTCGTGGAGCTGACCGCGATCGCGACACGCCGCGACGATCCTCAGCCGGCGGTTTCGGACCTCGAGGCGGCCGTCGTCACGCTGCGCCTCTCCGGGGGAACGCTCGCCGTGCTCGAGGCGACGCTGCTCGACCCCGCCGGCTACGACACGCGCGCCGAGCTCATCGGCGAGCACGACAGCGCCGCCGTCGGCCTGGGGCCGCGCACCCCGATCCGCCGGCTGGACCCACCCGAGCGACCGCGCGAGCCGTGGGACCACTACCTGGTCCGGTTCCGCGACGCGTACGCGGCGGAGCTTGCGGCCTTCCTGGCAATTGCGCGCGGGGAGCGACCGGTGCCGGCGGCGGCGCGCGACGGGCTCGAGGCGATGCGCATCGCCGTCGCCGCTACCATCTCGGTCCGCGAGCGTCGATCCGTGGCGCTGGCAGAGATCCCCGGGCAGGCGCCTGCCGTCTGAGGGCGCAGGATCGACCGATGGCGACGGAGCGCAGCACCATCGAGGACGTGGCGATGCGCTCTGGCGTCTCGACCGCGACCGTCAGCCGCGTCCTGTCGGGGACCGCGCCCACGAGGGCCGCGACACGCGAACGCGTCCTCGCCGCGGTCAGCGAGCTTGCCTACCGTCCATCGGCCGTGGCACGGGCGCTGAAGCGGCGGGCAACCCACACCATCGGCCTTGTCATCACCGATATCCAGAATCCGTACTACCCCGAGATCGTTCGGGCCGTCGAGGTGGCGGCACGCGAGCGCGGCTGGCTCGTGCTCCTGTGCAATACCGGCGAGAGCCTGGCCCGTCAACGCGACGAGCTCGAGTTGCTGCTCGATCGGCAGGTTGACGGCCTGATCGTCGCCGCCGGTCGTGTCGACCGCGGACACGCCGCGTGGCTTGCCACCGCACCGGTGCCCGTGGTGCTCGTCAACTGCCGCGCGCCGGGCGTGGCGCTCGCGTCGGTCCAGAGCGACAACCGCGGCGGTGCTCGGGCGGCAACGCGGCATCTGTTGGAGCTGGGCCACGAGCACATTGGGCACGTGAGCGCGTCCACGCACGATCCGGCGGTCGGCGAGCGGCTCGCCGGCATCCGCGACGCGCTGCGCGGCCGGGCCGTGCCGCTGCCGACGACCCACGGCGACGGCCACGTGCAGGGCGGCGAGCGTGCCGCCTCCGAGTTGCTGGCCGCGCATCCGCGGCTCACCGCCATCCTCGCCTACAACGACCTGACGGCGATCGGGGCGCTGCGCGCCGTGCGAGCCATGGGACGTTGGGTGCCTGATGACGTCAGCGTCGTCGGCTTCGACGACATCGACCTGGCCGCCTGGCTCGATCCACCGCTCACGACGGTCCGCCAGCAGAAGACGGCGCTGGGCCGATGGGCGGTCGAGACGCTCGACGGTCTCAGCTCCGGGATCATTGCGCCCGGTTCGGCGCTGCGGCGCCTCGAGACGCCGCTCGTGGTGCGGGAATCGACGGCTCCCCCGCCATTACCGGCACAACGAAGCGTCCCGAAGGAACCGCGCCCGACCCGTTGATGCAATCGCGGGATCAAGTGCCTTCCGCGTCTGACGAATCATTCGCTTCCGGCGTCGCTGCCCCTTCGGGACGCCGTCAGTATCCGTTGTCAGGGCGTGCGCTGGCAAGGTGGGTTATCCCCGAAGTTTCGGGCTCGGAAGCGAGTTGTCCGCACTCTATCCCCAGTCGATCCGCTCGATGGGTCAACAGCCCCAGTCGGACAAGCGTGCTAGTCGGTGCTGATGCGGCGCCGGGTCTGGACCTCGACCTTGGTCTCGCGTCCCTCCTGGGCGGGATGCTCGACGAGCGCGATGAGCCGCGACGACATGAAGCGCCCGGTGCGCACGATCGTGCCGCCGCGCGTCACCTCGCTGACCTCGACAACCCCGCGCGAGGTCGTCACCTCGATCCGCCGCCCGTTGCGCGTCGCCTCGATGACGAACGTCTGCGTTCCCTGGCCGGTGTCGACCACCGCCTCGACGCGATCACCCCTCACCGCTCACCTCCATGCATGGACCGATGCCTTCCGGATATCCGGATATACGCGTTGAGCACGATCTTGTCCATCTTGGCCCCGCGCGGGCCCGGGCATCCGTCGCCCGCCGTCGGTTGCAGCTACGCCCGGGCGGGCGCCGGGCCGGACTTGCGCGCGGGCGGGAGTATCGGAGACTTCTTGACCGATGCTCCCGCCGGCTGGCGGCGTAT
>JBDTNK010000080.1:0-8698 GCA_039933775.1 Chloroflexota bacterium | reverse complement strand
TTCGTCGCATTGCTCATTGCGAGCGCAGTTTTCTATCTCGTGAACTGGACACTGGCCGTCGCGGCGGTCAGTGCTCGGACCGGCACGCCCATGCGCACGGTCTGGATCCAGGACCTGCGCGGGGTCGCCGTCAGCCTCATCGGTCTTGCGCCATTGGCATGGCTCATGGCCCAGATCTTCCAGCTCCCCAACGGCGTCGGCTGGTGGGCAACGCCGCTCTTCGTGGTGCCGCTCTTCACCACGCGCATCGCGTATCACCGCTACGTCGAGACGCGCGAGATGTTTGAGCAGACGATCCGCGCCCTCACCACCGCCGTCGATGCAAGAGACCGCTACACCCGCAACCACTCCGACCGCGTGAGCCGCATCTCGGGGGCCATCGCGAGGGTCATGCGCCTGCCGGAGCAGGAGGCGGAGAAGATCGAGTGGGCCGGGCTGCTGCACGACATCGGCAAGATCGGCATTCGCGACAACATCCTGCTCAAGGAAGGGCCGCTGGACCGCGAGGAGCGGATGATCATGAACCAGCACCCGACCATCGGTGCCGAGATCGTGGAGCCCGCCACGCAGCTCTCCGGTGAGGCGCCGCTCATTCGCGCGCACCACGAGTGGATCAACGGGTCCGGCTACCCCGACGGCGTCGAGGCACTCGATATCCCGCTCGGCGCGCGAATCATGACCATCGCGGATGCCTACGAGGCCATGACCGCCTCCCGCCCGTACCGCAAGAGCCCGCTCACCCATGAACAGGCCGTGGGCGAGCTGCAGAAGTACGCTGGCATCCAGTTCGACGCCGAGATCGTGCCCATCCTCGTTGGCCTGGACCGCGAGATCCTGGACGCCGTGCAGCGCGACGACGATGACCTGCCGACCATGCAGCACGGCCAGGAGGAGGCGGATCGGCGGCGTAAGGCGGCCCCGCTGAGCTCGCCAGCATTGACCGCAACCCCCACCGACGAAGCGTCGCGACCACCATCCCGGTCGGACACGAGGCGCCAGCTCGCCTCGGATGATGTTTCTTAGCGCGATCCTCCTCGCGCTGCTTGTCGGCGCGCTCCTGGGAGGGGGGATTCCGCGGCTCGCACAGCTCAACCTGCGTTGGCTGCCGCTGCTCGGCCTGGCGCTCGCATTCCGCATCCTCGCGCTGATCGGCGGCATCCGCTTCGGCATGGTTTTCGCGGCTGAGGCAGGGCTGCTCCTCACCTACGGCCTGCTCTTCGTCTGGCTCTGGGGCAACCGCCAGCAGCCCGGACTCCAGATCGCGGCGATCGGCATCGCCACCAACGCAGCGGCCGTCCTCCTCAACGGGGGCCAGATGCCCATCTGGTCCGGCGCCCTGTCTGCCGCCGGATTCACACCGGCCGATGTCGCCGGGGACGGATTCCACTTCATCCTCGAGGCCAGAACCGCGGCCGAGTTCGTCGCCGCCGGAGGCCTGCTGGGCGACGTGATCCCGATCCCGCTGCCCATCATCCGCGACGTCGTGAGCATCGGGGATGTGCTGCTGGCGGTGGGCATCTTCGCGACGATCGTCTTCTCCATGACCCGCGCGGACGCGCCCCTGCGTCGTGAACGCTTCGCCGCCGCGCGCATCGCCAGCCCCAGCATGTCGAGCATGAACGCCGGGGTGGCGTACGCGGGCACGCTGGCCGGCACGGCGCCGGGCGGCATCGGTCCAATGGCGTTGCCGCAGCCATCCATGGAGGGCGTTCGCCCGTCCCGCCCCGAGTCGGCGTACCTGCGGCTGGCCCGGAATCGCAACTTTGTGCTGCTGTGGGTGGGCCAGGCGATCAGCTTCTTCGGAGACCGGATCCACCAGGTTGCGTTGGCCGGCATCGTCGCGAGCCGCGGCCCCGGATCGGAGATCGAGGTCGGCTTCACGTTCGCCGCCACCGCCATTCCGAACGTGCTGCTGGGCCCCTTGGCCGGAGCCCTGGTGGATCGATGGGACCGCAAGCGCACCATGGTCGCCTCCGACATCGCCCGCGCGGTGCTGGTTTTATCCGTGCCGTTCGCGATCGAGATCAGCATCCTGCTCGTCTACCTCATCGCGTTCGCGCTGGCCACGGTCAGCCTCCTCTTCCGCCCGGCCAAGACCGCGGTCCTGCCGCTCGTGGTGCACGACGATGAGCTCGTCACGGCGAACTCGGCGAGCACCGTGTCGGAGACCGGTGCCGACCTCATCGGGTATCCGGTGGCGGGCCTCATCGTCGCGGCGCTGTCGGGCATCATCGGCACCGCCTTCGTGCTCGATGCCGGCACGTATCTGATCTCGGCCATCCTCATCGGTCTCATGGTCGTGCCACACGATCCCGAGCAACAGACCGGCCCAATGAAGCTGCGCGCCGTCTGGGCCGACATCGTCGACGGCTGGCAGTTCCTGCGACACCAGACCGAGCTCTTCGCGAACACCATGGTCAGCATGGTCGCGCAGCTCGTCGTGGGTGCCGAGGTCGTCGTCAGCATCCTCTACGCGCAGCACGTGCTCGAGCCGGGCAGCCCGGACTACCTCCAGGTCTACGGCTTCCTCATGGCCTCGGTCGGCCTGGGCAGCGTGGTCGGCGGCATCCTGATCGGCGCGATCGCCGCCCGTTTCCGCAAGGGACCGATGATCATCGCCGGCTACGCCGGCATCGGACTGGCCATGATGGCCGTCGGGTTCGTGGACGAGACGCTGATGGCGCTCGTGCTCTACTTCGTCATCGGCGCCATGAACATGCTGTTCCTGATCCCGTCGATCACCCTCTTCCAGGAGCGCACCCCGCAACGGCTGATGGGTCGCGTGGTCTCCACGCGCCAATCGCTCGTCTTCGGCTCCATCGCCACGTCGATGGCGCTCTCCGGCTGGCTTGCCGCGGTCGTCGGACCGTCGACGGTCTTCGTCATCGCCGGGGCCGCGTGCACCGTCGCCGGCCTCGCCGGGCTCCTCGTCCCCGCCATGCGCGACGCCCGCTGACGCCGGGCTGCGTGCGGCCGCGCACCTTCTGACGCCACTGCGCGGCGAGCGTGAGCGCGATCTGCCTGGGTGATTCAGATGGGTGGTTCAAATCACGCCGATCGTCGCTGTCCGGCGCGCTTTGATGCACCCGGTCGGTTCAGGCCGCGCGGCAGGCGCTCGATCCGCGCGATCTGAACCACCCAGTTGGTTCAGCGACCGCAATCAGCATCCACGCCGCCGCCGCCGTCAGCGCTGCCGTCAGCCCGTCCGCCGTGCTACCCTTCGGCCGCCGTGGGAGCGCTCGACATCGCCGTCGTCATCGTGGCTGTGGGCGTCGCCGCTTCGCTCAGCCTCCTCGCCTGGACGCTGGGGGTGAGCGCCGTCATCGCCGTTCGCCACGAGCGCACTCGCGTCGCGGAGACGCGGCATCGGGTTGCGGCCACCGAACGCCGGCTGCACGAGATCGGTGCGAAGTCACGCGATGTGCTCCGGCGGCTGAAACTATCCAGGAGACGCGAACGCGCATGACCGATGACCAGTCCCGGCGCCCCGATCCCTCGCTGAACCCCGACGAGGTTTCGGCCGACGAGCTCCCCACGGACGATGGACCGATTGACGACGAGGCGCTCGAGCCCGAGCCAACGAGCGCCAGCGCCGAACCGGAACCGGAACCGGAACCGGAAGCCGCACCCGAGCCCGAGCCCGAGCGGAAGCCCGGCGTGCCGCCCGCCGCCACGAGCGCTGCGCGTGCGACGAAACCAACGAGCGGGCAAGCTACCCGCAACGTTGGCTATCGAGGCAGCCTTCCTCCGAGGAACGACCACATCGCACGGCCGTGGGTGATCACGGTCATCGCGATCTTCGTGCTGATCTTCCTGCTGGCGATCGCGGAATTGCCCAGTCGACTCCTGCCGGACGCGACGCCCGCACCGATCCCCTCCTTCTCGCTGCAGCCCGTCCCCTCAAGCAGCGTGGTCGCTTCACCCCAATAGGCCTGCGCGAGGGATTGCCCGAGCGCCAGCCGCCCCTACCACGTGCCGCTCCTTCACCCGCCCCTCGCTTCGAGCGCGTAACGCGTCTTGGCGCTCGGTGATTCACCACCGAATCGAATGTTCGGTAGCTCCGAGTTGCCCGCCGTCTCAGTCAGGTGGGAATGAAACGGGGCCGCTTGGCCGCTCTCGCCGTCCATTCGGCCCGCCTTCATTCTGGGGCGAATACCACGGCCGGTAGCTCAGAGTTGTCGGCCGTCTCATTCGGTGGTGAATCGCGCGGCGCGTGGCTGCGGAACGAACCGGCGAGCTGCCGTCCGCGCATGGTGCTGGATGCCAGCCTGGCTGGCCGATCGACGAACGAACCGGCGATATGGCCCATTCTTGGGCCGTGCGGCCAGTGAGACTGGCCGACCGACGGAGGGAGCCCACCTTGTCGGTCGATCGGCCAGTGTGGCTGGCAGGACCGCGGCACCAGGGCGCTGGCACCACTGGCACTGGCCCGCAGGCACCACTGGCCTTGGCTCGCCGACCAGGCCCGCACATGACCGGCGCCTGTACGCTTAGCGAACAATCTGCTATACTGTTGGCCATCCCGCCTCCAATACGGTGATCGCGCTGCCCGCGCTGCCGCCCGAGCATCCCATCTCCCCAGGAGAACACCACCTTTGGCTGACCGTCGCTCCGTGCTCATCGTCGATGACGACGCAGCTATCCGCGACATGCTCACCGACCTGCTCGAGCCGGAGTACGCGGTGCGCAAGGTGGGAACCAGCGCCGCCGCGCTCGCAGAGATCGAGAAGCGCCGCCCGGATCTGGTGATGATGGACGTCAAGCTGCCCGATGCTGACGGACTCGCAACGCTGAAGCAGCTGAAGCAGCAACACAGCGAGCTGGAGGTGATCATGATGACCGCCTTCGGCGGCAGCTCGATCGCCATCAAGGCCATGGAGCAGGGCGCGTACGACTACGTCACCAAGCCCTTCGAGCTCGACGACCTGCTCGCCACGCTGCGGCGCGTCTTCGAGCACCAGGAGATGGCGAATGAGGTGAGCGCCCTGCGCCTGGAGCTCGGCAAGTCGGCAGCGGAGCGCGAGCGCATCGTGGGCAATTCCCGGCCGATGCAGGAGGTCTACAAGCTCATCGGTAAGGTGGCCAGCTCGGAGGCGACCGTGCTGATCACCGGCGAGAGCGGAACTGGCAAGGAGCTGGTGGCCGAGGCACTCCATCGGGCCAGCAAGCGAAATCCCTACCCGCTGGTCAAGGTGAGCTGCGCCGCGCTGCCGGAGTCCCTGCTCGAGACAGAGCTCTTCGGCCACGAGAAGGGCAGCTTCACCGGCGCCATGGCCATGCGCAAGGGCCGCTTCGAGATGGCGAACAAGGGCACGATCTTCCTGGACGAGATCGGCGAGATGACCCTGGGCACGCAGACCAAGCTGCTGCGCATCCTGCAGGAGCGCGAGTTCGAGCGCATCGGGTCGAACACCCCCATCAAGGTGGACCTGCGCGTCATCACCGCCACGAACCGCAACCTGAGCATCGAGGTCGAGAAGAGCCGCTTCCGCGAGGACCTCTACTACCGCCTCAACGTGATCCACATCCACATGCCGCCGCTGCGCGAGCGCAAGGACGACATCCCGTCGCTGGTCGAGCACTTCCTGGTCAAGTTCCGGCACGCGCCCGGGGCGATCCCGACCACCATCTCCGAGGAGGCGCTCGAGTACCTCACGGGCTACGACTGGCCAGGCAACGTCCGCGAGCTCGAGAATGCCGTCGAGCGCGCCGTTGTCCTGTCGCGCGGCTTGACCATCACTCCCGACCACCTGCCCTTCGGCGATACCCAGGAGGCGCGCGACCGAGCGCGCCTTGCCGCACGCAAGACCGCGGCACCGCCGGAGACCGATGCCCCAGAGACCGATGTCGCCGCCACCAGCAACGGCAATGGCATTGGCCATGGCCATGGCGCGGGGGCGAACGGCCACGACACCTTCAAGGGAGCCGTCGCCGAGCTCGAGAAGCGGCTCATCAGCCAGGCGCTGGAGCGCGCCGGTGGGAATCGGTCCAAGGCTGCCGAAGAGCTGGGGATTTACCGCCGCCTGCTGTACACGAAGATCCGCGAGTACGGCCTTGGAGACTGACCGATGAGCTTGCCGACCCACCTCCGTCACACCCGCCTGGGACGCCGCCGCGCCGATATCCGCGTCGTGCAGGACGCCAGCGTCGCCATCACCGAGCTGCGCGAGACGCTCGACCGGCGGCTGCTGAGCGAGCATCGCGAGTCCGAGCGACTGCGCATGCTGCGCGAGACCACGAACCAGGTGACGCGCACCGCGAACGACGCGATCCAGGCCTACGTGCGGCTGCGCGCCGCGCTGTCGACCGAGATCGAGCGGCCCGAGGGCGACCATGAGGCCGCGATCGAGATGCAGCGCCTCCTGCGCGAGGCACGCGCCGAGGTGCTCAAGGCGATCGAGACGATGAACGAACGCTACGCCTGGGGCTACGCGCAACCGGACGATGAAGCGGAAGAGGGCGGCGCCGCCGCGGCACTGCCAGCCGCGAAGCCCGAGCTTGCCGCGGCCAAACGTGAGCTTGCCGCGTCAAAGCGCGAGCTTGCCGCGAAGCCCGAGCTTGCCGACTCGAAGCACGAGCTGCCTTCCCGCAAAGAGGCGGGCGGGTCATAGCTTGCGTTTGGTGGTATGATGATCGTCCACCCGAGCGTTCGCGGTGGACTGCGTTTGGTCGACAGGTTCTTCTCGAACCGATCCTGCGTTCGTAAGTGAGTTCGAGAAGAGAGAAGAGTGTTTGATCATGACTAACGGAACCATCAAGAAGGTCATCTCTGACCGCGGCTTCGGCTTCATCACCGGCGAAGACGGCAAGGAGTACTTCTTCCACAAGGACGGCCTCTCCAGCTCGCTGGAGTTCGATCGTCTCGGTGGCGGAGAGAATGTCAGCTTCGAGATCCAGAGCGGACCGAAGGGCGATCGCGCCGTTCGTGTCGAGGCGGCTAACTAGCCACCTTTCGCGGATTTCCGAATCCGTCAGGACCCGGTCGCAAGACCGGGTCCTTTTCGTTGCCCGAATTGTCGCGGAGGGCGACCGCCCCCGGCTGTTGAACCAACTGGGTGACTCAGATCGCGCATCAGGTGGCCGCCCGGTGGGATTTGACCCACCCAGGTGCATCAAATCGCGCATCTGGACCTCGATCCGCGCGATCTGACCCACCCATGTGAATCAAGAACCGCCCCAATGACCGCGAAATCGGCCGCCGCCCGGGTCGGTGGTACACTTCTTGCCCCACTCATGCCCAACTCCCCTTACGAGGTCTGATGCGCATGTTCAGCCGCGTTCGCATCGCGATTCGCTTCTTCTTCCTCGGCCTGGCCGTGGGTGTCCTGCTCGCTCCGCGCAGCGGTCAGGAAACGCGTCGCCTGGTGCGCGAGCGCGCTGATCGCCTGCTCAACGACCTGCTCGACGCCGCCACGCTCGGCACCTACGACAACGGTACGGGCGGCCAGGCCGCACAGACCGATGGTGCGGCCGACGCATCTGCCGACGCGCCCAAGCCGGCCGCCAATGGTCGGCGCACGCGATCGACGAGCACCGCATCGGCCTCATAGCCTGACAAGGCGGCCGTGCGGCGATGTTCTGGAGACGTCACCAGTCATCGCCGCCTGAGCCAGACCGATACCTCGCGGCCCGCGAACGGATGGTCGCGACGCAGCTCGAGGCGCGCAGCATCAATGATCCCGAGCTTCTCCGCGCGTTCCGCAGTGTGCCGCGTCACGCGTTCGTGGAGGACGAGGCGCTCGCCGACGAGGCGTATGCCGATCGCGCCCTCCCCGCGGCGGAGGGCCAGACAATGTCGCAGCCGTACGTCGTCGCCACCATGACGATAGCGGCTCGTCCCTCGACCGATGCCGGCTACCGCGGCGCGCAGGTCCTGGAGGTCGGCACCGGGAGCGGCTACGCCGCGGCGATCCTGGCCGAGCTTGGTGCCAACGTCACCAGCATCGAGCGCCACGCGGCGTTGAGCCACAGCGCCGGCGAGCGTCTGGCCGCTGCAGGCTACGGCGAGGCCGTGCAGCTCACCATCGGCGACGGCACGCAGGGATGGCCGCCGAACGCGCCGTACCGATCGATTCTCGTCACCGCCGGCGGCCCGCAGGTTCCGCAGCCGCTGCTCGACCAGCTGGACCGCGACGGTGGTCGCCTCGTCCTGCCGGTCGGCGGCCGCGAGCACCAGGTTCTGACGCTCATCGAGCGCCACGGCGACGATCTCGAGCGTCGCGAACTGGAGGGCGTGGTGTTCGTGCCGCTCATCGGCAGCTTCGGCGTTCCGGAGTAGACGCTCGCTCACCGAGCAAGCTGGCACGCGACTTGTAGGAGGCGACGGGACGTGCCGCGCTGCGGTATCGGTCCTGCCGAGGAGGAGGAACCAGAACGTGACTTATCAAGAGCCGCGCGACGCCGACACGGTCGTCGAGCGAGAACGATACGTGGAACGCGAACCCGTCCAGCCGGCCGGCAGCCAAGTCAACGTCAACGCCGACGGGGGCGGTTACGCCCGCGCCGTCGACTCCGGACCCGGGCCGCTCTACTACGTGCGCCGGATCGTGATCCTGCTCTTCGGCATCCTCACCGTGCTGATCGCGCTGCGCATCATCCTGCTGCTGCTCGGCGCGAACGCCGGCAACGGGCTGGTGGACTTCGTGTACGGCGCCACCGAGCCGTTCGTCGCGCCATTCCGCGGCATCTTCAGCTTCGA
>JBDTNK010000079.1:0-8933 GCA_039933775.1 Chloroflexota bacterium | reverse complement strand
GAGGCGATGCGCTTCAGCCTCGAGGCCGGCGCCGCGGTGACTGCGCCGCGCAACTACTTCGCGAGCACCCAGGACGGTGAGCTGTGGGTCATCCGCGGCGACCATCCGCTCGCGCAGCGCAGCGACCCGTATGCGCGCCGCGTCTTCCGCGACGTGCATCCGCTCGATGACATCGGTCCGGCTGGAAGCTGGGACAACGGCAACGGCATGCGGATCATGCTGACCAGCCACGGCCTCAAGTGGAACGCCGGCAGCAACGCCACGCTCATCGAGCCGGCGCGCACCTTCGACACGAGCACGGTGACCGTCACCGGTGGCCTCACCTTCACCTTCGACAAGTACGCCATCGAGGTCGAGCAGCAGCCCGGCTTCGCGCATGGCGTCGATCCATCGGCCAATGCGCCCGTGCCTGCGGCCGACACGGAGAGCGAGTACACGACCTCGACCTACAACGTCGAGAACCTGTACGACTTCCGCGACGATCCGTTCGACGGCTGCGACTTCCTGGGCAACAGCGGCTGCCCCGGCGTGAGCCCGCCGTTCGACTACGTCCCCCTCAACCAGGCGCAGTACGACCAGCACCTTGCCGACATCGCCAGCCAGATCCTGAACGACCTCCACAGCCCGGACATCCTCATGATCCAGGAGGCGGAGGACCAGGACATCTGCACCGTGACCGATGGCGCCGTCACCTGCGGCGGCACGAACAACGCCGATGGCCAGCCCGACTCCCTCCAGGACCTGGCAGTGGCCATCGCGGGCCTGGGCGGGCCGACCTATGCGGCGGCCTACGACCGAAATGGGGCCGATGACCGTGGCATCACCGCGGCATTCCTCTATCGCAGCGACCGCGTGGAGCTCCTTGTGGCCGATGCCTCACATCCCGTGCTCGGCTCTGCGCCGAGCGTCGCCTACCCCGGCGGGTTGGCGTACAACGCGGACGTCCAGAATCCCAAGGCGCTGAACGCGGTCCTGCCCGCGGACGTCGACCGTTCGACGGGGACCGATGGCTCGAACGTCTACACCCGAGCGCCGCAGGTCGGCTACTTCCGGGTCTGGCGTGACGGGATCGGGACAAGCGTCTTCACCGATCTGTACGCGATCAGCAACCACTTCAGCTCCGGGCCCGATGGCCGGGTCGGGCAGCGCACCGAGCAGGCCTCCTACAACGCCGCTCTGATCGACGCCCTTCGGACGACCGATGACGGTTCGCGGATCGTGACCGGCGGCGACTTCAACGTCTTCCCGCGTCCCGACGATCCGTTCGCGCCCGGTGAGCCGTACGGCGACGATGACATCGGTCCTTCAGACCAGCTCGCGCCGATCTACAACACCGGGATGCACAACCTGTACGACATCCTGATCGACGAGGTGCCGCAGGCGGCGTACAGCTACACGTTCGAGGGACAGGCACAGACACTCGACTCGCAGTTCGTCTCGCAGACGCTGCTCGACGAGCTGCATGGGGTCCGCGTGGCCCACGTCAACGCGGACTTCCCGGCGGCCTATGACGGTGACGTCGCGCGCGGCGCCTCCGATCACGATCCGCAGGAGGCTCGCTACTTCGGCGACGTCACGATCGACCGGCTGCGCCACCTCGTCGCGTACTACGTCGAGAACGGCGACATCGCTTCGTCGAAGCTGTCGCAGCTGACCGACCGGCTCGACAGGGCCGAGGCGTTCTACGCGGCCGGCAAGGAGAGCGCCGGGGACGCCCAGCTCATCGCGCTGGGTGACCAGGCACAGGACTTCGTGCCGAAGTTCATGGACGCGGATGCCGCGGCGGCACTGGAGCGGGAGGCGGATCGCCTGGCTTCCCAGTAAGGACCGATGGCCCGGGCGCGCCTTCGCGTCGCCCGGGCCTTTCGTGCCCGTGCATTTCGGGCGCGGCGGCGCTCGCATCGGGACAGATGCTCACGGTGCGGGCGTTACGCCGGCACCGAGGCTGCGACCCGGGCTGATCGCGTCCCCATCGGGCGATTTAGATCACATCCGCTCACTGGGAGCGGCATCTGTCATGAAGCGACGGCGCGGAACTTCCCCAAGGTCGTCTGGGTGAGCATCTGTCACCTTGTCCGGTTTCCGAGCTGCGGGGCGCCAGTGGCGCCAGCTGGCGGCGGCGTCCTGGGCTTCGGAACGTGAGCGCGCTGGCCTTCTGGGCTTCCAACTGGGTGACTCAGGCCGCGCGGGAGGACCGTCAGATGCGCGATTTGATTCACCGAGCTGAATCAACCCCGGTCAGCGCCCGTCAGCGCCCGTCAGCGCTGGAGCGCGGCAAGCACCAGGCGTGCGGCGACGAGCGCGGAGAGCTCGTTGACGTCTCGCTCGGGGAGCAGCTCGGTGACGATCATGCCGGCCAGCCGGCCGCTGCGCGCCACACCGCTCACGATGTCCCATGCCTCGTCGTAGGATAGGCCGCCCGGCGCGAACGCGCTGACGCCCGGGCAGACCGACGGATCCAGCCCGTCGAGGTCGAGGCTGATGAACGTTCGCTGCGCAGGCAGCTGGTCGAGCAGCCATGGCACGCCCCGCCGGCGAAGCTCCCGCGCGGTGACCAGCAGGTTTCCCGCCGCGCGGGCGTCGGCCACGTCCGACGAGCGGGCACTCCCGGCGCCGCGCAGCCCGACCTGCACGATGCCCGCGACGTGCGGCATCTCCGAGGCGCGACGCATCGGTGAGGAGTAACCGAGCCGCTCGCCCTGGACCTCGTCACGGAAATCCAGGTGGGCATCGACCTGCAGCACGGTGAGCGGGCCTGCCTCGGCGAACGCCGCGAGCACCGGGATCGGGGTCGAATCGTCGCCACCCAGGAAGATCGGCAGCGTGCCCGCGGCGAGCACGGCACGCACCGCGCTCTCGGCGCGCGCGCGGTTCCCTGCTGGGTCGTCCACGGTTCCGGGAACGTCGCCACAGTCGACGATGCGCAGCTCGGTGGGAAGCATCGGTCCTTCGCTGTCGAAGTCGTGGTGGTCGGAGAATCTGGTCATGCGCGCGGCGCGTTGACGGATCGCGGACGGCGCTCCAGCGCATCCCGCCGACAACCCCGGACGTGGGTAGGGCGTGCCGTGCGGGATGCCGAGGATCGCGACGTCGGCCTCGAGCCGATCGAGCGAGGCGACCGGCAGGCCCAGGAATGACGGCTCGATCACGGTGATCAGCGACGTCGCAGCGTGACCACTCCGCGGCCGAGATCGGTGTGTGCGCGCCAGCCGGCGGCCCTGAGCGCACGACCCAGCGGATTGACCGATGACGACCACGGCGCCAGGTATCGCCGCGCCGATGGCGGAAGCGGGCGCTCGAGGATCCGTTCGAATTCGTCGAACGTCATGCTCAGTTCGCTCCCCGCCTGTGAGCTGAGGTGCGGCACGAGCCGGTCGTACTGGCTGGCGCGCCGGCGCCGGGTCCTGGAGCCGGCCGCTGCCAGCTTCGCCGCCGGTCGTCTGCCGGACTTCTGCTGGCCGGATGCCGCGCGCGACGTCGCCGCCTGGGTTGCCTTCTCACGCGCCTCCGCCAGCGTGACAGTGTCTGAGACATCGGCCGGCATGAGCATTCGGAGCCCAAGAAAATCCTCGAGGCCAATCTCCTCGCCGATGGCCGGCCACGAGACAGCGCGACCGTAGTCCGCGATCTCCCACCCGTCGAGCTGGTCGACTCGGGCGGTCATGAGCTTGCGCGACCGCGACAGCGGCAGCCCCAAGGCACGTCCGTCATCGAGGTCGGCGTAGACGCGTCCATCGGCGAAGCGGATCCCATCGATGCGCGCCGGCAGCGCGACCGGCTCGCCGTCCTGGCGGGGCGCGAGGAACCAGTCCGGCGGCACGCCCAGCTGCGACGAGATGAACTCGAGTGATGGCAGGGACGGCACCGCCGCTCCCGTTTCGAGGGCGCTGATGTAGGCCTTGGTGAACCGCTGCCCGGCCACCTGTTGCTGCGTCCAGCCCTTCTCCTGGCGACGCAGGCGGATACGGCGGCCGATCTCGGCGGCCTGCCTGCGGCGGTCGAGCGCGACGGCGGGGATCTTGAGTTTTGGACTCATAGGTCAAGCACCACGTGTTCCTCTTCGACCAGTGTGGCGTGATTATCACCACAGAACGATCGAAGTGCCACCACGTGATGGGCCGCGCCGGCCTTGCCAACATCCTGGAGTTCGTGTGGCTGCCCTTCATCGTCGGAATGATGGTGGTCGTCATGCTGACCGGCGTGCTGGGCCTGCTCTTCGCGCTGGTGTTGCGCGCCCGTGAGACGTGGCGCGTCATGCTGGGTGGCCTGGCATATGGCCTGACGGCCTGGGCCCTGCTACGACGTCAGACTGAGGCGAAACCTCTCAGGATCTGGGCAGCGAGCGGAGGGCGGCCCACGTCCTGCCCATCGGTCCTGATCCCGGAGCCTGCGGCGGCGCCTGGCGCACGACGCGCACCCGTCCGGACCGCCGCGTCACGCGATAGGTCGTGCCGCCGCTCGATGCGCGTCGAAATTCCAGGTCGAGCTCGGAGCTGCCGACGCGGACCCCTTCCAGGCGGAGATCGGGCAGCCAGGGCGGCAGGTGCGGATCGACGACCAGCACCCCGAGCGGCGCCACGGCGATCATTCCGAGCAGCGACTGGACCAGCATGAGCACCGCGCTGGCGGACCAGCCCTGTGGCTCACAGCTGTCCGGGTAGATCCCCGGGTGGGGATGCTCCGCATCGCGCCGGATGCCACTGATGACCTCTGGCAGGCGGTGTTCGACGAACAGCGCGCTCGAAGCGAAGAAGCCCTCCGCCAATTGGTGCAGCTCGTCCCAACAGCCGTAGCGGGCAAAGCCGAAGCCGATGGTTGCCTGCTCCACCGGCCATACGCTGCCGCGGTGGTAGCTGAACGGGTTGAAGGCGGGGTGGTCGCTCGACAGGGTGCGGATGCCCCAGCCGCTGAACATGTCCG
Organism: Chloroflexota bacterium; assembly: GCA_039933775.1. Taxonomy (GTDB): domain Bacteria; phylum Chloroflexota; class Limnocylindria; order QHBO01; family QHBO01; genus JBDTNK01. The sequence goes on along the minus strand of JBDTNK010000079.1, from coordinate 4,013 downwards.
GCTGCATCAGCCGCGCCGCCACGCGACGGCCACGCTGCGGCGGCACGATGCCGGACGCCAGCAGATGGCCGTCGTTGGAGCCGATGGATCGGATGTGGCGCTTGTCGGGATCCAGGCCGAACGCGTAGGCGCCCAGATCCTCCATCCAGAAGGCGCGGTTGAAGCGTCGTTTCAGCTCACGCGCCCTGGCAAGCAGGCGCCCCGCGTACCCGAGATCGCCCGTCGCGGCGAAGGCCAGCGACGCCTGCTGCAGCCCGGCGTACCAGTACGCCTGCAGCTCGCTGCTGGCGATCGGGTTCGGGACGATCGCGCCGTGCTCGTCCACGACGGCATCGTCGGAGTCCTTCCAACCCTGGTTCTTGACGCCGGCACGCGAACGGGTGTCGTACTCCAGGAACCCGTCGCCGTCCGGATCGCCGTATCGGTCACACCAGTCGATCGCGTCGCGCGCGGCCGGCAGCAGCTGGCGGACCGTCTGGCGATCCCCGGTCCAGGCCAAGTATTGGCCCAACATGATCAGGAAGTCGGGTGGCGTGGCCCAGTCGCCGTAGTAACGCGTGAACGGGTCCACGCCGAGCGCCGACAACGGCCCGCCACGCGCCTGGTGGATCATCTTGCCGGGCTCCTCGTCGAGCCAGTCGTCGATGCGACGACCACGCCAGGCGGCGTTGGCGCGCAACGAATCAAGCAGGAAGCGCGGCGTGGCCATGACCGACTGCCAACCGATGGTCAGCGAATCGCGACCGAAGAACTGCAGGTAGAGCGGCAGCCCCGCGATTGGCGTCGCGGGTCCCTCGGGCAGCCCGTACGGCAGCGTCGCAAGGTCCCGCGTCGCCGTCTCCCACGCCGCGGTCACGACCGCATTCGACGAGACCAGCCGCGGCATCGCCGCCGCGAGCTCGCGGCGCAGATGCTCGATGGGCGCGACCGGGCGCGCGAAGGAATCGCGGGCGGTGCAGCGCAGGCGCTCACCGCGCAGGATCGGGTCGATGGCCAGCTCGAGCTCGACGGCACCGCCCCCATCCACCCGAACCGGCCACGACAGAAGGCCGTCATGCCATTCGACAGGCGCCGGCGAGCGGACGACGCGGACGATCGTCCCCAGGTCGAGATCGGGGTGCATGTAGCGCAGGTGCAGTTCCGATGCGGCTGCATCCCAGCTGGCCTCCGTGGCGGCCTGCTGCTGGCGTTCGCGTCGCTCTGCCTCGACGCTGTCGGCAAAATCGGCCGCCAGCGCAAGCGTCAGCTCGAGATGCACCGCCTCGCGTGCGTAATTGCGCAGGCGCAGGATGGTGCGCATCCCCTCACCAATGAAGCGGGCCTGCTCCAGGTAGACCGATGCGGGCGGGATGCCGTCGCTCCCCGCAACCTCTTCGTAGCTGAGGTAGGCGTCGCCACTGACCGGGCTGGCCGATATCGGACGAGGGGCGTGACCGCCACAGCGGATCTCGAAACGCGACAGCACGCGGGTGTTGTCGACGTACAGGCCCAACGGATCGGTCGCAGCCAGGCGGCCGGCGAGATCGGTGACCAGCACCGTCCGGCCGGAGTAGGTGAAGTGCTGCTCACCACGGGCGCGCAGCTGGATCCGGTGCGCCACTGTCAGCGACCGATGCGGCGAACCAGGCGCACGACGCAGATCAGCAGCGCGGCAAGCGCGATGCGCTTGCGGTCGGGATGGAGCTCGAAGGCCGTGGTGTAGAGGCTTGTCGACTTCGATCCCTGGCCGAACTCGCCGCTCGTGGCGCCGGGTCCGGTACTGGCGTCGAAGAGGTTGTCACGCGCGTCATCGGGCCGGTTCGACTCCTGCTGCTTCCATGCGCGCGCGCCCTGAAGCATGTAGCGGTCGAGCAGCGACGGGCTGAGCCACTGGGCCACGGTCAGCAGCTTGCCCCAGCCGCCGACCACGATCTCGCGGCCGCCGTGCTCCGCCGCGTGGCAGATGGCCTCGGCCACGACCCGCGGCTCGTAGACCGGCGGCACCGGCATCGGTTGCACGCCCAACCTGGATCGCGCGAAGCTGAAGAGCGGCGTGTTGATCGACGAGGGAAGGATCAGCACCACCTCGATGCCCGTCTCCTCGTGCATCATCTCCAGGCGCAGCGCCTCGCTGAAGCCGGCGATGCCGTGCTTGCTGGCGACATAGGCCGACTGCAGCGGTACCGCGCGGTCCGACAGCGCCGATCCCACGTTCACCATCGTCCCGCCACCCTGGCGTCGCATGTGGGGAATGGCCGCTCGTGCGCCGTACATCTGCCCCAGCAGGTTGACGCGGATCAGCCGCTCCATCTCGTCGGGCTCCAGCTGCTCGACGGTGGCGTAGATGCTCACCCCGGCGTTGTTGACCCACGTGTCGATGCGCCCGAAGCGCTCAATCGCCCGTTGCGCCAGCCGCTCCACCTGGTCGTGCTCCGCGACGTCGGTGACCACCACCTCCGCCGTCCCGCCCAGCCGCTCGACCTGCCGCGCCAGCTCCTGGAGCGCCTCCTCGTTGCGCGCGGCGAGAACGACCGTGGCTCTGCTCATGGCCATCTGGAGCGCGGTTTCGCGCCCGATGCCCTGCGACGCACCGGTGATCACGACCACCTGTTGCTTGAGCGGCTTGGCCATGCTGGAGCTCCTTCGGGTGCGCTGGAATCGGGCTGGGCTGTGCGAAGCGCCTGGCATGCAGGACAGATGCCGCACCGATCAGCCGGGGCCGCCCAGCAGGATCGCCACGCCGAGCAACGCCGAAACCACTCCGCCCGCCGGCAGCACCAGCCGGCTCACCGTCTCGTCGCAGCGCGGCAGGACGCCGCCGCCCAGCCAGTACGTCGTGCCGAGCAGGCCCGCGGCCATCAGGACGATCGCGATCGCCAGGGCCGGGTCGATCGGCAGCGTGTCGCGCCCGGCTGACACCGACGAGGCGTCCATGCGCCAGTCGAACTGCTCGCGCACGAGCTCGTTCGCGCCCGATGCCTCGCGCACAACGACCGCGACGGTCCAGCGGCTGTTCGCCGGCAGGGACAGGCCAGTCGCGGTGTACTGCGTCGTGGGCCCCAGGGCGCCGTGATCCATGTTCATGTCCATGCCCGCCATGGACGGCATCGAATCGACGGGAGCCCCGCCCTCATGGACCGGCGTGAGCGGGAGGACGGATTGACCGATGTCTGCGTCGACGCGCCCGACCAGCAGCTCCACGCTGGTTCCAGCCGGCGGCGCCTCGCCGAAGGTGACCGCGACCGAGTTCACCCCGACGCGTCCCGGCGCCAGGGCCAGCGACGCCTCGCCGACCTGCACCTGTCCCACCGACGGCGCGATGGCGATGGGTCGGCCCTCGGCCGGCGGCGACGCCGATGCCAGGTTGACGGTCACCGCCACGACCGCGATGACGAGCAGCGCCTCCGCGATCAGCCGCAAGCGCAGCGCGCCGCCGAGCCGGCGGCCACCGTCGAAGTAGTGAAACGACCCGAGCGCCAGTGCGGCCGCCACGAGGGCGATCTTCAGGCCGAGGACGAGTCCGTAGGCGGTGTCGAACGGGAGCAGCTCGCCGGTCGAGAGCCACGCGAAGTAGGCGCCTGACACGACCGCCAGGCCCACGCTCACCAGCGCCAGGGCCGAGTAGCGCGGCACGAGGTCGCGCAGCCGCGCCCGCGTCGAGGGCATGACGGCCAGCACGACGAGGGCCACGAGGCCGGCCAGCCACGTCGCGGCCGCGGCGACGTGGACCACGAACGCCACGATGGGCCCGACCGCCTCGTAGCCGGCGGCATGCCCGCCCAGCCCGACCAGCACGATCCCGACGAACGCGGCCACGGTCGCGATCCCGGCCACCAGGCCAGCCCGCGCGATGAGCAGCCCGCCGACGATCGCGGCGAGCGCGGAGAGGCCGAACCGCAGCAGGAGCAGCTGTCCCGGCCGGCTGTCCAGCGCGTAGGCGCCGACTTCGATGCCGCTCCCCGCCGCGCCGGCGGCATTCACGACGAGCAGCAGCATGGCGCCGCCCGCGCTGGCCAGCAGCGCCACGAGCTGCG
>JBDTNK010000078.1:0-9051 GCA_039933775.1 Chloroflexota bacterium | reverse complement strand
CCCCCCAACTGATCGGGCCGATGCTGATCGGCCATGCCGTCGAGGTCGTTGCCCTTGCTGACGTACGCCATCCGCCGCGTGCTGTGGGTCATCCCGGTGCTCTTCGTGGCGTCGCTGATCACGTTCATGGTGATGCACATCGCGCCGGGCAATCCGTGGCTGCGCGAGGGGCGCCAGCTCAACCCCGATGTCGTATCGGCCATGAACGCGCGCTTCGGGCTCGACCAGCCGCTCCCGGTCCAGTACGTGAAGTGGCTGCTCAACGTCGTGCAGGGCGATTTCGGCGCCACGGTCGCCACGCAGTCGCGTTCCGTGAACCAGGTCGTCGGCGAGTCGATGGGACCGACCGTGCAGCTCGGCGCGATGGCGTTTGCGCTGGCCGTGATCCTGGGCGTGCCCCTCGGCGTCATCGCCGCGCTGAAGCACCGGACCGTGATCGACTACGCGGCGCGCGGGATCGCGATGCTGGGCATGTCGGCGCCGGCCTTCTTGTTGGCCACGATGCTCCAGCTGTGGCTCAGCTCGCCCTTCTACGCCACGCTGCAGCCGGGCGGAGTCGGCGTCTACTTCGCAGCGGAGGGCTGGGCCGGGCCGGAGACGTGGATCCTCCCGACGCTGGCGCTGGCCGGGCTGCCGATGGCCCAGATCGCGCGCTTCACGCGCGCCAGCATGCTCGATGTCATCGGTGCCGAATACATCCGCACGGCGCGCAGCAAGGGGATCGAGGAGAGCCGCGTGGTGACGGTGCACATGCTGCGCAACGCGCTGGTGCCGGTCATCACCATCGCCGGACCGATCCTGGCGGTGCTCATCACCGGTTCGATCGTGGTCGAGCGCGTCTTCGCGATCCCGGGGCTCGGCAACCTGTACTTCCAGTCGATCCGGCAACGCGACTACGGCACCATGATGGCCATGACGATCGTCTTCGCCGGCGCGGTGGTCATCGTCAACATGCTGATCGACCTGCTCTACGGCGTCATCGACCCGCGCATCCGGCACGGTGCCGGGATGGCGGCGAAGAGCGCGCGATGATCGCGAAGAGCGCGCGATGACCGGCGCCGCGGAGCCGATCGAGCTGCGCGTCGAGCAGCCGGCCGACCATGGCCGCGGCTTCTGGATCGATGCCTTCGGTCGCCTGTGGCGCAACCCCGCGGCGATCGTGGGCGGGGTGATCGTGCTGGTGCTGGCGGTGATCGCCATCATCGGGCCATACGTGATCCCGTGGGATTACCGCGTCCAGGACCTCGAGGCGGTCGTCGCCAATCATGGGCAGCCGCTGCCGCCGCTCTCGCCGACGCACCTGCTCGGCACCGACCGCCTGGGGCGCGATCTCCTGTCGCGCACGATCGACGGCACGCAGGTGAGCATGAGCGTGGCACTCGCGTCGCAGATCGTGGTGATCCTGATCGGGTTGCCGATCGGCGCCGCGGCAGGCTGGTTCGGCGGCCGCACCGATACCTTCCTGATGCGCTTCACCGATGTCTTCTACGCGTTCCCCGAGATCCTGTTCATCATCATCGTCACCACCGCGCTGATCTCGACGCCGGTGGGCGAGATCATGAATGGCCTGCTGCTCGTGATGCTCGCCATCTCGCTCTCCGCCTGGGTCACGATGGCGCGCCTGATGCGCGCGCAGGTCCTCTCGCTGCGCAACCGCGAGTTCGTGATGGCAGCGCGCGCGATGGGCGTCAGCGACTTCCGGATCGTGACGCGTCACGTGCTGCCGAACGCGATCGGCCCGATCGTGGTGGCGGTCAGCATCGGCATCCCGGCCGCGATCCTGGCCGAGGCAACGCTGTCGTTCCTGGGCATCGGCATCCAGATGCCGCGCGCGTCGTGGGGATCGCTCATCGACAATGGCACCGAGCTGATGGCCCGCGCGCCGTGGCTCGTCATCCCGCCGGTCGTGGCGCTGGTCGTCACTGTCATCGGCTTCACGCTGCTGGGCGACGCGGCGCGCGATGCATTCGACCCCGGCTCACGCTCCCGGGAGCGCAGCTAGCGCAGCTAGCGCAGCTAGCGCAGCTAGCGCCGGGGCAGCCCGATGTGCGCCCCGGGCCGCGCGGCCTTGTCATCCAATGACCGAAACAGCGCTCGAGACGGCGGAGCTGCCCCAATTCCGGCACGTCGGCGTCCGAACGTGTCACTCCGTGGTCAGCCGTCCGGTGAGCTCCACCCCAAGCGCTGTTTCGGTCACGCGGTGGTAGCGCATGGGAGCGCGCCGTGCGGGCAGAATTCCTATCATCTGACCAACAATCCCGGCGCAACGTCGAGAGCCGTGGCCGGGACACCGAACGAGCCGCGCCATTCGGCGCGGCTCGCATCGGTCCTGAAGTGAACGCGGGTTAGGACTCCGAGGTGCCCTGGCCCTCGGAAGTGGCCTCGCCACCCTCGCCGGCAGCCGTCTCGCCCTCGGCGCCTTCGCCCTCGGCAGCCTCGCCCTCGACAGCCTCGACCGGCTCGATCTCCTCCTCGACCCGCGGCGGCAGGACCTTGGCGACGAGCTCGTCGGCATCGGTCATGACTGTCACCTGGTCACGGTTGAGCGACAGGTCGCGGACGTGGATCGCGACGTCCAGGCTGACGAGGGTGGAGACGTCGACGACGATCTCGTGCGGGATCTCGTTCGGCAGCGCGCGGACGCGTACCGAGCTCACGTTCGTGACGAGCGTGCCGCCGCTCCGCTCGACCGCCGGCGCCGTCCCGGAGAAGTTGAGCGGGACGTCCGTCTCCATCTCGGCCTTGAGGTCCACGCGCAGGAAGTCGACGTGGATCGCCCGGCCGGTCAGTGGATGGCGCTGGACGTTCTTGATGACCGCGCTCGTGGCGCCGCGGGCATCGTCGACCTTCAGGTTGACCACCGAGGTGCGCCCGGCGCGCTTGTAGAGCAGCTCGAAGGTGCGCGCGTCGACCTGCACCGGAATCGAGTCCGACTTCAGGCCAAAGATGACGCCGGGGACGATTCCCTCGCGGCGCAGCCGCTTGTTGGCCTTGCCCGACGCGGTGCGCGCGTCAAGTCCGATCTCGTTATCCATGGTCTCGTGGCTTCTCCAGCGGCGTGCGTTCGGGCAGCGCCGAGCGGCTGTTCGATGCTCAATGCGCGGATGCGCATGCTACCCCGAGCCGCAGGATCGGGCAAACGGGTGCCCGGACGGTGAAGAAACCGATGCCGATGCTTCACCTTGCCATGCTCCGAAGCATGGACCGATGCCGCCTATACTCCGCCGCATGGCCGGCAGCACGATCCTCATCGTCGAGGACGAGCCCGCGGTGGCTCGCGGGGTCCAGGTCGCGCTCGAGCGCGAGGGCTACAGCGCGGTCATCGTGGGCACAGGCGAGGATGCCGTCAGCCGCTTCGAGGAGATCGCGCCCGACCTGGCCGTCGTGGACGTGCGACTGCCCGGGATCGACGGTTTCGAGGTCGTGCGCCGGTTGCGGCGCGAGACCCGCGCGCCGATCCTCTTCCTGACCGCGCGTTCCGACGAGGTCGACAAGGTCGTGGGCCTGGAGATCGGCGCCGATGACTACCTGGTCAAGCCGTTCAGCGTCCGGGAGCTGACGAGCCGCATCAAGGCGCTGCTGCGCCGCGCCTACGGTGAGCTGGCCGATACCCAGACGGGACGCACCATCCGTCGCGGCAACCTGCTGATCGATCTCGAGCGCCGCCGCGTGACCCGCGACGACGAGCGCATCGCGCTGACGACAACCGAGTTCGACCTGCTGCGCCACATGGCCTCGAAGCCGGGACGCGTCTACACCCGCGGGCAGCTACTCGAGCTGGTGCGCGACTACGACGCGCTCGAGCAGGACGAGCGCACGATCAACGTCCACATCAGCCATATCCGCGAGAAGATCGAGCCCGATCCCGGCCAGCCGCGCTACATCAAGACGGTCCGCGGAGTCGGCTACGCCTTTGCCGAGGACTGAGCCGGAGCCAGGCCGTCGCTTCCTGCCGCGCCGCGCCGTCAGCTTTGCGCGCCGGCTCGACGTGCGGATGGTGGCGGCGCTGGCGGGCGTGGCGGTCATCGGTCTGCTCGCCTCGGGCGTGGCGCTGACCCAGTTCCTGCCCGGCTACTTCACGCGGCAGGCGGAATCGCAGCTGCGCAGCGCGGTGCTGGCCGCGGGGTCGCTGGCCAAGATCGCCATGGAGGAGGATCCGGTGGCGGCCACGGTGCGCGAGCGGCGCGAGCCTGAGCTGTTGCAGCCGGCGGCGGAGCAGGCCGCGAACGTCTTGGGCACGACCGTCGAGTTCCGCAACCCCGACGGCTCGCGTGCCGCGTACGGCGAACCCTCGAACGACCAGGAGCTGCGCGACCAGGGCCTGCGGCCCGACGCCGGCGTCGCGTCGCAGTCGGTCACGCAGGCGGTGCAGCTCCCACGCGCCGAGCTGCCGCTCACCGGACCCAGCGGCCTGCTGAACCTGCAGATCATCGCCTCTGAGCCGTACACCCGGCGCATCGAGACGCTGCAGCAGGTGAACGGCACGCTCGTCGTGGCCGGGGTCATGGCGCTCCTCGTCTCGATCATCGTGGGGACCCTGGCCGCGCGGCGCCTGGCGCGACCGATCCGGCGCCTGCAGACGGCGGCGAGCCGCATCTCGGCGGGGGATCTGGGCGAACGCGTGCCTCCGTCGGGGATCGAGGAGCTCGACGACCTCGGCTCGCAGTTCAACGTGATGGGCGACCGGCTGGGCAAGACGCTGGCTCTGCTGCAGGCGGACCGCGACCGGCTGCGCGAGTTCGTCGCCGACGTGAGCCACGAGCTGCGCACCCCGATCGCCGCGCTGCGCACCTTCACCGAGCTGCAGCGCGAGGGCGAGGTGGACGATGCCACGCGCCGCGAGTTCCTGGATCGCTCCGCGGAGCAGATCAGCCGCCTCGAATGGATGAGCACGAACCTGCTCGACCTGTCGCGCATCGACTCGGGGATCTTCCCGCTCGCGATCACCGAGGGCGACCTGCGCGACCCGGTGCGCGCCGTGGTCGAGGCGCACGCCGAGGTGGCCGAGGAGCGCGGCGTCTCGCTCTGGTCGGAGGTCCCGTCGGAGCCGGTTGCGCTACGCTTCGATCGCGAGCGGATCGTGCAGTGCGTCACGAACCTGGTCGGCAACGCCCTGAAGTTCACGCCGCGCGGCGGCGAGGTTGGGGTGCGCATCGAGGAGCAGCCCGACGAATCGGTCGTCGAGGTCAGCGACAGCGGGCCGGGAATCTTGGCCGACGAGCTGTCGCGCGTCTTCGACCGCTTCTTCCGAGGCACGAACGTGGGCGAGGCGCGCGCGTCGGGGAGCGGCCTGGGGCTCGCCATCACGCGCTCGATCGCGGAGATGCACGGCGGCAGCATCGAAGTCGAGAGCGCGGTCGGAGCGGGCACGCGCTTCCGTGTCCACCTGCCGCGCAACGGCCCGCCAGGGCCCGATGACGTCCACGCCGAAGGCGACATCGGTGATGCCGGAGCACGTGAAGGTCAATGAACCTTTACCCTGCCACGATCGTCCGCGCAACGCGGGCGCCCTAGCGTAGGCACATGCCAGAGAACGACGACGTCCACGACCAGCCCGGTCGCGATGATCCAGATGCCACCCGTCAGCAGGCGCGGCCGGCGCCGGTCGAATACCAGCGCTTCGGCCCCACGCCGCAGGACATGCGCGGCCCCGCGCCGTCGTGGCAATCCAGCTCGAGCTGGTCGACCCAGCCGCCACAGAAGGTCGTGACCGTCGAGCGACGCAGTTCGCCGCTCCTGCCGGTGGCCGTCGTGGCGCTCGTCGTGGGCCTTCTCTCCGGCACCCTCGGCGCAGTCGCGACCACGAACCTGCTGCGCGAGACCACGATCACGCCTGCCTCCACGACGGCGGACGACACGGCGCCGGTCAGCAACGTGCACATCGACGAGTCATCGGCGGTCGTCAACGCGGTCGAGTCGGTCGCCCCGGCGGTCGTCACCATCCGGTCGCAGCAGAGCGGCGTCTTCGGCAGTGCCGAAGGCAGCGGGTCTGGCTTCATCTACGACAGCGCCGGCTGGATCCTGACCAACAAGCACGTGGTGGAGGGCGCGTCGGACCTGCAGGTCCTGCTGCAGGACAAGCGCACCTTCGCGGTCGAATCGGTCCAGATCGATACGCTGACCGACCTCGCGATCGTCAAGATCGACGGCAAGGACCTGCCATCCGCACCGCTCGGCTCGAGCGCCGATCTGAAGCCCGGACAGCTGGCGATCGCCATCGGCAATCCGCTCGGCAACTACGAGAACAGCGTGACGACCGGCGTCGTGTCGGGGCTTGGCCGCCGCATCCAGGCCGGCGGCGCGCAGGGCACCAGCGCCGAGCAGCTCAATAACCTCATCCAGACCGATGCCGCCATCAACCCCGGCAACTCGGGCGGGCCGCTCGTCAACAGCGCCGGTCAGGTGATCGGCGTCAACACCGCGGTCAGCACCGACGCGCAGGGGATCGGCTTCGCGATCCCGATCGACGTCGCCCGGCCGATCATGGAACAGGCCGTGGCGGGCGATCCGCTGGCGCGTCCCTGGATCGGGGTCTACTACGAGACGCTGACGCCGGCGATCGCCGATGAGCGCGGCCTGAACGTCGACTCGGGCGCGCTCGTGGGCGGAGGGCCCGATGACGCGGGCGTCGTGACCGGCAGCCCGGCCGAGACGGCGGGCCTGCAGGTCGGCGACGTGATTGTGGCGGTCGACGGCGAGCGCCTGAATGATGGCGACCTTGCCCGGGCCGTGCTGCCACACAAGCCGGGCGACGTGGTCACGCTGCGCATCGTGCGTGGCCAGAGCACCGAGGAGCTGACCGTCACCCTGGGCGAATACCCCGAGGCGGCCGCCGGCTAGGCCGGGGGCACATCCGGGCGCTCGCTCCGGCGACGCCGGATCGTGGCTTCCACCGTCTCGAAGGCGCCGGGCAACGGCGCCTTCGGCTTGCGCACCCGCACCTCGAGCTCGTCCACGGCAAGCTCCGCGAAGAGGTCGCGCGCGACCATCTCGGCGATCGTCTCGATGAGCCGGAAGCTCTCCTCCTCCACGACCCGGCGCGCGATCTCGAACGCGATGCTGTAGTCGATCGTTCGCGCCAGCTCGTCGCTCTCGCCGGCGGGATGCAGGTCGAGGCGCATGACCACGTCGACCTCGAACGGCTGCGGCTCCAGCCGCTCGTCGGGCTCCGCGCCGTGTCGTCCCTGAAAGCGCATCCCGCGCAGGGCGATCTCGTCCATCTCGTCTCCTTTCAGCCGAACCGCGGTGCCGTGCGCACGATCGCGTCCGCCACGCGCAGCGTGCGCGCCATGTGCGCCACGTCGTGCACGCGCACGACATCAGCGCCGCTGGCGATGGCCAGCGCCACGGTCGCCGCCGTGCCCTCGACCCGGTCATCGGGCGCCGCGCCGCCCAGCAGCTCGCCGATGAACCGCTTGCGGCTGGTTCCGACCAGCAGCGGCAGCCCGACACGCGCCTTCAGCTCCGAGAGCCGATGCAGCACCTCCACCGAATGCGCCGGCGTCTTGCCGAAGCCGATCCCCGGATCGACGAGGAGCCGGTTTCGCGGCACGCCCGCAGCGACGGCCAGGTCCACCGATGCGAGCAGCCAGCCGACGATCTCTTCGAGCAGGCCGCCGGGATACTCGGCCAGCTCCTTGTTGTGCATCAGCACGAGGTGGGCGCCTGCTTCGGCGGCCGCCACCGCCGTGTCGGTGTCGCGCCGCGCGGCCCACACGTCGTTCACGATCGTGGCTCCCGCCGCCAGCGCGGCACGGGCCACGGTGCCCTTGCTGGTGTCGATGCTGACGTGTGCCCGGTCTCCGAGCTCCGCGACGAGCTCCGCGACGACTGGCACGGCCAGCGCAGCCTCCTCCTCGGCGGTCACCGTTTCATGCTCGCCATAGACCGATGCCGGACGCGTCGACTCCGCCCCCACGTCCAGGATCTGCGCACCGGCGTCGACGAAGGCGCGGCCCTGCGCCAGTGCGGCAGTCACGATGGATCCGAGGTCATGCCCGGGGGCCGCGAGCCCGTCACCGGAGAACGAGTCGGGCGTCACGTTGATGATGCCCATCAGCCACGTCCGCTCGCCCCAGCGCAGCTCCGGTCGGCTCATTCGCCCTCCTCCCCGCGGAGCAGGCCGCGCACCGCACCGACGAGGTAGAGCGAGCCCGCGACCACGATCGGCTCGTCGCCGGGGCGCAGCTGCGCGGCGCGTTCGAGCGCGGTGGCCGGCCCGTGGACCGCTTCTCCGCCCGGCGCGATCCGGCGCCACGTCCGCAGGAGGTCGTCGGGCGGCAGGGCGCCGGGATCGTCGACAGCGGTGAAGATCGGCAGCGGGCGCACCGCAGCCAGCGCACGCAGGACGCGATCGACCCGCTTGCCGCGCATGGCTCCGAAGACAAGCGGCATGCCGTGGAGCCCCAGATCAGCGAGTGCCGTGGCGAGTGCCCGCGCGCCGGCGGGGTTGTGCGCACCGTCGAGGAGCACGCGGCCGAACCGCGGATCGTCGAGCGCCTCGAGCCGGCCTGGCCAGCGCGCGGCAGCGAAGCCGGCGCGGATGGCGGCATCGGTCACCGCGATGTCGTGGCGCTCGGCCATCGCCTCCAGAACCGCCAGCGCGACGCCGGCATTCGCTGCCTGGTGCGCACCGAGCAGCGCGACGCGCAGGTCGGGCAGCCTGCGCGTTGGCGTGCGTGCCTCGATCACCAGCCCCTCCCAGTCGAGCGCCCGCACCGTGGTCCGGTACGACTGCCGGCGCCCCACGCGGCGCAGCGGCGCGCCCACCGCGGCGCTGCGCGCGACGATGGGTGCCAGCCCGCGTCCCGATGCGCCGGTCACCGCCAGGTTGCCGCGCTTGATGATCGCGGCCTTCTCCGTCCCGATCGCCGCCAGGGTCGAGCCGAGGTAGCGCTCATGGTCGTGCTGCACATTCGTGATCGCGGCCACGCCCAGGTCGAGCACGTTCGTGGCGTCGAGCCTGCCGCCGAGTCCGACCTCGATCACCGCGAGGTCCACGCCACTGCGCGCCAGCTCGGTCACGGCGGCGGCGGTGAGCACCTCGAACTC
>JBDTNK010000077.1:0-9258 GCA_039933775.1 Chloroflexota bacterium | reverse complement strand
TTGTCCTTCGTCCGTGGCTCCCTCTCGTTGGTGAGGATTGGCTCTCACTAGTTGGAGCTTGAAGCTCGGCTCGTGTTCGAGCCACGCCCCGGGGATCGGGGGCTCGTATCGATCATGGCGGTGTGTCCCTCCTCCAAAGGTGTCGCCGAACCTGAGACGGATCGACTATCGGATCAGTTGCTCGGTTAGTCAATAGTTTTTGGCCTCGTTGCCAAGGGTGTTGCGCCATCGGCAGACGCGCGCTGAGCAGGAGGAACACCTGACGCGCCAGCTGGCGTTTGAGGCAGCGCAACGCCTCGCGCCCGCTCTTGCCCTCGGCTCGCTTGCGGGCCAGGTAGGCCTGCGCCGGTGGATGGGTGCGTAGCTGGGTCAGGGCGATGAGGTACAGCGCTCGGTTGAGCTGTCGGTTGGCGCCACGATTGAGCCGCATGCGCTGGGTCTGGCCCAAGCTGGGGTGCTTAGCATTCCGCTCTCCAGAACCAGGATGAGGCTCATGGCGACGACGAATGCGCGCAGCCCCGACCGGCAGCGGGACACGGCGGGACCCCCTTCGCCGATGTGACCGAGGCGATGGCAGAGGCGCTCGGACTGCTATCGACGCTAGCAGCGGATGCGGGCATTGCGGGTAGTGCTTCGGTACCCACGGCGAGTCGTAGGCGGGTACATTCGTCGCGCCGTTACGCCGGCGGTGACCGCCTCGCTGCACTGATGAGCTCCGCGTCGGTGGCCGTGGATCCCAGCCCGAGCTTCTGACCCAGCTTCGCCGCCTCGGGCGGCTCGACGTAGGTCGAGCGCAGCGTCTCCCAGGCATCCGCCGCAAAGACCGATGACGGCGGACCGTCGAGCAGGATCTGCCCGGCGCCCATGACGACGACGCGCTGGAACGTCTCGGCCACGAAGCGCATGTCGTGGCTGATCGCGATCACCGTGCGCCCTGCCGCCGACGCTTCCTCGATCACTGAGCGCACGCGCTCCACGCCGCGCAGGTCCTGACCCGTTGTCGGCTCGTCCAGCACGAGCACCGGCGTCTGCATCGCAAGGACCGATGCCAGCGCCAGCAGCTTGCGCCGGCTGCTGCCAAGGTCGTAGGGGTTCGTGCCCCACTCGCGCTCCAGGCCGACCGCCTCGAGCGCCGCCTTGACCGCCGCGCGCATGGCGTCACCGCTGCGCCCCAAATTCCGCGGCCCGAACTCGACCTCATCGGCGACGGAGCCGGCGAAGATCTGGCGGTCGGGGTCCTGGAAGACGAGGCCCACCGTCCGCGCCAGCTGCGCGACGGTCCGCGACGACGCTTCCACACCGTCGAGCAGGACGCGGCCCTCGGTCGGGCGCAGCAGGCCGTTGAGATGCCGCACCAAGGTGGTCTTGCCGGATCCGTTCTGACCGATGAGCGCCACGCGCTCCCCGGCCCCGATCCGCAGCGAAACACCGTCGAGCGCCCGCACGCCGCCGGGATAGACGTGGACGAGGCCGTCAACCGCGATCTCGGTCACGAGACGGGGAGCTCCACGCCGGCCGCGGCCGCCAGCCGCTCGAGCCGCACCCGGGAAGGCGCCGCGACGCCGAGCTCCTCCAGCCGCGGATCGGCCAGGACGTCGCGCGCCGGACCGTCGAGCACCACGCGACCCGCGTCGAGGGCCACGACGCGGGTCGCGATCTCGGCCAGCAGATCGGTCTTATGCTCGGCAAGCAGAATCGAGGCGCCGCCGGCGGCGAGCCGCGCGATCGCCTCGGCCACGAGATCGGTGCCGGCCGGATCGAGCTGCGCCGTCGGCTCGTCCAGGACGAGGTGCTCCGGGCGCAAAGCGAGCAGCCCGGCGATCGCGACGAGCTGCTGCTGCCCGCCGGAGAGCCGTGCCGGGTCGCGCTCCGCGAGCTCCTCGATGCGCAGGGCGGCCATCGCCGACTCGGTCCGCTCCAGCAGCTCATCGAGCGGCACGCCCAGGTTGGCCGGGCCGAAGGCGATCTCCTCGTACACCGTCTCGGCCACGCCGGAGCGCTGCGTCGCGGGGTTCTGGAACACGATGCCGACCAGAGCCGCGAGCTCGTGCATCGGTCGTTCCCGCGTGTCGATCCCGTCGAGCAGCAGCCGTCCGCCGAGCTGGCCGCCGATCGCTCGCGGCGCCAGGCCCGAGGCGACCAGGCAGAGGGTCGTCTTGCCGGCATCATTGGCCCCGACCAGGCCCACGACCTCACCGTCGCGCAGCTCCACGCTCACGCCGTCGAGCGCCTGCCGTGTGGCACCGGCGTAGCGGTACGAGACGGCATCCAGGGTCAGCACCTACACGATCCCCGCGATGCGCAGCGCGATGATGATCGGCAGCGTGGCGAGGATCGCCCAGCGCACGACCGCCTGCGCCCGTGAATCCGGCGGCCACCAGAGCAGGGTGCGCCGGCCGGGACGCGAGAAGCCACGCGCCTCGAGGGTCATCGTGCGTTCCTCGACCTCGCCCAGCGAGCCCAGGATCACCGGCGCTACGATCGGCACGATGCCGCGGATGCGGCGCAGCAGCGACCCCTCGGTGTCCAGGCCGCGCGCCCGCTGCGCAGCGGTGATCTGCGCCGCACGATCGACCATGCCGGGCACCGTCTGGACCGATGCATTGGCCACGAACGCGACGCGCGACGAGACTCCCCGCCGCTCGAGGTCCACGACCAGCTCCGCCGGCCGCGTGGTGAGGTAGAAGAGCGTGATCGCGCCGCTGATGGCGAAGATGCGCGCCAGCACCTCGAGCGCGAAGCCGAGCCCCTCGCCAGTGGCGGTGATGGGACCGATGCGCAGCAGGACGTCGCGCCCGCCGGGGAAGAAGAAAAGGTTGACGAGCAGTGCGCTGATCGCGATCGGCAGGGTGAGCAGGAGCGCGGTGCGCGCCAGGCGCGGCAGGATGCCCGCCACGATCGCCGGCAGCACGACCGCGACCGCGATCAGGACGAGCGGCCACCACAGGCCGCCGAGCAGCACCGCGTCGATGGCCGTGACCGTCGCGGCAAGAAGCTTGGTGAGTGGGTTGAGGCGGTGGTAGGCGCTTGGCCCGGGCCGTCCGAGGAAGCCCGGGACCGAGCGCGCGGAGGCATCGGTCAGGCGTACGCCTCCTGCGGATGCGCCTCTTCCTCGTCGAGCAGCCGCTCGCCCTGCGGGAAGCGCGCCTTCGTGCGCCGCGCCATCGCGTTGAGGATGAGGTAGACCACGAAGAAGGTGACCAGCTTGTCGACCGGGTCAGACAGCAGCCCCTGCTGGAAGGTCGCGGTTCCGATGTCGGAGCCGCCCTGGCGGAACGCCGCCACCAGGAAGTCGGTGCCCGATCCGGTGACGCCGCCGAACAGGTTGGCGCTGATCGGTGCGCTGATCAGCGCGGCGACGACTCCGGTCAGGATGCCCCCGACCACGACATACGCGACGGTCAGGTCGCGCCGCAGGAAGAGCAGTGCCAGGAAGCCAACGATGAAGACCACGAAGATCAGCAGCACGAGCCAGCCGAGGACGGCGAAGATCGGGTCACTGTTGTCGGCGTTGAAGAACTGGAATCCGTCGGCGTAGAAGCGGCTGTAGGCGTAGAACGCCATGAGCGCGACGAGCGCGAACGCAATCGCGCCGCCGACGACCAGCTGCCCCATCGTGCGATCAGGCCGCGGGCGAAGCCATCCGGCGCGGCCCAGCAGGCCGGCAATCAGCCCGATGACCGCCGCCACGATCGCGAACGGCGCCGCCACCGCGCCCTGGAACGGCGGCGGGATGACGTATTGCCACAGGATGTTCGCGAGGAAGCCGGTCAGCGCGCCGGGGATCGGCCCTGCCAGCGCGCCCACCAGGATGGTGCCGATCGAGTCGAGATAGATCGGGATCTTCAGCGCGTTGGCGACCGCGGCGCCCAGGATGATGTTGATCGCGATGGCGATGGGCATGAGCACGATCGTGCGGGTGTCGAACTGTGAGCTGATGCTCGCGATGCCGCCGGTCTGCGCGTACTCGACGATCGCGTAGACCACGAAGGCCACGACCAGCCCGATGGCCGCCACGAGCGCCCAGGTGTTCGCCGCTGCATCGGTCGAAAAGTCGCCGAAGACGCCGATGCCCAGGTAGGCAACGACGATGAAGGCGATGAGCGCTGCCAGCCAGCGCAGCCAGCTTGGTCGCATGGTCCTCTTCCTCCGAAATGTCCCTGGACGTCCTGATCGGGTCAGATGGGCTGAGGCGGTCCGACCGCCCGTGCCAGTCGGGAGAGCAGCTCCTCCTTGACGGCGTCGCCGTCGATCGCCGTCGCCACGCGGACCGGCTCGCGATCCCCCGACTCGTCGCGATACAGGCTGCCCGCCACGTATTGATCGGCGCTCGTGTCGCACGCCAGTTGTTCGTCCACCGACTCGGTCACCACCTCGGGACGCAGCAGCGAGGCGATGAGCGTCACCGGGTCATGCAGGTACGCGCCATCGATCCCATCGGCGCGCTGGTGGAAGCCCACGTAGAAGCGGATCGCGTCGCGCACGATGCCGCCCAGGTGCGTGTCCGGCAGGACCGCCAGGTCGGCCATCGTGAAGATGACGTCCTGCGTCGCGTCGAGCGGAAAGATCGAGCTGAGCGCGTTGCGGCTGAGGCAGACCTCGACCGCCTCGGGGTCGACGCAGGCGTTCCACTCGCCGGTCTCGGTCGTATTGCCACGCTCCTCGAGCGTGCCGCCCATCCAGATCACCTCGCGCGCGGCGGTCCCGATATCGGTCCCGTTGAGGACGGTCCCCGC
Organism: Chloroflexota bacterium; assembly: GCA_039933775.1. Lineage (GTDB taxonomy): Bacteria > Chloroflexota > Limnocylindria > QHBO01 > QHBO01 > JBDTNK01. Next base: position 4,522 of record JBDTNK010000077.1, on the reverse strand, counting down.
CAGGTTGGTGAGCGGCCCGAGCGCCACGATCGTCATCTCGCCGGGATGCCGGTTGAGGTGCGCCGCCAGGTAGCGGCTGGCCGGGATGGCGGTGTATTCGGTCGTGCCGAGCTGGCGGTCCTCTCCCCGCAGCTCGACGTAGCCGGTGCCGGTCGGACCGTGCGTGTCCTGCGCGGTGCGCAGCCGGCGCTGGAGCGGCCGCGCCGCCCCGATGCTGACCGGCACGTCGCCGCGTCCCACCATCCGCAGCAGCTTCCCGGTGTTGCGCGCCACGTGCTGGATCTCGACGTTCCCCGCCACGCAGGTGACACCACGCAGGTTCAGCTCGGGCGCCGTGGCGGCGATGAGCAGCGCGACCATGTCGTCGATCCCCGTGTCGACGTCGAGGATGACCGGCCTCGGCTCTGCGTTCATCGGTCGCCTATGGTACTTGCGCTGCACAGGTCCACGCGCGCCGACCGCCACGAGCCCGTTGCGCCCTTCCTCACGCCTTGCCTCGAGCGCGCGTAGCAGCGCTGCCGAAACTCGGCCCATGTGCGCTGCATGGGCTGATTCTGCTTGGCCGCAGCCGGCGGCGTTTCGGACCGGCATGCGTGCGACTCAGCGGGGAATGCCACCGGCCGCAAATCGCGCCCATTCCGCCTTAGTGGGGGTTATCCCCGGTGTGTCGTTGGGCCAGCCTCGGATACCATCCACGAGTCATGCCGTGGCCTCGCGAGGCAAACCAAGCTCAGCCGGGGGTTGAACCAGGCGCAATCCCATCGCGGTCGGGAAAGGCTGGTCCTGGATTGGTTTCGGAGATCCTCGATCCGGTCCTGGTCCCGCTCGGGTTCGCGCCCGGGCAGGTCGGTGTTGTTGGGGACGGTGCTGGGGTGACCTTCTGCCGGGGTGAGATCGGCGGCCCAGATGGTGGTTGCGTGGATCTAGTCGTTGACCTCGAAGCGACGCCCGACTGGCAGATCGTCGACGTTCGGTACTGGGGCTTTCCGAGTGACCGATGGCACCTCGACTTCGACCGAAGCGCCCGCCTTGCTGATCAACTGGCCTTTCTCGCTCAGACGCTTCCCGGCGCGCTGGGCTAACGGGAGTCCTGGAGGGCTCGTTGGCCGCCATGTACGCTGCCGATCCCCTCGATCTGCCGTGGTGAGTGCGCGGCGCTCCGAGCGGGCAGCGCGTCGCAGCGGGGCGTCTCAAGGTGCTAGACGTGGCAGCCAACGCCTGTGTGTGGACAAATGCTCCCGTGGCGCGCGTTAGCCGGGAGATCGGTCGTCTGGAGGGCGGATGGTGACCCCGTTTGTGCTCAGTTGGCCCCGCGATCCAGTCCTGCAACCGGATGATCCGCGGCTAATGCGCATGGGGCGCGCGTATGACCATGCGCGACCGCGTGTTTACCGCGAGAGAGCTTCCGAGCGCCAGCCGCCCATATCCGCGTGGCGCTCCTTCACCCGCCCCTCGCTTCGAGCGCGGAGAGCCTCGTTCGAGCCCCACGAGACCGCTACGAGCCAGCGGCCCCCACGTCCCCCGGGTCCCACCCGCCCGCCTGGCCGACCTTCGTGGCCAGCGGCCGGCCGAGCGTCTCGGCGATGAATGCCGCCGCCTCGAGGAGCTTCCCAAGGTCGACGCCGTGGTCGTGCCCCTCGCGCTCGAGGAGATAGACGAGATCCTCGGTCGCGAGATTCCCCGCCGCTCCCGGCGCGTAGGGACAGCCGCCCGTGCCACCGGTCGACGCGTCGAAGGTCCGGATGCCGAGCTCCAGGGCGGTGCTCACGTTCGCCAGCGCCGTCCCGCGCGTGTCGTGGAAGTGCATCGCCAGCTGCCGCGGCTCGATCCCGGCCTCGAGCAGCGCGCCCACCACGCGTCGCACGTCGCGCGGCCCGGCCACGCCGATCGTGTCACCGATCGAGACCTCGTCGACGCCCAGGTCGAGGAGCTGTCGCGTCACGCCCACGACGGCCGCCTCGCCGACCTCGCCCTGGTAGGGGCAGCCGAACGCCGTGCTGACGTAGCCGCGGGTCCACATGCCGCGCTCGCGGGCTGGCGCCATGACCTCGCCGAAGGCATCGAGCGCCGCGGCGATCGTCATCCCGATGTTGTGCTGGGTGAACGCCTCCGACGCGGCGGTGAAGATGCAGATCGCCTCGACATCGGCTTCGATCGCGCGCGCCATGCCGCGGGCATTCGGCACCAGAACCGGGTATCGCACGCCGGTCCGGCGCTCGAGGCGCGCCATGAGCTCGTCAGCATCGGCAAGCTGTGGGATCGCCCTGGGCGAGACGAAGCTGGTGGCCTCGATCTCGCGCAGGCCCGCATCGGCCAGCAGCTCGAGATAGCGCAGCTTGGCCTCGATCGGGATCGGCTGCGCCTCGTTCTGCAGCCCATCGCGTGGCCCGACCTCGTAGACCCGTACCTGCTCGCTCATGGCGCCAAGTATGGCCTCACGGCTGGCCCGATACCTCCGCCAGCACGTCCCCGCGCTGCACCTGGTCACCCTCCCGCACCATCAGGCCAGCCACGACACCGGCGATCGGCGACACGACGGCATGCTCCATCTTCATGGCCTCGATCACGATCACCGGTTCGCCTGGCTGGACCGATGCGCCCTCCGCCGCGCGAATGGCGATGACGCGGCCGGGCATCGGGGCGACAAGGCTGGCGTGGTCCGATGTCTCCGATGCCGCGCGGCGCCGTGCCGACTCGACGGTCGGCGCCGGCGCCAGGCGGAAGGCGGTCGATCGCCCCTCGACATCGACATGGGCGATGCCGTCGCGGTCCAACGCGGCCGTCCTCGGCGACACCCCGATCGTGACGGTCCGCGACGCGTCACCGCTCTCGATGCGCAGCGCCGGCGCGGCGTTGAGCCGCCACGCGCCACTCCAGACGCCGTCCGGCAGCGCGCCATGCAGCGCAGCCGCCGCGGCGCGCCAATGTTCATCGGCCAGCTGCGGAAGATCTGGAACCCCGATTGCCGCGAGGCTATCGGTCCGTACCTCGCCGTCGACGACCGGCGGCTGCTCGAGCAGCCAGCGCAGGAAGCGCAGGTTCGTCGTCACGCCGAGCAGCTCGATCTCGCGCAACGCCGCGCGCAGTCGCGCCAGCGCCTCGTGGCGATCGCGGCCGGTGGCGATGATCTTGGCCAGCATCGGGTCATAGCGGTCGCTGACCTGGTCGCCGGCGGCGATGCCGGCGTCCACGCGGATGAAGGCGGCATCGGGCCAGCGAAGGTGAACGACGCGACCCGTTGCCGGCAGGAAGCCGGCCTCCGGATCCTCCGCGTAGAGGCGTGCCTCGATGGCATGGCCGCGCAGGCGAACGTCGGCCTGCGTGAAGCCCAGCGGCTCGCCGGCCGCGATCCGCAGCTGGTCGGCGACGAGGTCACGCCCGGTCACCGCCTCGGTCACCGGATGCTCGACCTGCAGCCGCGTGTTCATCTCCAGGAAGGAGAAGCTGCCGTCGTCGGCGAGCAGGAACTCGACCGTCCCCGCGTTGACATACCCCGCCGAAGCGGCCGCGGCAAGCGCAGCCTCGCCCATCCGTTCGCGCAGCTCCGGACTGACCGATGCCGCCGGCGCCTCCTCGATCACCTTCTGGTTGCGTCGCTGCGCGGAGCAGTCACGCTCGCCAAGGTGCACGCCGTCGCCATGAGCGTCGAACAGGACCTGGATCTCCACGTGGCGCACGTGCTCCACGAAGCGTTCGAGGATGAGCCGATCGTCGCCGAAGGCATTCGCTGCCTCGCGCCGCGCGGTCGCCAGGACCGCGACGAGATCGGCCGAGTCGCGGACGACGTGCATCCCCTTGCCCCCGCCGCCGGCGCTCGGCTTGACGAGCAGCGGAAACCCGACGTGCGCCGCGGCGGCGACAAGCGTCGCATCGTCCTGGGCCTCGTCGTCGTAGCCGCGCAAAACCGGCGCGCCCGCGGCCCTGGCGCGAATGCGCGCCGCCGCCTTGTCGCCCATCGCGGCCATGGCGGCGGCCGGTGGACCGACCCAGATCAGGCCCGCATCGGTCACGGCCGCGGCAAAGGCCGCGTTCTCGGCCAGGAAGCCGTACCCGGGGTGGATCGCGTCCGCCCCGGCGTGTCGCGCCACCGTGATGATTGCCTCACCGTCCAGGTAGGAGGGCACCTCCAGCGCCTCGTCGGTGCCGGCCGCCGGCGCTTCTCCGGGCGCATGGATGCCGATGACCCGCAGCCCCATGCCTCGCGCCGTCCGTGCGATGCGGCCCACGATCTCGCCGCGATTCGCGACGAGCAGGGTGTGAATTGGTCGCGGGGCGGCGGGCTGGGCCGACGGCCGCGCGGGCTGGGCACCGCGCACCCGTGCAAGCGACGAACGCGACACGCGGAACCGGCCGCCGATCTTCTCTGCCGGCAACACCCCGCTGCGGATCCAGCGTTGCACCGTGCGGATGGTGACGCCCAGCTCGATGGCGACGTCGGCCGGCGTCAGCTGCTCGCTCATGTCGCGATTGTCGCAGTTCGGCGTCCGACGGGCGGTGCAATCGGCATCGCCGCGGGAGCTCG
>JBDTNK010000076.1:0-9285 GCA_039933775.1 Chloroflexota bacterium | reverse complement strand
AACCGGAGACCTCTTCCTTACCAAGGAAGTGCTCTGCCAACTGAGCTACGTGGGCGCGCCGTGATTCTCGCTGAACTGCCGGAGTCTGGGCAACCATCGGTCTATCTTGGTAAATCTATGCATTGGATTCACCGGTGATGGACCGATACAGAGCCTTCGCCTTTTCGGTGCGCTGGTGGGCAGGGAGGGAATCGAACCCCCACAGTCGAAGACGGCTGATCTACAGTCAGCGGAGCTCACCACCTGCTCAACCTACCCACCGAGGGCGATCGCGCCGATGAGCGCGTTCGGTGCGCGAGTATACGCGACGCGCGAGACCGGCTCAACCGATGGAGCCGAGGGTGGGAGTCGAACCCACAACCGTCGGTTTACAAAACCGATGCTCTGCCAATTGAGCTACCTCGGCGCCGGCCCCGATTCTAGCCGTCAAGCCCCGCGGTGCGCTGGCGAACGACCTCGAAGAGGAGCAGCGCACCCGCGGTCGCCGCGTTGAGGGAGGCGACCTTGCCGGTCATCGGGAAGCGGACAAGGAGGTCGCAGCGGCGGCGCATCACCCCGCTCACCCCGCTCCCCTCGCTGCCGACCACGATGGCCAGCGGCCCGGCCAGGTCGCTCTGCCAGGCGGTCGCCGGCGCATCCTGCTCGGCCGCCACCAGCCACACCCCCCGCTGCTTCAGGTCATGGATGGTGGTGCCGAGGCTCTCGACCCGGGCCAGGAGCAGGTGCTCGCTGGCGCCCGCCGACGCTTTCACCGCCGCCGCGCTGAGCGGCGCCGCCCCGCGCTCCGGGAAGATGACGCCGTCGACGCCGGCCGCCTCCGCGGCGCGCAGCAGCGTCCCGAAGTTGACCGGGTCCTGGAGCGCCTCGAGGATGAGGAGGAACGGCGGCGTGCCGCGCGCCAGGGCGCGGGCCAGCATGGCGTCGAGGTCGGACCAGCGCCGCTCCTCGACCTCGAGCAGGACGCCCTGATGCCCCTCGAATCCGGCGTGGTCACGGATCCAATCGCCGGCGACCCGTTGCGGCGCCAGACCGAGCCCGCGCGCCAGCTGTTCGATCTCGGCGAGCTCGGGGCTGGCGCGCGTGGTGCGGCTGATCCAGAGCCTCCGGACCGGACGGCCGGCGCGCAGTGCCTCGACCACAGGACGCCGGCCACCGAGCAGCTCGCTCACGCGTCGGGACGCGGCGTCGGGTCGGCTCGGCGCACGACGGCGACGGCGTGGGCGGCGATGCCGTCGCCGCCGGTGATGCCGAGGCCGTCGGTGGTAGTGCCCTTGACGGTGACCTGTGCCGCACCGAGCGACGCCAGCTCGGCGATGCGACGCGCGATCTCGACACGCCGCGGGGCGATGGCCGGCTCCGCCGCGACGATCGCCAGGTCGATCGAGGTGGCGATCCAGCCAGCCTCGCGCACGGCCTGCGCTGCGCGCTCGAGCAGCTCGCCACTGTCGGCGTCGCGCCAGGCCTCGCCGCCGGACGGGAAGAGCGCACCCACGTCCCCGAGGCCTGCGGCCCCCAGCAGCGCATCGATCACCGCGTGCAGCGCCACGTCCCCGTCGGAGTGTCCGCTCAGGCCGCGCGGCTCGGCCGGCCAGGCGAGGCCGCCGAGGCGCAGCGGGCGCCCTTTGACGAGGCGGTGCGCGTCGAAGCCAATCCCCGCGCGCGCACCCTCGTGTCCGATCGCCGGCGCGGCCAGCGGGACGGCTCGGTCGCGCAGGATCGTGCGCAGCAGCGCCTCGTCGGCGGGCGTCGTCAGCTTGTGATTCGCGACTTCGCCCTCGACGGTGCGCACCGGGATGCCCAACACGGCGAGCGCGCCCACGTCATCGGTGATATCCGCCTCGGCGGCATGCGCGGCGACGAGCGCCTCGCGCAGGCGTCCCAGGAGCCCGGCCTGCGGCGTCTGCGCGGCCACCACTCCGGCGCGCGATACCGCGGCGTCGGCACGGCCATCCTCGAGTCGCTTCAACGAGTCGTGGATGGCGATGACCGGCACGATCGCCTCATCGCCGCGCAGAGCCGCCGCCACGCGCGCGACGAGCGCGGGCGTGGCGGCCGGACGCGCTGCATCGTGGACGAGGACGGTCGCGTCGTCGGGCGTGCCGGATGCGCGCAGCGCCTCGAGACCCGCGAGCACGGAGTGCGCGCGGATCGAGCCGCCACCGACCGTGAGACATCGGTCCATGGAGGAGCCGGGCAGCGCAGCCCGGAAGTCAGCCTCGCGCTCGGGCGCCACGACGACCGCGATGCGCCGCACCTGTGGCACCGCCAAGAGCGCATCGAGGCTCCAGCGCCAGACCGGGCGGCCGTGGAGGTCGATCCAGAGCTTGTCGCTGCCCATCCGCTCCGAGCGGCCGGCGGCGACAAGGACCGCAGCGATGCGGCGCTTCACCCGTTGTGCGGCTCGGCCGCCGCGTCCGAGCGAGGTTGCGCGAAGATCATCCGTCCGGCGACCGTCTGGAGCACCCGCGTCACGCTGACCGCGATCTCGCGATCCATGTGGCGGGCGCCGTTCTCGACCACGATCATGGTGCCGTCGTCCAGGTAGCCGACCCCTTGGCCCGGCTCCTTGCCGTCCTGGATGATCCGAACGAGCATCTCCTCGCCGGGGTGCAGGACCTGCTTCACCGCGTTGGCGAGCTCGTTGATGTTGAGCACCTTGATGCCCTGCAGCTCCGCGACCCGGTTCAGGTTGAAGTCGTTGGTGAGGATGGCAGCGGTGTGCTCGCGCGCGTAGGCAACCAGCTTGGCATCCACCTCGTTGATCTCCGGGTAGGTCTCGTCGCTGATCTCGACCGGCGACACCGAGTCGCGCCCCAGCGCGGTGAGCATCTCGAGCCCGCGACGCCCGCGGTTGCGGCGCAGCGCGTCGGGCGAATCGGCGATGCGCTGCAACTCCTCGAGCACGAACTTGGGCACGACCAGGGTGCCCATGATGAAGCCGGTCTTCGACAGATCGACGAGGCGGCCATCGATGATCGCGCTCGTGTCGACGACGACGCGCCCCGCCGATCCGCCGCGACGTCGCCCGCCTGGCATGAGACCGGCGACGGCGGGCAGCAGCACGTCGCGCTTGTACATCGTGGCGGCGAGCATGAGCAGCGCCAGCCCGACCGAGACGATCGGGGGCAGCAGGAATCCCCACGGAGCACCCAACGCCGCCAGCGGCGTCCCGAGCAGCAGCCCCATGAGCAGCCCGATGACGAGCGCCCCGACGCCGATCGCGTAATCGCCCGCTCCGGCCGCCCCGAGACGGTCGACCGCCCAACGCGTCGGATACACGGTCACGTACGGGATTGCCAGGTAGCCGAAGAGGAGCGAGGCCGCCACGACCGCCATGAGGAAGGCAGGCCGGTTCGGCGCACTGACGATGTCGCCGCTGCGCTCGAGGATGAGCAGGCCGAAGGCGAAGCCGATGAAGGTGCCGATGAGGGCACCCAGCAGCTGGATGATCCTGGTCATGGTCAGACCGATGAGTGCGGGAGGAATGGACGGATGGATCGCTGGGCTGATGAAGACGGCGAACGGTAGCACGTGCCCGAAGGGGCGGCAATGCTCGGCTCAGTCTTCGGCCAGCACCAGCTGCAGTGCGCTGCGGATGTCCGGTGCCTGCAGCATCCCCGCGCCTTCCACTGCCGGATGTCCACGTTCGGGGCCGGTCACCAGTCGATCGAAGCCCAGGCGACGGGCCTCGGCCAGCCGCCGATCCGCGCGGCCGGCGGCTCGCAGCCGTCCCGACAGCGCGACCTCGCCGGCCACGACGGTACCCGAGCGCACCGCGCGCTCGCGCAGGCTGCTGGCCAGGGCGGTGGCGATCGCCAGGTCCGCGGCGGGCTCAACGATGCGCAGACCGCCCGCCACGTTGACGTAGACGTCGTGCGCGGTCAGGTTCGCCCCCGCGTGGCGCGCCAGCACGGCGATGAGCATGAGCACGCGGTTGACATCGATGCCGGTCGTCGCGCGTCGCGGGGGACCGTAGCCGGCCGGCGCCACGAGCGCCTGGATCTCCACCGCCAGCGGTCGCGTCCCCTCCAGCGCGATCGTCACGGCGCTGCCCGAGACCGGCTCGCCGCCATCGGCCAGGAAGAAGCGCGAGGCATCGGTGACCTCGACCAGCCCGTCACCGGCCATCTCGAGCACGCCGACCTCCTCGGTAGAGCCGAAGCGGTTCTTGGCTGCGCGCAGAAGCCGCGTTCCCGAGAGACGCTCGCCTTCGAGATAGAGCACCGCGTCGACGAGGTGCTCCAGCGTGCGCGGCCCGGCGACGGTCCCCTCCTTGGTGACGTGCCCCACCAATGCGACGCAGCTGCGGCCTGCCTTCGCCACCTCCGCCAGGCGGCTGGCCACCTCGCGCACCTGGCCGACGCTGCCGGCGGGCCCGCCGAGCTCGTCACTGGCGAGCGTCTGGACGCTGTCAACGACCGCCAGCGCCGGCTGTCGCGCCTCGATCGCCGTCACTGCGGTGGCGAGGTCAGTCGTCGCCAGCAGGTCGAGGCCGGCGACCACGGCACCCACCCGCTCGCCGCGGCCGCGTACCTGGGCCGGAGACTCCTCGCCGCTGATGTAGAGCACCCCGCTGCCGGCGCCGGCGATGCGCGCCGCCAGCTGCAGCAGCAGCGTCGACTTGCCGATACCGGGATCGCCGCCGATGAGCACGATCGACCCGGGCACGAAGCCGCCCCCCAGCACGCGATCCACCTCGCCGATGCCGCTCATCAGCCGATCCGCCTCGGCGCTGCTGACCGCGCCGATTGGCTGTGCCACGGCGTCGACGGTCAGCGCGGTGCGCGCCGGCCGTGACCGTGTACCGGGGCCCTTCGGCACGACCGTCTCGACCAGCGTGTTCCACGCCCCGCACGACGGGCACTGGCCCGACCACTTCGGGGATTCGGAGCCGCACTGCTGGCAGACGTGGACCGAGCGGACGGACAAGAGCGACCTCGTGCAGTGGGGTGAGATATGACGATGACGGGACTGGTCAGGCCCGCCATCGTCGCACGCGGCTCGTATCGCCGGCGTATCGGGCGCTTATCAGGCCTGCGCGGCGGCAGGCTCGCGCTCCGCGGGTGCATGCCGCGTGATGTCCAGCGCCCCGTCCGGACCCAGGTCGACGACGATCTTGTCGCCCGACTCGAAGCTCCCCCTGAGCATCCGTTCGGCGAGCGGATCCTCGATCTGGTTCTGGATCTCGCGTCGCAGTGGCCGCGCGCCCATTGTCTGGTCGTAGCCCTTCTCGATGATCGCGTCCTTCGCGGCATCGGTCACGATGAGCTCCATCTGCTGGCCGGCGAGCTGCGCCTTCACGCGTACCAGGAGCAGGTCGACGATCTCGCGAATCTCTTCGCGGGTCAGCTGCCGGAACACGACCGTGGCGTCGATTCGGTTCAGGAACTCGGGCCGGAACGTGTTCTTGAGCTCCGAGAGCACCTTGTCCTTCATGCGGTCGTAGTTGGCCGCCGCCTGGACCGCCTCGCTGCCGCCGGCCCGGAACCCGATCGATGAGTCATGCTGCAGCTGTTGCGCGCCGACATTGCTGGTCATGATGATGATCGTGTTCCGGAAGTCGACGCGCCGGCCCTTCGCATCAGTCAGATGTCCGTCCTCCAGGATCTGCAGGAGGATGTTGAAGACCTCTGGATGCGCCTTCTCGATCTCGTCGAGCAGCACGACGCTGTAGCTCTTGCGCCGGACGGCCTCGGTCAGCTGGCCGCCTTCGTCGTACCCGACATAGCCGGGCGGTGCGCCGACCAGGCGCGAGACGTTGTGTCGCTCCATGAACTCGCTCATGTCGATCTTCACCAGCGCGTCCTCGCTGCCGAACATGAACTCGGCGAGCGCTCGCGCCATCTCCGTCTTCCCGACCCCGGTGGGGCCTGAGAAGATGAACGAGCCGATCGGTCGCTTCGGGTCCTTCAGCCCCGCCCGGGCGCGACGCACGGCACGGCTGATGGTGAGGATCCCCTCCTCCTGGCCGACGTAGCGCTTGTGCAGCGCCTCCTCCATGTGGAGCAGCCGCTCCGACTCCTCCACGCTGATGCGCACGACGGGGATGCCGGTCCACATCGCGACGACCTCGGCGATGTCCTCGTCGGTGACCACCGGCGTGTCCTTCGCGCTCTCCGCCTGCCATGCGGCGCGGACCTCGTCGATCCGCTCCTTGCCCTGCGCCTCCTCGTCGCGCAGCCGGGCCGCCGCCTCGTAGTCCTGGCCGGCGATCGCCTCGTCCTTCTGGCGCGTGATCTCCACGAGATCGCGCTGGGCTTGCTTCAGCTGCGGCGGTGCCGATGCGCTCCGCAGGCGGACGCGCGAACCGGCCTCGTCGATGAGGTCGATCGCCTTGTCGGGCAGGGCGCGATCCGCGATGTAGCGCACCGAGAGGTCGACCGCGGCGCGCAGCGCCTCGTCGGTCATCTTGACGTGGTGGTGCTCCTCGTAGCGCTCGCGGATCCCGAACAGGATCGCGACCGCCTCGTCGACCGTCGGCTCCTCGACCATGACCGGCTGGAAGCGGCGCTCGAGCGCCGCGTCCTTCTCGATGTACTTGCGGAACTCGTCGAGCGTCGTGGCGCCGATGCACTGCAGCTCGCCGCGCGCGAGCGGCGGCTTCAGGATGTTCGCCGCATCGATGGCGCCCTCCGCCGCGCCGGCCCCGACGAGCGTGTGCAGCTCGTCGATGAAGAGCACGCTGTCCGAGCTGGAGCGCAGCTCCTCGATGATCTTCTTGAGCCGCTCCTCGAACTCGCCGCGATACTTCGTGCCGGCGACGAGCGAGCCGATGTCGAGGGTCAGGACCCGCTTGTCGGCGAGCGTGTCCGGGACGTCCCCCGCCACGATCCGATGCGCGAGCGCCTCGGCGATGGCGGTCTTCCCCACGCCCGGCTCGCCGATCAGCGCGGGGTTGTTCTTCGTCTTGCGACCCAGGATCTGGATGACGCGCTCGATCTCCTTCTCGCGCCCGATGACCGGGTCGAGCTTGCCGGCGCGAGCCAACTCCGTGAGATTGACGCCCAGCTGGTCGAGCGTCGGCGTCTTGGAGGGACGCTTCGTCTCCTGCGCCGGCGAGACGCTCGTGCTCTGGCTGAGCACATGGATCACCTGGTGGCGCACCTTGTCCAGGTTGACGCCCAGGCTCTCCAGCACCCCGGCGGCGATCCCCTCGCCCTCGCGGACCAGGCCGAGCAGCAGGTGTTCGGTGCCGATGTAGTTGTGGCCCAGGCGCCGGGCCTCGTCGATGGCCAGCTCGATCACCCGCTTGGCGCGCGGGGTGAGCCCGACCTCGCCGACCACCGGCCGATCGCCGCGGCCGATGATGAACTCGACGGCGGTGCGGACCTTGGACAGCTCGACGTTCATGTTCTCGAGCACGCGCGCGGCGACGCCTTCGCCCTCGCGCACGAGCCCGAGCAGCAGGTGCTCGGTGCCGATGTAGTTGTGGTTGAAGCGCTGCGCCTCATCCTGCGCGAGGGTGAGGACTTTTCGCGCCCTGTCGGTGAACTTGTCGAATCGGTCCATGGTCATGAGTCCTGTGCTCCCGGGCTATCCGCGCCGGTCGTGATGGTGGAGTGTAGAGCAGACATCGGGCCGGATGTCGCAACTCGGCTCGACGGTGTTGCTCTCTCTATACGCGGGAAGGTCTCTGATCGCTCATCGATCGCGACCGGAAGAACGACGTCGGGACGGTCCCGTGAGGGTCCGTCCCGACTAGTGACGCCTGACTGCGCGAAATTGATCCCGCACGGTTGCTAGGGCTGCGGCTCCTCGCCGGTCTCGGCGCTGGCCTCAGGTTCGGCGGGCGGATTCTCAGACTCCTCCGCGGGAGCTTCGGGCTCCTCCGCCGGAGCTTCGGGCTCGTCCTCCGGGGCTTCGGGCTCCGCCGCCGGCGCCTCAGGCTCCTCCGCCGGAGTCTCAGGCTCCTCCGCCGGCGTCTCGGACTGCGTGCCGGCTACCTCCGCGGGTGCCTCCGAAACGGCAGCGACCTCCTCGGCGACATCGGGCTCGGAGGGACTGGCTTCCGTCTCCTCGGTCGCGGCAGCCTCGGCGCTCACGTCGGCCGGAGCGGTCTCGCGGGCTGCCTGGCTGGCGCGGAACTGCTCGAGCAGGCCAGATTCAGCGAACGCTGCGGCCATCGTGTTGTCGATGCCCTCCTCGGGTGCCGAGACGGCATCCTCCGGCCGGTAGTCGCGATCCCGTCGGTCACGGCGAGCCCGCTGCGGGCGATCCTCGAAGCGCGACGGCTGCGCCGCCGCCGGCACCGGCCGATCCTCCGCCTGCTTCAGGCTGAGTCCCAGGCGATGGCGCTCGGAGTCGAGGCTGATGATGCGCAGCTTGACCTCCTGTCCCTCCTGCACGACATCGCCCGGATGCGCGACACGCTGGTTGGACAGCTCGCTGATGTGGATCAGGCCCTCGAGGCCCTCCTCGACACGGACGAACGCTCCGAAGTTGACAAGCTTGGTCACCGTTCCGGGGATGACGTCGCCGATGTTGTACTTCGCCACCGACTCCTGCCACGGATCGGGCTGCAGCCTCCGGATCGAGAGGCTGATGCGGCCACGCTCGTGGTTGATGTCGATGACCTCGGCCTCGACCTCGTCACCGATCTGGTACGCGGTCTCCGGGTTGTTGACCTTGTTCCAGGACAGCTCGCTCTTGTGGACCAGGCCGTCGATGCCGCCGAGGTCGACGAAGACGCCGAACGGGGCGATGCTGCGCACCTGACCGGTAACGCGCTGGCTGACCTGCAGGCTGCTGAACAGCTCGTCGCGCTTCTCGCGGCGCTCCTCGTAGAGGGCGACCTTCTCCGACAGGATGAGGCGGTTCGCCTTGCGATTGACCTCCAGGATCTTCAACCGGAGGGTGCGACCGACGAACGGCTGCAGCTTCTCGGCGATCTCCTGCGCGGCGTCGCGCGGCTGCTCGTCGCGCGGCCGGCGCGGGAAGTCGACGATCTGGCTGATCGGCACGAAGCCGCGCACGCCGAGGTCGACGATCAGGCCGCCCTTGTTGTGGTCGATGACACGTGCTTCGACGATCTCGCCCGCGTCAAAGCGCTCCTGCATCGCGCGCCACTTGCGCTCGAGACCGGCGCGACGCAGCGAGAGGACGGCATGGCCCTCCGGCGATTCTGGCTGGAGGACGTAGACGAGCACCTCGTCGCCCATCTTCAGCTCCGGGCGCGACTCATCGGCGCCGCTGTCGCGCGGGCCGCGGCGGCTCATCAGCTCGCGGTTGCTGACGACGCCCTCGCTCTTGCCACCGAAGTCGACGAGGATCTCGTCCGGATCGATG